>DASWTB010000445.1:0-8146 GCA_036402315.1 Pseudoduganella sp. | reverse complement strand
TGTTAGCAAAAAATATACGCGGCAGGTTGGCTGGCGATGCGGGATTGCGCAAAAAATCGCGCAGCATGTCCTGGTACAAGCCCGCGTCCTGCTTGTGCAGGTAGACCATGGCGAAGTAATCGGCCAGCACTTCGGCCTGCGCTTCCATATTGAAATCGCACAGGCGCAGTTCGGGCGATACCTCGTAGTCATAGCTCAGGCCCAGGCGGATGGCGCCGCGCCACATCACGGGGTAGCCAAGCTGGTGCTGCCAGACATGGGCCATCTCATGCATGAACCAGTGCTGTTCACTTTCGGTAGCGAGCGAGAAGTCCGGGCGGTAGCGGGAGATGTGAAAATACAGTTCGCCGTTTGGCGTGATGCACACGTCTTTGCGCTGCAGGAAAGGAATGAAGCGGGTGTTGTGGATACGCACCCGCTTGTAGTCGATCGCGCTGCCGAACACCAGCCGGGCCAGCGCGATCTCACCCGACGTCAACGGCCGGGCGATGACTTCCATCAGTGGCGCAGCGCGCTGGCCGCTTTGGCGATGGCAGTGATGCGGTCCCAGTCGCCGGCTTGCATGGCGTCCTTTGGCGTCAGCCAGGAGCCACCCACGCAGGCGACGTTCTTCAGCGACAGGAAGGCCGGCGCAGTGTCTTGCGAAATGCCGCCGGTCGGGCAGAACACCACGTCCGACAGCGGGCCGGCAATCGCGTTCAGCATGCCAACGCCGCCGGCAGGAACCGCCGGGAACAGCTTCAGCTGCTTGAAGCCCTGCTCGCGCGCCTTCATCACTTCCGACGGCGTCATCACGCCCGGCAGCAGCGGCAGGCCGCTTGACTTGGCGGCGCCGATCAGCGCATCGGTCAGGCCTGGCGATACGCCGAACACCGCACCCGCATCGCGCGCAGCAGCAAATTCCTCAGGCTGGGTCAGCGTGCCCACGCCGACGATGGCGCCTTCCACCTGGCTCATGGCGCGGATCGCGCCCAGGCCGTGCTGAGTGCGCAAGGTCACTTCCAGCACGCGGATGCCGCCTGCCACCAGGGCTTTTGCCAGCGGCACGGCGTGGTCAGGGTCGTCAATCGCGATCACAGGGATCACGGCCGAAGTACGCATAATCTCGAGCAGGGTCATATCAGGCTTTCTTTGCGAGGAAATCTTCATCGGAACCGGGCACGGTATTGCCCACATTGTCTTCGCCGTGCAGCGGCACGGTGGTCTGGATCGGCGACGGCAGCGGGAAGCTGGTCGCGCCCTGCTCCGCCGCACACACGGTGTTTCGGAACATCGAGAAAAGTTCGCGGCCCATGCCGATCTGGTTGGGCGACAGGTCGGCCTGCGCCATCGAGCGGCCATGCCAAACGTCGGACGACACCAGCGCTTCCAGCGTGCCGGTAGCGGCGTCGAGCCGGATGATGTCGCCATCGCGCACCAGGCCCAGTGGTCCGCCGGCCAGGATTTCAGGCGAAACGTGGATCGCGGCCGGCACCTTGCCCGACGCGCCGGACATGCGGCCATCGGTCACCAGGGCCACCTTGCGGCCAGCGTCCTGCAGGTTGGCCAGCGCCGGGGTCAGCGCGTGCAGCTCCGGCATGCCGTTGGCTTTCGGGCCCTGGAAGCGGATCACCGCCACGAAGTCGCGATCGAGCTTGCCGGCCTTGTAGGCTGCCATGAAGGCTTCCTGCGAATCGAACACCAGCGCAGGAGCTTCCACCGTGCGATGCTCTTCCTTCACGGCGGACACCTTCATGATGGCGCGGCCCAGGTTACCCTGCACCAGCACCATGCCGCCATCTTTCGAGAACGGATCGGCAGCGCCGCGCAGTACTTTCTCGTCGGCGCTCTTGAGCGGCGCATCCTTGAAGATCACGCCAGTCGCGTCGTCGTTCAGGAACGGCTCGGCGCAGTGCTTGCGCAGGCCCTTGCCCAGGATGGTGTTGACGTCCTCATGCAGCAAGCCTGCATCCAGCAGTTCGCGGATCACGAAACCGGTACCGCCGGCGGCGTGGAAGTGGTTCACATCCGCATCGCCGTTCGGATAGATGCGGCACAGCAGCGGCACCACGGAGGACAGCTCGTTGAAATCGTCCCAGTCGATCACCACCCCGGCCGCCTTGGCAATCGCGACCAGGTGCAAGGTGTGGTTGGTCGAGCCGCCGGTGGCCAGCAAGCCCACCACGGCGTTGATGATCGACTTCTCGTCCACGATATGGCCGACCGGCATGTATTCGCTGCCCATCTCGGTGATGCGGGCCGCGTGCTGGGCGGCGGCAGCGGTCAGCGCATCGCGCAGCGGCGTACCCGGGTTGATGAAGGCGGCGCCCGGCAGGTGCAAGCCCATAATTTCCATCAGCAGCTGGTTGGAGTTGGCGGTACCGTAGAAGGTACAGGTGCCGGCGCCGTGGTAGGACTGGGCTTCGCCTTCCAGCAGTTCTTCGCGGGTCGCCTTGCCTTGCGCATAGCGCTGGCGGATCGCCGCTTTTTCCTTGTTCGACAGGCCGGAAGTCATCGGGCCGGCCGGCACGAACACCGCCGGCAGGTGGCCGAAGTGCAGCGCGCCGATCAGCAGGCCCGGCACGATCTTGTCGCACACGCCCAGGTACAGCACCGAGTCGAACATATTATGGGACAGGCCGATTGCGGCCGACATGGCGATCGCATCGCGCGAGAACAGCGACAGCTCCATGCCCGGCTGGCCCTGGGTCACGCCGTCGCACATGGCCGGCGTGCCGCCCGCGAACTGCGCCACCGCGCCTGCCTTGCGTACCGCATCCTTGATGATGGCCGGGAAGGTCTCGAACGGCTGGTGCGCCGACAGCATATCGTTGTAAGCGGAGATGATCGCCACGGAAGGCTTCTTCACCTCCTTCAGGACCAGCTTATCGTTCGCCGGGAACGCGGCAAAACCGTGCGCCAGGTTGGTACAGGACAGGGTTCCACGCTGGGTGCGGCCTTTGACGCGGGCCGCCTCGAGGTGCGCCAGGTAGGCGCCGCGGGAGACGCGGCTGCGCTGGATGACGCGCGCGGTGACTTTTTCCAGGACTGGATGCAACGGCATGATCGTTCCTTTTCAATGAATTTCCGGAAATTTTACTACAAAATTTCCAGTTGCGAGCGCTCCCATCGCGTCGAATTACGCCTCACATCCCCTGAAATCACCGAAGCGCGAAAAGATTTGTAGTGAATTTACCTGTTTTTCCTGTATAGTTAAACACAATTCATAAATCCATATGCCACAGGACATTATGCGCTTGCCCGCCCTGACCTCCACCGCCGCCTACCAGGCCCTCGAAATTCACGCCCACGACGCCCGCGACTGGCAAATGCGCCAGCTGTTCCAGAAGGACCCCGGCCGCTTCCCGCGCATGACGGTCGACGCGGCTGGCCTGTTCCTGGACTACTCCAAGAACCGCGCCGACGACGAGACCATCAAGCTGCTGGTGCACCTGGCCCGCACGCGCGGCGTGGCCGAGCAGCGCGACGCCATGTTTGCCGGTGAAAAAATCAATATTACCGAACGCCGCAGCGTACTGCACACCGCTCTGCGTATGCCGCGCGGCAAGGCGCTGAAGGTCGATGGCCAGGACGTCAACGCCGACGTGCACGCGGTACTGGACCGCATCAAGGTCTTTACCGACAAGGTGCGCAATGGCGGCTGGCTGGGTCATACCGGCAAGCCGATTACCGACGTGGTCAACATCGGCATCGGCGGTTCCGACCTGGGACCAAAGATGGCCGTGCTGGCCCTGCGCTCCTACTGCCACCCGCGCCTGAAGATGCACTTCGTCTCCAACGTGGACGGGCATGACATGGATGCGGTGCTGGGCCAGGTGAATCCTGAAACCACGCTGTTCATCGTGGCATCGAAGACTTTCACCACCGCCGAAACCATGCTGAATGCGCAGACCGCGCGCAACTGGTTCCTGGGCCGCGCGCGCGAAACGGACTTGCCGCGCCACTTCGTCGCGGTATCCACCAATACCGACGCGGTGCGCGCCTTCGGCATCGATCCAGACAACATGTTCCCGTTCTGGGACTGGGTTGGCGGCCGCTATTCCGTCTGGTCGGCAATCGGCCTGTCGGTAGCGATTGCAATCGGCTTCGGCTACTTCCAGGCGATGTTGGAAGGCGCGCACGCCATGGATGAACATTTCCGCGAAGCGCCGCTGGAAGCAAACATGCCGGTACTGCTGGCCCTGATCGGCTTCTGGAACCGCCAGTTCCTCGGCGCGACTTCGCTGTCGATCGCGCCCTACCACCAGGACCTGAACCGCTTCCCGGCCTACCTGCAGCAGCTCGACATGGAAAGCAACGGCAAGCGCGTGACCAAGAACGGCCAACCGGTCGATACGCCAACCTGCCCTATCGTCTGGGGCGAGTGCGGTACCAATGCGCAGCATGCCTACTTCCAGCTCCTGCACCAGGGCACCGACGTAACGCCGATTGATTTTATCGCCGCCCTGCGCGCGACCCACGACCTGCCGGACCATCACGACGCTCTGCTGGCAAACTGCTTCGCCCAGTCGGAAGCCTTCATGAAAGGCAAGACCGAAGACGAAGTGCGCGCAGAGCTGAAAGGCGCCAACGTGCCGCCGGCCGAAATGGAAGAACTGGTGCCGCACAAGACTTTCCCCGGCAACCGTCCTTCCAACACCATCCTGATGGACCAGCTCACTCCATCGACGCTGGGCGCTCTCATTGCGCTGTACGAACACAAGACCTTCGTGCAAGGGGTGATCTGGAATATCGCCAGCTTCGACCAATGGGGCGTGGAGCTGGGCAAGGTGCTGGCCAGGAAAATCCAGGCCGAATTGGCCGGCAAGGGCGATCCCGAAGCCCATGACAGCTCGACCAACGGCCTGATCGTGATGGCCAAGTCGGCCCAGATCCAATGAACAGCTACCAGATCGAGGTCGCCTGCGACGCCACCATGACCGTGGGCGAAAGCCCGCTGTGGGCGCCGGACGAGAAAGCACTGTACTGGGTCGATATCGAAGGCTTTGCCATTCATCGCCTGTGCACCGCCACTGGCCAGCACGAGCAATGGAAAGTCGACAGCGAGGCATCGTCGCTGGTGCGCGCCGCCAAAGGCGGCCTGATGGTCGCGCAGCGCCGCGGCTTCTCCCATTTCAACCCCGGCACCGGCGAATTGAAGCTGGTGGCGGAAGCGCCGTTCGACCAGTCCACCACCCGTTTCAACGACGGCAAGTGCGATGCGGCAGGCCGCTTCTGGTGCGGCACCATTTACGAACCGCGCGACAAGCCGGCTGCGGAAATGTATGTCCTCGAACGCGGCCAGGTGCGCAAGGTCTGGTCCGGCGGCATGGTCAACTCGAATGGCCTGGGCTTCAGCCCGGACAGCAAGACCATGTTTCATGCCGAGACAGCCAGCCACCGCGTCACGCGTTTCGCCTTCGACCTGCTGTCCGGCACCGTCAGCGATGAACGCGACGTGCGCCGCTTCAGCACCGACAAATCGGCAGCAGATTACGGCGGCCGCCCCGATGGCGCGGCTGTCGACAGCGAAGGCAATTACTGGGTCGCCATGTTCGAGGGCGGCCGCATCCTGAAGCTGTCGCCGCAGGGCGATCAACTGGACGAGATCCGCCTGCCGGTGCGTTGCCCGACCATGGTGGCCTTCGGCGGCCCCGACCTGCGCACCCTGTACATCACGACCGCCGGCAAGCGCCCGGCGGACGAACTGGCGGCCTTCCCGCTGAGCGGCAAAGTACTTTCGGTACGCATGCCGGTGGCAGGCCGCATTGAACCCGCTTATGTAGATTGAAATACGTAGACTGAAGTACCCCCTGTAACTCACCTGAAGACGATTATGGCTCTCTCTGATTTCGACCTGGTTCTGTTTGGCGGCAGCGGCGACCTCGCAATGCGCAAATTGCTGCCTGCTATGTTTAGTCGCGATATTTGCGGCGACCTGCCGCCGACCGCGCGCATCGTTTGCGTCGGCCGCCAGGAGAGCACCCAGGAAGAGTTCATCAATATGGTGACGAGCACCTCGCGTCCCCACATCAAGTCAGCGCAGGCTACCGACGAGAACTGGAACCGCTTCATCGCCCGCATCGTCTACGTCGCGCTGGATGCTGTCGATTCCGCCACCTACAAAGGCCTGGTTGAAGCCTTGCGCACCGACCCGGCGATCACCCGCGTCTACTACCTGGCCACTCCGCCCGCCCTGTTCTCGCGCATCTGCGACAACCTGAAAGCGAATGGCCTGGCCACCGCCAATTCCCGCGTGGTGCTGGAAAAGCCGCTGGGCCGCGACCTGGCTTCGGCCAAGCAGATCAACGCCGAAGTGGGCAAGGTCTTCGAAGAACAGCAGATCTACCGTATCGACCACTACCTGGGCAAGGAAACCGTGCAGAACCTGCTGGCCCTGCGCTTCGGTAACATCCTGTTCGAACCGCTGTGGCGCCGCGAGTGGATCTCCGACGTCCAGATCACCATCGCCGAAAAGCTCGGCGTCGGCAACCGCATCGGCTACTACGACACCTCGGGCGCGCTGCGCGACATGCTGCAGAACCACCTGCTGCAACTGCTGTGTATCGTCGCCATGGAACCGCCGACCTCGATCGCGCCGGACGCCGTACGCGACTCCAAGCTGCAGGTGCTGCGCTCCCTGAAACGCTTCACCCCAACCACGCTGGCGCAGAACATTGTACGCGGCCAGTACCGGGCGGGCCACGTGGAGGGCAAGGCTGTGCCGAGCTACCGCGACGAGCCGGAAGCGCCGCAGAATTCGAAGACCGAAACCTTCGTCGCCATGAAGGTCGAAATCGACACCTGGCGCTGGGCCGGCGTGCCGTTCTACCTGCGCACCGGCAAGCGCATGGCCGATTCGCTGGCCGAGATCGTGGTGCGCTTCAAGCAGATCCCGCACTCGATCTTCAACCAGCCGACCTCCAGCTTCCAACCGAATTCCCTGGTGATCCGCCTGCAGCCGGACGAAGGCCTGCGCATGAACCTGATGGCCAAGACCCCGGGCGAAGGCATGCGCCTGAAACCGGCCGAACTGGAACTGGACTTCCGCGAAACCTTCAAGATGCCGCGCATGGATGCTTACGAGCGCCTGCTGCTGGACGTGTTGCGCGGCCAATTGACCCTGTTCATGCGCGGCGACGAGCTGGAAGCCGCCTGGGAATGGGTCGAACCGATACTGAACAACTGGGAGCAGGACGAATCCGCACCGCTGCCATACGCCTCCGGCACCTGGGGCCCGGCCGCGGCCAGTGCCCTGATCGGACGCGACGGGCTGCAATGGCGTGAAGAAGCCTTGCCTGAAGACTGATGCTGCTCGACTCCATCCGCACCCAGCTCGACTCGCTCTCCAAATCGGAGCGCAAGGTCGCGCTGGCCGTGCTAGACAATCCGGCCCGCACGGTAGGCGCCAATATCACGGCACTGGCCAAGAGTGCGCAAGTGTCCGAACCGACCGTAGTGCGTTTCTGCCGCACGCTGGGCTACGACGGCTGGCATGAGTTCAAGCTGAAACTGGCGCAAGGCCTGGCCCTCGCCCTGCCCGGCCTGAACGACCAGCCGGCGCAGGACGACCTGGCGGCCGACCTGGTGAACAAGATCTGCAGCCGTTCCATCAACACCCTGCTGGACCTGCGTAACAACCTGAACGCCGAGCCGGTGCAGAAAGCGCTCGACATCCTGTCGCGCGCGCGCAAGATCGAGTTCTACGGCCACGGCACCTCCGGCATCGTGGCGGCCGATGCGCAGCACAAGTTCTTCCGCTCAGGCGTGCCAACCGTGGCCTACGCCGACCCGGCAATCCACAGTATTTCCGCAGCCCTGCTGCATGAAGGCGACGCGGTGGTCGCAATTTCCCAGCGCGGCAACAGCCCGGCCCTGGTGCGCTCAGCCAAGCTGGCCAGGGAAGGCGGCGCGGACGTGATCGTGCTGGCGCCCTCCGGCACTCCTTTGGCCGAAACGGCCACAGTGTTGATCCCGATCGACCTGATCTTCAACACCGACCCTTACACCCCGATCTCGGCCCGCCTGGCTTACCTGGTGGTGATCGACGTCCTGGCCGTCGGCCTGGCCCTGAAGCGCGGCCCCGAATTCCGCAAGAAAATGCAAAACGCCCAGAAGGCGCTGCAGGAGTTCGACATGCAGTTCGACTCCTTCATCGGTTAACGTT
>DASWTB010000444.1:0-21838 GCA_036402315.1 Pseudoduganella sp. | reverse complement strand
CGTAACGCCCCCAGCGATAAGGACCGTACAACGCTTCGGCAGCGTTGATCATCTTCTCGGTGTCGGCCAGCTCGTAGGCTGCCGCATCGATGCGGCCGGGTTCCGCGTACACCGCGGTGCGCGGGCCGAGGTTGCGCAACTCGATTTCGCCGATGGCGATGGCCAGCAGGTAGGATGGGATCGGCTGCGGCATCTTGAAGTTCCAGCCGCCCTTGCCGGTCGCATGCTGGTCGCCCTCCGCGCTCATCACCACGCGCATACCGGCTGGCGCGTCGATGTGGGCGCTGTAGGTGAAGCGCACTGCCGGCGTATCCTGCACCGGCGCCCAAGAACGCGCCTCGATGGTTTCCGACTGGCTGAACATGAAGGGGCGCTTGCCGGACAGCGTCTGCTCGGGATTCATCCACTGCAGCGCATTGGCGGTGGGCGCGGTGCGGTAATAGATGCGGACTTTTTCAGGCTGCGATTGCAGGGCGATGCGCAAGGCACGGCCTTTTTTCGGGTCCTGCTTGTCGAGCATGAAGGAAGTCGGCGCCCAATTGCCGTCCGGGCGCAGCACTTGCACCCGCGCAATCTTGAGCTGGCGGGTGTCGAGCACCAGAGTGCGCGCCGACTTGTCGATCCAGTTCAGCGACAGTTCCGCATAACCGTCGAGCGTCTTGCGCGCGAAGTCGGCTTTCAGGTCCAGGTGCAGGTCGGTCGTGCGCACCTGGTCATAGCGCGCAAAGCTCAGCGGGTCTTGCGCCCACGCAGGCAACGCAAACGCAGCCGCCACGGCTGCAGCAGGCAAGGACAGTCGAAACATGGCATCTCTCTGTTGTTACAGGCGCGCAGAGGATAGCACACCTAAAGTCGGGGTCAGCTCCGGCAATCGGACATTCGCAGCTGCGCGAAGCGCAAAGCTCCTCGAGAAGCCGGAGCTGACCCCGACTTTCAAATCACACTTTGATGTCGATTTCGTAGGTGTTGCCGTCGTCCACGAGCGCAATCTCGGTTGGCGAGGCGGAGGCTTCGCCGCGGGTGACGCGCAGGATGTAGGTGCTGCTGCCGTGGCGGTAGTGCAGCGTGAAGCCCGGCCACGATGCAGGCAAGCGCGGCGCCAGCAGCAGCTTGTCGGCCTGGCGGGTCAGGCCAAGCAGGGATTCGAGCAGCAGGCGGTACATCCAGCCGGAGGAGCCGGTGTACCAGCTCCAGCCGCCGCGTCCAACGTGCGGTTCGACGGCGTACACGTCGGCCGTCACCACATACGGTTCCACCTTGTAGCGTGCGCAGGCTTCCGTGCTGGAGCCGTGGCGCACCGGGTTGATCATGCGCATCAGGTCCCAGGCGCGTTCGACGTCGCCCAGGCGCGCGAATGCCATTACGGTCCAGATGGCGGCATGGGTGTACTGGCCGCCGTTTTCGCGCACGCCCGGCACGTAGCCACGGATATAGCCGGGGTTCAGCGAAGACTTGTCGAACGGCGGATCGAGCAGTTGGATCAGGCCGAAGTCGCGCCTGACCAGCCGCGCTTCCACCTGCTCCATCGCGCCTTCCACGCGCGCCTTGTCGGCTGCGCCGGTCAGCACGCCCCAGCTTTGCGAGATCGAGTCGATCTGGCATTCCTCGTTCTGGGCGGAGCCGAGCGGCGTGCCGTCGTCAAAGTAGGCACGGCGGTACCACTGGCCGTCCCAGGCATTGGCTTCGATGTTGGCCGCCAGCGTCTTGGCCTGCTCGCGGCATTCGCTGGCGAAGGAAGCGTCAGCGCGCAATTCGGCCACTTCGGCAAAGCGCTGCAGCACTTCGATCAGGAACCAGGCCAGCCATACGCTCTCGCCCTTGCCATGCTCGCCTACCTTGTCCATGCCGTCGTTCCAGTCGCAGGATCCGATCAGCGGCAAGCCATGCTCGCCGAAGCGCAGGCCGTTGCGGATGGCGCGTACGCAGTGTTCGTACAAATCGCCGGCGTGGGCCGAGCGGCTTGGCATGTCGTAGTAGGAATCCTCTTCCGGCTGCACCGGACGGCCTTCCAGGTAAGGCGCCTGTTCATCCAGCACCGACATATCGCCGGTGCTCGACACATAGCGCCACGCTGCAAGCGGCAGCCACAGGTAGTCGTCCGAGCAATGCGTGCGCACGCCGCGATCGGACGGCGGGTGCCACCAGTGCTGCACATCGCCTTCCACGAACTGGTGCGCTGCGCACAGGACCAGGTGTTCGCGCAGGATGTCGGGACGGGTATGCACCATCGCCATCGCATCCTGCAGCTGGTCGCGGAAGCCGAACGCGCCGCCGCTCTGGTAGTAGCCGCTGCGCGCCCACATGCGGCAGGCAATGGTCTGGTACATCAGCCAGCCGTTGACCAGCACGTCGAGCTCCGGCTCAGGCGTCTGCACCTGCACCGCGCCCAGCACCTTGTCCCAGTGCTCGTGCACTTCAGCCAGCGCCTGCAGCGCAGCACCGCGCCCGCCGTGACGCTGCACCACGTTGGTGGCGTCGGCATTGCGGCGGCCGCCCATGCCCAGCACGAACACGATCTCGCGCTCCTGCCCCGGCTGCAGCTCGAACGGCGCCTGGATCGCCGCGCAGGCGTCCAGTCCCGCACCGGACTTGCCCGACAACCGGACACGCCGCAGCGCTGCCGGCCGCGCCAGGCTGCCGTTGCGGCCAATGAATTCCGTGCGGTCGCACGTCACGGTGCGCACCGAAGCATCGGCATTGAAGAAGGCCACGCGGCCGGAGAATTCGGTGTTGTAGGCATTGCGCGCGAACAGCGCGCCGGTCACCGGATCGATCTCGGTGACGATATGCATGCCCGACTTGGAACGCATATCGCCCAGTACCCACTCCACATAACCCGTCACTGACAGCTTGCGCGCCGCGCCGGAGTCGTTGCGCACGCGGATCACCGTGTAGCGCACCGGCGCATCCAGCGCCACGAAGGTAGTCATGCGGCTGACGATGCCCGACTCCGCATACTCGAACGCGGAATAGCCGAAGCCGTGGCGCGTCAGGTAGCTGCCCGCACCCGGCGCCGGCAAGGCGCACGGCGACCAGAAGCGGCCGGTCTGTTCATCCCGCAGGTAGAAGGCCTCGCCACTGAGGTCCGACACCGGATCGTTATGCCACGGCGTCAGGCGGAATTCGTGGGCATTTTCCTGCCAGGTATAGGCCTGGCCGCTTTCCGACACCACGCTGCCAAACTGCGCGTTCGCGATCACGTTCGACCACGGCAGCGGCGTGCGCTGCCCGGCGCCGCTGGCGATCACGTACTCCTTGCCGTCCGGCGTAAAGCCGCCAAGCCCGTTCGCCAGGATCAGGCCGTCCGGCAATGGCACGCCCGCCTTCGCGTCGCGCTCGCGTTCAAGCGCCTCGGCACGCGGCTCCGCCAACAGCGGCGGCATGCGCAGTGTCGGCGCCACGCCGCGCTTCAGCTGATCGGCCAGCGTGCCGCGCTCGTCGCTCAGCACGGCGCGTGCCACGGTCTGCAGCAGTACGCGGTCTTCCGGCGCAATGCCTTCCGTTGGGCGCACAAAGATGCCGCCCGGCCGGTCAATGGCCTGCGCGTCGAGGCCGGAGGCAATCAGGCCCATGATCTGGTCGTGCAGCGCCTGGCGGTAGCCTGAGCGGTCTTCATACCAGATCACCAGGTCCACCACCAGCCCTTTCAGGCGCCAGTAGGCGTGCGCCTGCACCAGCTGGCGCGCCAGCTCGATATTGGCGGCATCGCGGATTTCCATCAGCACGATCGGCAGGTCGCCCGAAATCGCGTAAGCCCACAGGCCGGACTGGCCGCGCTGGTTGCGCACCAGGATGCCGGGCTCGGCGCGCAGGGCGGAGTTCGGATAGATCACATGGTTGGCCAGGCGCGCATACAACTGTGCCTCGGCTTCGCTGGCATTCAACTGCCGCAGCACCACCTGGCTGTGCGTCCACGCCAGTTCGAACACGCGGTCCGCCATGTGGCGGTCCTGGTATTTGTCGATCAGGTATTGCGCCGCATCGCGCGTATCGGTCATGCCGGTTACCACGTCGATCACCGACACCTGGCCCGGCTCCAGCGCAATGCGATAGCGGATCGCCACCACCGGGTCGAGCACCGAACCTTCGCTGCCGGACAGCGCTCCCGGCTCCTGCAGGGCCAACGGCAACTGCGCCGTGTTGCCGCGGCCGATGAAGCGCGCGCGGTCGGTTTCGTACGACACCTGCTGCACCTGAGCATCGTGCACCGTCATCACGTGCAGCAGGTACGGTGTCTTTTCGTCCTTGCCGCGCGGGCGGCGCGTGCACAGGATCGCGCTTTCGTCCGCCACGATCTCGGTCTGCACGAACAGCTTGCTGAAGGCCTGGTGCGCGTTGTCGGCCGGCGCCGGCGCCATCACCACTTCGGCAAAGCTGGTGAACTCGATGATGCGGCGGCGGTCGGAATGGTTGGTGACCCGCGTGCGGCGCATCTCGATATCGTCTTCCGGCGACACCACGATTTCCGTGTACAGCTCGATGTCGTTGTCGCTGCGGCGGAACTCGGCCCGGCCTTCGGAGAAGATCACTTCCAGCCGCTTTGGCTCGGCCTGGGTCGGCTGGTAGGTGGTGGACCAGACGGCGCCATCTTCCACGTCCTGCACGTAGCAGAACTGGCCCCAGTTGTCGCGCGTGCTGTCTTCGCGCCAGCGCGTCACCGCCAGGTTGTTCCAGCGGCTGTAGCTGCCGCCTGCACTGCTCACCATCACGTGATAACGGCCATTCGACAGGAGCTGGGTCTCCGGCACCGGCGGCGTGTGCTGGCTCGTGATCCGCATCGGTGCCGCCTGGTCCGGCACCGTGCTGCGCACCGAGGCCTGCTCGGCGCTGGCCGAATGGAAGGCCCCAATGCGCGGGCTGCGTTCCTGCAGCACCAGCAGGGCCGATTGCAGCAGCGGGTCGGATTCGAAGCGGCGCTGCATTGGCCGGTCGTTCAGCACATAGCTCAGTGCCAGCAAGCCCATGCCCTGGTGGTGCACCATGAAGGATTTGATGATGGCATATTGCTGGCCGCGCGGCAGGCGCGCCGCCGTGTAGTCGATCGCCTCGTAGAAGCCGTAACGGCCCATGAAGCCCAGCGCCGCCATCTTCTGCAGGTTCTGGCAGGCGGTGTCCGGATCGACCATCAGGCCCAGCATGGTGGCATACGGCGCCACCACCAGGTCTTCCGCCAGTCCTCGTTTCAGGCCGATCCCCGGCACGCCGAAGGCGCGGTACTGGTAGTTCAGCGCAGCATCGGTGGTGTTATAGCCGGATTCGGAAATCCCCCACGGCACGTTGCGCTGCTTTGCATACTCTACTTGCGCCGCCACCACCGACTGGTAAGTCTGGTCCAGCAGCGTGCTCGGATAAGTCGGCATCACCAGCAGCGGCATCAGGTACTCGAACATCGAACCGCTCCAGGACAGCAGCACCGGCTGGCCATGCACGATGCAAAGCTGGCGTCCCATGGCGAACCAGTGCTCCTGCGGCAGTTGCCCCTGCGCGATGGCGACGAAACTGGCCAGCCGCACTTCGGAGGCCAGCAAGTCGTAGCAGCTGGCATCGAGCCGGCGTTCGCTCAGGTTATAGCCAATGGCCAGCAGCTTGGTGGTCGGGTTGTACAGGAAGTCATATTCGCACTGGGCGAACGCGTTGGCCTGGTGCGACAGGCGGTTCAGCGTATCGAGCCGCTCACGGGCGCGCGCCGCGCCCTGCTCCACCAGTGCAGCGAGTTGCTGCTGGCGTTCTCGCTCGTCCGGCGCCAGGTCGCTCAGCACCGCGCCGGGCAAAGGCCAACTCGCCAGCTCACGCAAGGTAGGCATGCGGTCGAGCGTGGTGTCGTATTGCGCCTCGGCTTGCGCTGTGATCCATGGCGCAAAGGCATCCAGTTCGTCCAGCATGCTGCGGCATTGCGAATGCAGCGCATCAGCCCATGCAGCAACTTGCGGGTCAAGCGGCACCGATGCCTGGCGCAGGAAATGTTCGGAGCCTTCGCACGCGCGCAGCAGCCAGGCGCGCTGCTGCCGCAGGCTTGGTGGATAGGCCGGCGGCGGTGCGGCGACGGCCGCTTCCAGCGCCGCCAGGAGGTCGCTGGCAATATTGCCGGCCGCGGCGGCGGCTTCGCGCACCAGGGCGCAAGTGGTCGCCAGGCCTTGCGCCAGGTTCGGGTGCACGATCGGCAATTCGGCGATACCGACCAGGCCCGCCTGCAGCGTCAGCAGATGCCCGGCCAGGTTGCCGCTGTCGACCGTGGAAATATAGATCGGGTGCAGCGGCTTCATCGACTGGGTGTCGTACCAGTTGTAGAAGTGGCCCTGGTGCCGCTCCAGCTGCGACATGCTGTCCAGCGTGCTGGCGGTGCGCGCCGCAAGCTGTCCGCCGGTGATATAGCCAAAATCGTAGGCGGTCAGGTTGGCCAGCAAGGCCATGCCCATATTGGTGGGCGAGGTACGATGCGCCACCACCTGGGTCGGATGCTCCTGCATATTGTCCGGCGGCAACCAGTTGTCTTCCGGCCCGACAAAGGTTTCGAACCATAGCCAGGTCTTGCGCGACAGCTTGTGCAGGAACAGGTTCTGGTCTTCCTTCAGGGCACGCTGCACGCGTGTGATGGGAAGGCTGATCCACCAAGCCACCATCGGCGACGCGCACCAGGCGGCGATAAAGATCATTGCCGCCTCGAGCGCCTGTGGGCGCAGCACGGCCAGGCCGGCGCCGGCGCCAAGCGCCAGCAGCGGCGCAATCCACATGGTGCGCCAGTTGCTGGCCAGGCTGGTGCCGGAATGCGACAGCCCGGAAGCGCGCCATTCCAGCAGGCGGCGCCGCGATACCAGCAGGCGCCAGCCGGTGCGCACAATCGCATCCAGGCTGACATATGCTTCATAAGGCAGGAACACCAGCGTCAGCAAGGCATGGGCAAACTGCATGCCGCTGCGCCGCAGCGAAGCCGGTGCGTGCTGGCCCCACAGCGTGTCGTCCGGCTTGCGCAGAAAGTCGTAAACGGCGCTCACCAGCGGCGGCAGGAAGATCACCGCCAGCACGCACAATGCCCAGAACCACGGATGCGGCAGCGCGGCAAAGGCCATCAGCAGCGACAGGGTCAATACCGGCGCCACCAGGCTGCGGCGCAGGTTGTCGAACAGCTTCCAGCGCGATAGCGCGGACAGCGGATTGCTTTCGTGCTTGCCGCCGGCCAGCGGCACACGCCGCATCAGCCATGGCAGCAACTGCCAGTCGCCGCGCATCCAGCGCTGGCGGCGGCCAACATCATCGCGATAGCGCGCCGGATAATGCTCGTAGAGCTGGGCGTCGCTCAGCAGGCCGGCGCGCAGGTAGCAGCCCTCCAGCAGGTCGTGGCTCAGGATGCGGTTGGCCGGCAGGCGCTTGCCCAGTATCTCTTCGAACACATCGACGTCGTAGATGCCCTTACCGATGAAGGAACCTTCTGCAAACACGTCCTGGTACACGTCGCTGACGGTGCGGGTATAGGGGTCGATGCCCGGCTCGCCGCCGCACAGCTTTTCATATCGCGACGCGTCCTCGCTCGGCAAGCTGACCGCCACGCGCGGCTGCAGGATGCCATAGCCCGCCACCACGCGCCGCAAGCGCTGGTCGATGCGCGGCAGGTTGAGCGGGTGGCGCATGGTGGCCACGAACTGCCGTGCAGCATCGCGCGGCAACTGGGTGTCGCTATCGAGCGTGATCACGTATTTGAAGGCAGCCAGGTCGTCGATATCGCCAACGATCAGCGAAAATGCGTCCTGGGCGCCGCCGCGCATGAAGCGGTTCAGGTCGGACAGCTTGCCGCGCTTGCGTTCCTCGCCCATCCAGGCGCCTTGCGCGGCGTTCCAGCGGCGCGGCCGGTGCAGCAGCAGGAACGGCGCAGGCGCGCCCTCCTCCGTATACTTCAGGTTCAGCCGCGCGATGTTGGCGGCCGCGCGCTCGGTCAGCGCGGCATCAGCCGGCAGCGTTTCTTCCTGCGCATCGGCGAAATCGGTCAGCAGGCAAAAGCGCAAGTTGGGATCGCGGTTGGCAAGGAAGCGCACCTCCAGCTGCTCGCACAGTTCATCGACGTTCTCGCGGCTGAACAGCAGGGATGGCACCGCCACGATGGCGCGTGCGTCGGGTGGAATGCCGTGGCGGAAGTCCATGCGCGGCAAAGGCTTCGGCTCGACAAACAGGGTGGCGACCCAGTTGACCAGGGCCAGGGCGAGCTGGCTGCTGCCCATCACTCCAAGAATGCCCAGCGCCACCAAAGCCCACGGCTGTACGCCGTCGCGCCAGGCGCGTTCCAGCATCAGCGCGGTGGCAATCACCGACAGCCCGCCGATCGCGCCGAGATAGGACAGCAGTGGCGCAGTGCGCATGGTGCGTTTCAGCGAACGCAGTGGCGGCAGCCGCACGCCAACCTGCCGCTCGAGCAGCAGCATGCCATCGCCTACCAGGTAATAGCCGACGTGATGCAGCCGCCTGTCGTGGTCGGCGGCGCGCGTGCGCGCCAGCTCGAGTACCTGCCGCGCAACTTCCACTTCCGTCGCAGGCGAGTAGCGCGCCATGCGCTCCACGCAATGGCGATATTGGTCGCGCGTGGAAAAGTCCATGTCGGGATAGGTGCCCGCCGGATCCTGGCGCAAGGTCTGCTCGACCACGCTCATGGTCTCGACAAACTCTTGCCAGTCCATGGTGCCAAGGAAGCGCAGGCTGCCGATGCTGTTGGCGATCGACACCTGCTCCGCCGCCTGCAGGTGGATTTCGGCCTGTATCTGTTGCTCGATGGTCTGGCCCGATTCCGCCAGGCGATAAGTGATCCAGTTAAGCGCCAGCGTCAGTACCGGGCTTTGTCCCTGCAGGCGGCGCGCCAGTTCGGCCACGAAGCCGCTGGTAATGGGCGGCTCGGAGCGCGCCATGTCGGCCACCAGCAGGATCAGGCCGCTCGGGTTCTTGTCCGCGATTTCCACCATCTGGTCGGCCCAGCTATTTGCCAGGTCGCGCTGGAAGCGATTCTCTGCAACGCGCGCCGCCACGCGGCGCAGGTTCTCGATCAGCGCCAGGCGCAGCATGATAGGGATGGCCCACAACTCGCCCAGCTTGAGCGTTGCAACTTCCTGATAGGCTTCGACAAAGCGGCTCAGGCTTTCCGGGTCGACGCGGCCATCGCCGTGGGCGATGATTTCCAACGCGATCTGGTAGACGCGCGGCGTTCCCTCCGGCGCGCCTTTGGCCAGGCGCGGCAGCTCCTTGCTGTAGTCTTTCGGCAGGTGGCGCCGCGCGGTACGGATCTGGTCTTCGATCAGATAGAAATTGTCGAGCAGCCATTCGGACGCCGGCGTGATCTGGCGGCCTTCCTTGACCGCCTCGGTCAAACCTTCGCAGGTGGAACCGATCAGCGCTTCGTTTTCACTCAGCCGCGCCAACAGGCGGTCGCCGCCGCCACGCTTGCTGAGCTCATGGCTGGCAGCAAGCGCGCGGCCATGCTGCTCCATCTGCTGCGCACTGAACAGCTCACCACGCAACGGCAAATCATCATCACCAGTCCCCTTGTCCAGGGACCCGGATTCCGATTCCTTGAACCCGGCACTTGCGGCCGGCCATAAAAAAGGATGCTCTTTCAAGGGTGGGCCTCACACTTATTCTTAGAACTGCCGCGCAGACCGGCAGTATGTTCCAAGCAATGTTAGGCGGGCGCACGGCATGCGACTGTTCGCTAGCGTACATATGGCTCCGTTACAGATCAGCCCATTTCACGCGTTGAATTTCAGCTCGGCAAGAGGACGAATTTTTTTGCTAAGCCGGCGTGCTGAAGGCAGGTGCAGTATGCGAGGCAAAAACGAAGGAATATGCGCTGGGGCCAGCAGTTTTGTTATCCCTTTGTAACTGGCGCTTCAATATCGGTCAGATGGGGTGCTGGCGGTGTATCCTGCTACGTTTCCCAAAAAGCCACCGCCATTTGCATGAAGAATATCGCCCTGCCCCTCCTGCTTGTCGTCCAGGCGCTCAATAGCGCTTACGCACAGGAGCAAGCCGCTTCCGACCAAGTCACGCCCAAGGTTGAAATCAAGGGTAGCGCCGCCATGGATATCCGCCGCAACGACACGGCCACCAAGATCGTCGTGACGCAGGAAGAGATCCTGAAAAACGGCGACACCAGCATCGGTGAGGTACTCAAGCGCCTGCCCGGCATCACGCTGGACGGCGTGCAAGGCCGCGGCGGCAATATCCGCATGCGCGGCCTGGGCAGCGGCTACACTTCCATCATGCTGAATGGCGAACCTGCGCCACCGGGCTTCTCGCTTGATTCGCTCACGCCGGACATGATCGAGCGCATCGAAGTCATGCGCGCCGCCACTGCGGAATTCAGCACCCAGGCCATTGCCGGCGGCATCAACATCGTGCTGAAGAAAGCCATCTCCACGGCGCAGACCGAAATCAAGGCCGGCCTGCAAGCGGACAACGGCCAGCCCGGCGCCAGCGTCAACCTGCAGATGTCGGACCGCAAGGGGCCATGGTCGTATTCGATCGGCGGCGGTTTTCTGCACGGCGACTTCGACCGCCCAAGCCGCACCATCACCGAAGCGGGCGGCGCCGCGCCCCTGCTGCGCCAGGGCGAAGCCACCAGCGACGGCTATTTCCGCAACTTCAACCTGGCGCCGCGCGTCAACTACGCGATCAAACCCGGCGATGTAATCACTTCGCAGAGCTTCATCGCGGTCAACCGCTTCCGCGCCCACAACACCGAACGCATCACCACCGTGTACGGCGCGGAGCCGATGTTCAGCGCCCTGGACCAGAACATCAAGGCCGACATGGAATTGTTCCGCACGGACCTGAGCTGGGCGCGCCCGCTGGCCAATGGCGCCAAGCTGGATATGAAGGCAGGCCTCAACTACAATCACCGCAACGTCGGCACCCCGAGCTTGCAGTCCGGAGCGATGTTCGAACGCACCCGCACCGTGACTTCCGAGTCGACCGACAAGGGCTTCACCAGCACCGGCAAATATTCCAGTCCGCTGCTCCCCGGCCACGCGCTGGCGACCGGCTGGGATATCGGCTACAGCAAGCGCGATGAAGACCGCATCCAGCGCGAGCAGTACCTGCGCGCACCGGCAGGCACCATGCCGCAGAATCTCGATGAAGTCTATTCGGCCGACGTGACGCGCCTTGCCGCCTACGCACAGGACGAGTGGAACGTGACCGACCGCTGGTCCGTCTACTTCGGCCTGCGATGGGAAGGCGTGAACGTCAAGAGCACCGGCACTGATTACGGCAGCATCGACAACAACTCCAGCGTATTGAGCCCGCTGTTCCAGACCCTTTACAAGCTGGGCGAGAAGAAGAAGGACCAGGTACGCTTTGGCCTGACCCGCACCTACAAGGCGCCTGGCGTGGGCGACCTGATCCCGCGCCGCTTCACTTCCAATAACAACAGCTCGACCTCGCCGGACTCGATGGGCAACCCGAACCTGAAGCCGGAACTGGCCTTGGGCCTGGACCTGGCGTTCGAGCACTACCTTGGCGAAGGCGGCGGCCTGCTGTCGGCCAGCACCTACGCGCGCCGCATCGAAGACATCACGCGCCGCCGCGTGGACCTGATCGACGGCATATGGGTTTCGCGCCCGGTCAACGCCGGCACCGCGAACACTTACGGCATCGAACTGGAAGCCAAGCTGCCTTTGCGCTCGATCATGAAGGAAGCGCCGGGCGTCGAGATGCGCGCCAACCTGACGCGCAGCTGGTCGAAGCTGGATACCGTGCCCGGCCCGAACAACCGCCTGGACCAGCAAGTGCCGGTCAGCGGCACCGTCGGCGCCGACTGGAAACTGGACAAGCTACCGCTGACGCTCGGCGGCTCCTACAGCTACCAGGGCGGCGGCGAAGTACGCATCTCCGACCGGCAGTACGCCTACTCCGTGCCGAAGCGCGCGCTGGACCTGTATGGCTTGTGGAAGTTCACGCCGAAGACCCAGCTGCGCCTGTCGGCATCGAACATGCTGCACCAGGATAACCTGGCGCAGTCGTCCTATATCGAGGCCACTGGGCGGCGCAGCGACACCACCATCACGCCAACCAGCGTCCTGTTCCGCGCAATGCTCGAAATGAAGCTGTAAAAAAAAGCGGCGGCCCGAGGGCCGCCGCAAACAGGATACAACCTCACAAAATCATGCAGCCAGCGCCAATGCCGGCGATGCCAGGGCAATCCCTCCGCCCAGGCTGAAAGCGTTGCGATAGCCGAGGCGGCGCAGGCATTGCGCGGCCTTGGCGCTGCGGTTGCCACTGCGACAGAAGAACACCAGCGGCGGCTGTTCGGCAGCATCCAGCCAGCCCGGCACGAAGGCCGCCAGCCGGCTCAGTGGCACGCTTTGCGCCGCGCGTCCGCCCGGGATGCAGGCGGCCTGCTCGTACACCTCGCGCACGTCCACCAGCACCGCTTGCGGGTGCTCCTCCAGCAGGCGCGCCAGGGCGGTGCTGTCCATGTTCAGGTCAGCGCTTGCCGCACCGCCTTGCGCCTCGGCGCGCAGGCTGGTGCAGCAGGCATTCAGCTCTTCGCGGCCAGTGCAAACCAGCGCATCGTCAGGAACCCTGCCGGCCAGCGCAGGCAAAGGCGCCAGGCCGGTAAAGACGTAATCGATTTTGTCGCCACTGCAAAGCAGGTATGCCTGCTGGTTCGCCCCCAGCCCCACGCGGCGCAGCGTGTGTGCGCCGAACGCCAGGCCCGCGCTATCCGCTGGCCACGACGCGTCACTTTGTGTCCTGAAGCTCGCGGCTACCTGATAGCCATGGCTGCGCAGCAGGCTGTCGACGCGCTCACCAAGTTCAGCCTGGTGATCGATCACGATGCATTGGCGCGATGGCGCGTCCAGCAGCAGCCAGGTGTGATTGCCTGCCAGGCTCAGTTGCAGCACGCCTTCCGGCAGGTCTGCTGCTGCACCCGGCGCGTCCAGCAAGCCGGCAGCACGCAACGCCTGGCCGCAACGATCGATGCGCACACAGGCTTCGTTGATGATTTCTTCGCTGGCCAGCGGGCCGAAGGACATGCGCACCGCGCTGCTGCTGCGCCAGGCCGGCAAGCCCATCGCATCCAGCACATAGCTCGGTGCTGCCTTAGCGGCGGAACATGCGCTGCCCGCGCTGACGCGCACATTGGCGGCGTCGAATACGTCCAGCAGTTCCTTGCTCGACAAGCCGGGCACGGAGAAATTCAGGGTGGTCGGCAGCGCCTTGTCGAATGGCGCATTGAACACGATGCCGGGGAATGCAGCGCGCAGGCTGGCGGCCAGCTTTTCACGGAAGCCATGCAGCTCCGCCGGCGCTCGGAAGGTGCCGCCTTCTTCCAGCGCGGCCAGCACGGCGCCCAGCGCCGCTATGCCCGCCATGTTTTCAGTGCCGGAACGCAGGCCGGCTTCCTGGCCACCGCCCATCACCAGCGGGGTGTATGGAGCGCCTTCGCGCACGTACAGCATGCCGATGCCTTTTGGCGCATACAGCTTGTGTCCTGAGAATGGCGCGTAGTCGATGCGGGTGTTGCCGAGGTCCAGTGGCAGCTTGCCCAGGCCCTGCACGCAATCCACCATCCACAGCGCCTTGCTGCCCACCAGGACAGCGCCGATGCCGGCCAGGTCGGACACCACGCCGGTTTCATTATTGGCGGCCATGGTGCAGACGAAGGCCGCTTGCGGCGCCAGGGCGCGCAGCGCGGCCAGGTCATGGCGGCCGTCGCCGTCGACCGGCAGCTTTTTCAGTTCGAGACCCAGTCCCAGCAAGCGGTTCCAGTGCGCCAGCGCCTCCGGCACCGCCTTGTGTTCGGTGGCGCCGTACACCAGCAGGCTGCCGATGGCCTCACCGCTCTCGCGGCGTTCGCGCAGCGCGCACAGCGCCGACAGCACGGCAGTCTGGATGCCCTCCGTGGCGCCGCTATTGAACATGATGCGGCCAGCGCCAACGCCCAGCAGGCGTCTGGCGCGCTGGCGCACGCTATCCATCATGGCCTTGGCCTTCAGGCCGGTAGCGTGGGTGCTGCTGGGATTGCCGAAACAATCGCGCATGGCTTGCACCGCTGCGTCGATGGCGGCCGGCAGCACGCAGGTAGTGGCATTCCCGTCGAGATAGATTTCTTTGCTCATACTCAATAGTTTACGAACTGGCTGTGAATCAGACATTCCAAAATTACCTCAAACAGGCCTTAATGTAGAATAAGCATTCCAAATAACGATATAAATAAAAATGAACGATCTTGACCGCTACGATTACGCGATACTGGGGGCGCTGCAGGTGGATGGCACCCTGTCTGTGGCTGAGCTGGCGGAAAAGGTTGGCCTTTCGACCACGCCTTGCTGGAAGCGCCTGAAGCGGCTGGAGGAGGATGGATATTTCGACCGCCGCGTAGCGATCGTCAACCGCCGCAAGGCAGGCTTGCCGGTGACCGTGTTCGTCAGCGTGCGCACCAGCCAGCACGATGAAAAGTGGCTGGCGAAGTTCGCCGCCGCCGTGGTGGCGCTGCCGGAAGTGCAGGAATTCCACCGCATGAGCGGCGATATCGACTACCTGCTGAAGGTAGTGACCACCGATATCGAAGGGTATGACCGTTTTTACAAGAAGCTGATCAAGGCCGCCCAGCTGACCGGCGTTTCATCCGCTTTCTCGATGGAGCAGATCAAGTACACCACCAGCCTGCCGCTTGACCTGGTGTCGCACGGGGCGGGTGGCTGAGAGTCACAGCCAAGGGTGGGATAATGGCCGGATGCTGAAATCCGTGCTTCTCTCCCTGCTTCCCGCCCGCAGCAATACCAGCCAGCGCCAGCGTTTGCGTGCCAGTGCCGGCGCCCTGCTTGGCCTTTTGATAACCAGCTTCGTCGCCCATTACCTGCTGGGCGATAACGCCATGTGGTTGGTGGCGCCGATTGGCGCCTCCTCCGTGCTGCTGTTCTGCCTTCCCGCCAGCCCGATGGCGCAGCCCTGGGCTGTCATTGGCGGCAACGTCATCTCCGGCCTGATGGGCGTGGCATGCGTGCAGTACTTCGGTCCTGGACCGCTCTCGGCGGCCCTGGCCACGCCGCTGGCGATTGCCGCCATGTTCGCGCTGCGCTGCCTGCACCCGCCCGGCGGCGCTACGGCGTTGATGATGGTGATCGGCGGCCCGGCGGTACATGCCATGGGCTACCGCATGCCTTTGGGGCCGGTGCTGCTGGACTGCGTACTGATCGTGCTTGCGGCAGTCGTTTACAACAACCTGACGGGACGCCGCTATCCGCACAGCCAGCAGCTCGTGCATCCGAATCCGCATGCGACGAAAGACGTGGTGCCGACGGTACGCTTCGGCTTCCAGCCGGAAGACCTGGACGCCGTGCTGCGCCAGTACAACCAGGAGCTCGATATCAGCCGCGACGACCTGGAAGAACTGTTCCTGAAAACCGAGATGCGCGCCTACCAGCGCCGCTTCGGCATCATCACCTGCGGCGACATCATGTCGAAAGACGTCGTGACGGCGGAATTTGCTACGCCGCTGGCCCAAGCCTGGCGCGAAATGCGCGCCCACCGGATTGCAGCCGTGCCCGTGCTGAACCGCGTGCGGCGTGTGATCGGCATTGTCACCACCAGCGACTTCATGACTCATGGCGGGCTGGATGATTACCACGGCATGCGCCGCCAGCTGCAGGACTTCCTGCGCCCTTCGGGCACCACGCACTCGGAAAAGCCGGAGGTGGTCGGCCAGATCATGGTCAAACACCCGCGCACCGCCCGCGTCGATACGCCCATCACCGAGCTGGTGCCGCTAATGGCCGATTCCGGCTTCCACCACATCCCGGTGCTCGATCACGAAGAGCGCTTTGCCGGCATCGTGACGCAGTCGGACGTGGTGGCGGCGCTGTATGCTAGAAACGCTTTGTCAGCGTCAGAAGGCCAGACTCAGTCTTCATATCAAGCCGCTTGAGCACCGAGTTACCAAGCAGGATCACGCCCAGGCCGGCTTCGTTGATGGAGCCGTCCACGTTGGCGAATTCGAACTCGCCAACCTTCACCTTGTCCAGTTTGACGATCCACACCGGCGCCGTGCCGGCCGCGGTCTGGGTAAAGGCGCGGCGGCCCTTGTTCTTGTAGTCGATGCCCATCTTGCCTGCCAGCGCGGCAGGAATCGACACCAGCGTGGCGCCGGTATCGAGCATCATATTCACAGGAAAGCCATTGATTTCGCCAGCCACGGAGTAGTGGCCGTTCATGTCGGGCGACAGCACCATCGAACTGCCGCCGCCATTCGACTTGGATGCCGCGAACTCGCCCAGGCGGATGGTATAGCGCTTGCCGCCATCCTCAATCGTCGCTTCGCCCGACGTAACGCCAACCAGTCTGCTACCATCAGGCAGCGTGGCGCCAACCGGGAAAGTGCGGGGCGCGCCGCCGTTGACCGACAACAGGGCCCTTTCCTTCAGGGTGCCCACCAGGCTGACATCGGCCCGGGCCGACATTGCGGTTAACATCAAGGCAGCAACTAGCGCGATACGGATACGCATTGCAGGAAACTCCGGTCAAAATTGCATTTTGACACAATTTTGACCGTTAAATTGTTGACTCTTCGGTGCAACATTTGGATAGAATCTAGGCATATGCAAACGTTGAAAAGGGTGCTTGCACTCGCCCTAGAAGAAGCGCAAACCGGTTTTGCGACGCTGTGCAAACGGATGACCGACCAAGCCGACGAAGTCCTGGGTGAAGCCCTGCGGACGGCGCCGCAGGCCGAGCAGCGCCTGGCCGGCTCTTGCCGCGTCTTCCTGCGCGAACAGGGTGCCGCCTTGCGCGCACGCATGGAGCGTTCATATGCCGGCCTGCTGGCGCGCGCCATGCAGACCATGCACACCGACCTGCGTACCGGCTTGCACGACTTCCGCGCCGATACCCTGACATTGATCGACGATGAAGTCGTGACGCGCCAGATCGAAGTAGAGCGCCTGCTGCTCAAGCTGCGCGACGCCGACGAACTCAGTCTCGGCCACCTGAACCTGATCATCGCCCAGATGCACGGCGACAGCGAAGTACGCGAGCGGGAAAACCCGTTCCGCCCTTACCTTCTGGCGCGCTCCCTGTACGACGCGCTGCACGCCATGGTGGCGGACGAAGCGCAAAGCAAGCTGCTGTTCGACACCCTGTCGCAAGCGATGACCGCGGAGCTGGGCGACTTCTACACCCGCCTGCGCGAAGTATTCGAATCGCGCGGCATCCGCTCGCGCCTGGTTGCGCGCCCTTCGGCGCTGAACCGCCTGGAACAGGAACGCCTGGCCTGGCAACGCGCCGCTACCGGGCAGGCCGACGTCGACCTCGCCATGCGCCAGCGCGTGGCGCGCCTGGGCGCGGTGCAGCAGGAAATCCGGCAAGAGCCGCCGAGCATCCTGCAGGGGCAGCCAAACATGCCGACCAAGCCGGAACTGCAGGAGCTGGTCTTCAGCATGTTCAATCCGTCCGGCGTCCGCCGCAGCGCCCCGCAGCCGCAAAACACCTTGCGCGTGCAGCTCGATAACGCCTTGCGCCAGCTCCAGCGCGAGCATGCCGCCAGCGGCCTGCAACCGCCGCTGGCCCTGCTCGACCGAATGGCCAACCTGCCGCACAGTTCGGAACGCATCGTGGTGGAACTGGTCGGCCTGCTGTTCGAATTCATCCTGAATGACGAACAGCTTCCGAAACCGGTACGCGAACAACTGTGCCGCCTGCATTCGCCCTTCCTACGCGCCGCACTGAAAGACCTGGCCGTACTGCAGGGCGCCCATCTGCCTGCACGCCATCTGCTGGACCGCATTGGCAGCGCCGCCGTCGGCATCGGCGCCGAGTCGCCGTTGATGCAGCCGCTGCAGGGCGAAGTGGAACGGCTGGTCAACCAGGTGCTGCAGCAGTACGAGCACGACGCTTCCGTATTTGCCGATGCCAGCCTGGAACTGGACGGCTTCCTGGCCGGCTTGCTGCGCGAGTGCGACCCGATCGTACGCCGCGCCATGCCTGCGTTTGAACGGGCGGTGAAGGTGGCGCCGTTCCTGGCATCGCTGGCGGATAACTTGCGCAGCCAGCTCGAATCGGTCAATGTCGACCGCCGCATGATGGATTTCATCACCGGCACCTGGGCGCAGGTGATGGTGCATACCTACGGCCGCGAGCAGGATTACGGCAAGCTGCTGCCGGAACTGGTGTGGAGCGCGCAGGAGAAGATCCTGCCGGAAGAACGCGCCGTGCTGATGAAAATGCTGCCGGCACTGGGCCGCGAGCTGCGCGCCGGCCTGGCAACGATTGGCATGAGCGAAGCGGATGCCCAGGCGGCGCTGGACCAGCTGGTGTCGCTGCACATGGATGTGCTGTCCAACAATATGCCGATGCCCACCACGCCGCGCATGAACGTGGCGGCTTTGCGCGAACGCTTCGCCGCCATCGATGCCGGACAGCCAGGGCTGGTGGCCCCGACCCATGCCGACGCATTGCCCGGGCAGGCGCAGTTCAGGGCCGAGTTCGCGCTGCACGGCATCCTGGCCACGGTGCAGCCCGACCCGGCGCTGGCGCCGGTAACCAGCTTTGAAGACGAATGGCTGCAGTGGGCGCAGGCCGGCAACGGCTTTGAACTGCTGTCCGGCGACAGTTACGTGCCGCTGCGCCTTGGTGCAGTCGCGCCGCGCAATGCCGGCTTCCTGTTCACGGCGCAGGACCATTCGACGCCATTGGTGTATTCACGCGCTGCGCTGCTGACGGCCATGCGCGATGGCAGCCTGCGTCCGGTGGAATACTCGCCGCTGTTCGAGCGCGCTGTGGAATCGCTGATGACCGGCGCAGAGTCGCTGGACGCCGCCTAAGCTTCCGGCAACAGCGTCAGAGTGACGAATCTTCGAACTGCCACAGGTACCAGCAGCCGTCCTGCTGGCGGAAGCGGTAGTAATACACCAGCGAATCGGAGTCGGGGCGGAACACGTTGAGCTCCATTCCACCCGGCGTTGCATGCAGTCTGGTCGACAGCTGATCGGCCTTGATCATATCCGCCAACAGGGTTGAAGCCGCGAACTGCTCGCGCGTTACCAGCGTTTTCTTTTCTTCCGCCGTCGCCAGCGATTCAAGCGGGAACACTGTCCGCCCCGTGGCAAACTGGCGGTCGTTCATGTAGTGCGGCAGGAAGCTCTCGAATTTCTCCGCAGGGCAGCCGTGCTGCGCCGACAGCGCCGCGCATCCTGCCATCGTCGCGGCAGCGATTGTGATTGCCAGGAATTTGGTCATAGCGGTCCGAAGTCTTTGCCTTCCGAGAGTTTGTACACCTTGATCTTGTCGCCCGTCGCCGCCCATCAGGTAGACCAGCCTCGCTGCCGATGTGCGGATACGACATGCGGCTTCCTCCCTCGGGTTTAGCGATCTTGCAACATTGTAGCAGCGGCCTTGCTCGGCTATGCTTGTCGTTCCTTCATTTACCCGGACCAAGACAAATGAAACATCGTATTACCCTCGGCGCGCTGGCAGCCGCCGTTTTACTGGCTTATGCCCCTGTCCACGCCAATGCTGCCGCGGCCAAGCCGGCGGCAGTGGAAAAGGCTCCGGCCAAGAGCAATGAGGCAGCCAAAAAGCAGTTCTGGACACTGGCCGACGAGTACTACGATGCCATCGCCAAGTTCGATCCGGTAGGCGCGACGCAGAACGGCGACAACCGCTTCGACGACCAGATCGGCACCGCCATCTGGCCGGCCTCGCGCGCCAGGCAATTCGACCTGTACCGCACGTTCACCAAGCGCCTGCAGGCGATTCCGCGTGCGCAGCTGAATCGCGGCGACCGTATCAGCTACGATGTGATGGCCTTCGAGCTGAAGACCTACCTGGCCTACGAGCCGTTCCCAGAACACCTGTTGCCGATCGAGCATATGAGCAGCATGCCGGTCACCCTGGCCAATTTCTCCGGCGGCGATGCTTCGCAGCCGCTGACCACGGTCAAGGAATACGAAGCTTACCTGAGCCGCCTGAACCAACTGCCAGCCTGGATCGACCAGGCCATCGCCAATATGAAGGAAGGCATGGCCAAGGGCATCACGCAGCCGAAAGCCATCATGGTTGCCGCGCTGCCGCAATTCCAGAAGCTGGTCAGCGAAACGCCTGAAAAGAATATCTACTTCACGCCGGTAACCAAGTTCCCCGCCAGCTTCAGCGACGCCGACAAGCAGCGCCTGGCCGCCGCCTACCGCGCGACCGTAGCCGACAAGCTGAATCCTGCGCTGGCCAAACTGTCCGCCTTCGTGGAGAAGGAATACATTCCGGCCTGCCGCACCCGCACCGGCTGGAGCGTGCTGCCGAACGGCGAAGCCTGGTACAAGGTGCGCATCGCCGATTCCACCACCACCAGCAAGACTGCCGAGGAGATCCACCAGACCGGCCTGCGCGAAGTCGCGCGCATCCAGGCCGAATATGCCAAGCTGGGCCCGAAACTGGGCTACAACGGCGCGGCCGCCGGCCTGCCGACCTGGGTGGCGCAGCAGCCGAAGTTCTTCCCGTTCAAGACGGAAGAGGAAGTGCAGGCCGTGTACCACAAGCTGAACGACCTGCTGGACACCAAGCTGCCAGCCATGTTCACCCTGATCCCGAAGGCCAAGCTGGACCTGCGCCTGGAGCCTGAACTGAGCCGCGATACCGCCTCCGACCACTACACCGCGCCTGCACTGGACGGCTCGCGCCCTGGCGTGTTCTGGTCCGTGGTAACCGACCCGACCAAGTACGGCAGCACCGGCATGAACACCCTGTTCCTGCACGAGGGCAAGCCAGGCCACCACTTCCACATCGCCCTGATGCAGGAACTGGACATGCCGAAGTTCCGCAAGTTCGGCGGCAACACCGCCTTCACCGAAGGCTGGGCGCTGTACGCCGAAACCCTGGGCAAGGAAATGGGCCTGTACGAAGACCCGGCCCAATACTTCGGCCACCTGAACGACGAAATGCTGCGCGCAGTGCGCCTGGTGGTCGACACAGGCATGCACGCCAAAGGCTGGACGCGCGAACAGTCGATCAAATACATGACCGAAACCCTGGGCGATGAAAGCGTGGCGCGCAACCAGACCGAGCGCTACATGGTGTGGCCGGCGCAGGCACTGGCGTACAAGACTGGCGCCCTGAAAATCCAGGAACTGCGCGCCAAAGCCGAGAAGGCCCTGGGCAGCAAGTTCACGCTGGCCAAGTTCCACGCCATCGTGCTGGGCGACGGCACCGTCCCCCTCGCCCTGCTGGAATCCAAAGTCGACGCCTGGATCGCCGCATCGCGCTAACGGCTGGGCCCGTGTCCCACCTTGGGGTCACACCCGAAACGGGACACGAGCACGACCATTGGGCGCTTGAGGCCGTGTCTCATTTGGGGTGTGACCCCAAGGTGGGACACGGGCTGGGCAGCTATTTCTTCAGGGCGTAGCGCTTGATGCGCTTGAGCACGAGTTCCGGCAGCGCGGAGATCTGTTTGGCGTGGTTGGCGAACACGATCTGCTGCCGGCCTACCGACACCGGCTGGCCGTCGGCGTAAAAGCGGAACTCGAGCCAGAACGAGCACTTCCGTACATCGTAGGTATTTACTTCGCAAGAAACGTCCTGGAATGGGAAAGTCTCTTGCAGGTAATCATTCTGCGCATGCTTGGTAATAAATACCCCCTCCTCCTGCAGCATATCGCGGGAAATACATTCATAAAACCATTTCTCCCGGCAAATGCCTTGCCATTCGAAATACCGCGCGAAATAGGTATTACCGTAGGCATTGGAATCTTTGAGGAATATGGAAATCTTGTGGTGGAAGGTCATTTCGGCTGCGGCAGGGGCGTCGGGGGCTGGGACGTGCACGTACATAGGACTATTTCTCCATAAAAGTAAAACGGCTTAATGCCAG
>DASWTB010000443.1:0-13010 GCA_036402315.1 Pseudoduganella sp. | reverse complement strand
AAAGTCGGGGTCAGCTCCGGCAATCAGACACGGGCTCAGCCGCTAGCGGCTGAGCCGGTGTCCGATTGCCGGAGCTGACCCCGACTTTTTATTTGCGAGTGAGCTGGCTGAGGTCGCGCACTGCGCCGCGGTCGGCGGAGGTGGTGAGGGCGGCGTAGGCTTGCAGGGCTTGCGAGACGTAGCGCTCGCGATTGACCGGCTTCCATGCATCGGCGCCACGGGCCTCCATTGCCGCACGGCGCTGCGCCAGGGTATCCGGCGTGACGCGCAGGTTGATGGTGCGCGATGGGATGTCGATGTCGATCATGTCGCCCTCTTCCACCAGGCCGATCGCGCCGCCTTCCGCCGCTTCCGGCGAGGCGTGGCCGATCACCAGGCCGGACGAGCCGCCGGAGAAGCGGCCATCGGTGAACAGGGCGCAGGCCTTGCCCAGGCCTTTCGACTTGATGTACGAAGTCGGGTACAGCATTTCCTGCATGCCTGGGCCGCCTTTCGGGCCTTCGTAGCGGATGATGACGACGTCGCCTTCGTGCACGGTGTCGCCCAGGATGCCTTCCACTGCCGCATCCTGGCTTTCGAACACCCGTGCCTTGCCGCTGAATTTCAGGATCGATTCGTCGACGCCGGCCGTCTTCACGATGCAGCCCTTCTCGGCGATATTCCCGTACAGGACCGCCAGGCCACCGTCTTTCGAGTATGCGTGCTCGAGGTCGCGGATGCAGCCGGTGCTGCGGTCCAGGTCCGGCGAGGCATAGCGCTCGGATTGCGAGAACGCCACCTGAGTCGGCACGCCGCCCGGCGCGGCGCGGAACAGCTGGTGCACCGCCGCGTCGTCGCTGCGCTTGATGTCGTATTTCTCGATCGCTTCGCCCATGGTTGCGCTGTGCACGGTGTGCTGGGTGGTGTCCAGCAGGCCAGCGCGCGCCAGTTCGCCCAGGATGGAGATGATGCCGCCCGCACGGTGCACGTCTTCAATGTGGAACTTGTCGGTCATCGGCGCGACCTTGCACAGGCAAGGCACTTTGCGCGAGATGCGGTCGATGTCGGCCATGGTGAACGGCACGCCGGCTTCATGCGCCGCCGCCAGCAGGTGCAGCACGGTGTTGGTGGAGCCGCCCATCGACACGTCCAGCGCCATCGCATTCTCGAACGCTTCCTTGGTGGCGATGGAACGCGGCAGCACGCTGTAGTCGTCCTGCTCGTAGTGGCGCTTGGTGATCTCAACGATCAGGCGGCCGGCGCGCAGGAACAGTTCCTTGCGGTCGCTGTGGGTGGCGACGATGGTGCCATTGCCCGGCAGGGACAGGCCCAGGGCCTCGGTCAGGCAGTTCATCGAGTTGGCAGTAAACATGCCGGAGCAGGAGCCGCAGGTCGGACAGGCCGAGCGCTCGATTTCCGCCACGTCGGCATCGGATACGGTGCGGTCGCCGGCCTTGATCATGGCATCGACCAGGTCCAGCTTGATGATCTTTTCGCCGCCGTTGACAGCCTTGATGACCTTGCCTGCTTCCATCGGGCCGCCGGAAACGAAGACGGCCGGGATGTTCAGGCGCATGGCGGCCATCAGCATGCCGGGCGTGATCTTGTCGCAGTTGGAAATGCAGACCATGGCGTCGGCGCAGTGCGCATTAACCATGTACTCAACCGAGTCGGCGATCAGGTCGCGCGATGGCAGCGAATACAGCATGCCGCCGTGGCCCATGGCGATGCCGTCGTCGACTGCGATGGTGTTGAATTCCTTGGCCACGCCGCCCGATGCTTCGATCTCGCGCGCGACCAGCTGGCCCAGGTCCTTCAGGTGCACGTGGCCGGGCACGAACTGGGTGAAGGAGTTGACCACGGCGATGATCGGCTTGTTGAAATCGCCATCTTTCATGCCGGTGGCGCGCCACAGGGCGCGCGCGCCTGCCATATTGCGGCCTTGGGTGGTGGTATACGAACGGTATTGCGGCATGGTGGGGTCTCCTCAGTAAGACTGCAAGGGTGCCTTGCCCCTGGCGAGTTGTCAAATATATGATAACCACTGCTGTGATATGCTTTGCGAATGAATATCGAACTTCGCCAGCTGCGCTACTTCGTCACGGTCGCCGAAGAACTGCATTTCGGCCGCGCCGCGCGGCGCCTGCACATGACCCAGCCGCCGCTGTCGCAAACCATCATGGCGCTGGAGGAGATGCTGGGCGCGCCGCTGTTCGAGCGTAACCGGCGCGGCGTGGCGCTGACCGCTGCCGGGGAAGCCCTGCTGCCGGAGGCGCGCCGCCTGCTCGAACAGTCGGCCGGGCTGGCGGAACTGGTGCAGCGCGCCGCCACTGGCGCCAGCGGGAGGCTGTCGCTGGCCTTCGTCTCTTCCGCCGATTACAGCGTCCTGCCGCCCACCTTGCGTGCCTACCGCGCCGAGTACCCGCAAGTCGAGATCACGCTGAAGGAAGCCACCTCCGACCTGCAGCTCGACGATCTGCTGGATGGCCGGGTCGATGCCGGCCTGCTGATTCCGCCCCTGCCCGACCGCGCGCGCCAGGAACTTGAATACTGGCCGGTTCTGAGCGAGCCGCTGGTGCTGGCCGCGCCGGAAGGCCTGCCGGCGTTGAGCGCCAGGGCACGCGGCGGCAAGGCCGGCGGCGCCGCGGACTTGCGCAAGCTGGCGGGCATCCCGCTGATCATTTTCCCGCGCCATATCTCGCCGGGCCTGTACGACGCCATCCTGTCGGTGTTCCGCGCAGCCGGCATCACCGCCGAGGTGGGCCAGGAAGCGATCCAGATGCAGACCATCGTCAGCCTCGTATCGGCTGGCATGGGTATCGCACTTGTGCCACAATCCGTGTCGAATTTGCGCCGGCCGGGCGTGGAGTACCTGCCCCTGGTCCAGAGCACGCCGCTGGTTGAAACCGGCCTGGCCTGGCGGCGCGACAATGCCTCGCCCGTGCTGCGCGGCTTTTTGGAATTAATGAGAAAGAGAATCTGAATGCCCCTGATCCATCCAATGCCCGATCCGGTCGCCATCCATCTGGGTCCTGTGTCGATCCACTGGTATGGCCTGATGTACGTGCTGGCCTTTGCCCTGTTCATCGGACTGGGCCGCGTGCGCATCAAGCAGCCGCACATTGCCGCGCAAGGCTGGACCAAGGAAGACCTGGACGACATGCTGTTCTACGGCATGCTGGGCGTGATCGTGGGCGGCCGCCTGGGTGAAGTGTTCTTCTACCAGCCGGAAATGCTGCTGACGCCACTGCGCATCTTCAAGGTGTGGGAAGGCGGCATGAGCTTCCACGGCGGCTTCCTCGGCGTGCTGATCGGCATGGCGCTGTGGGCGCGCAAACGCAAGCGCAATCTGCTGGACGTGTATGACTTCATCGCGCCGCTGGTGCCGCTCGGTTATGCAGCCGGCCGCATGGGCAATTTCATCAACGCCGAACTGCCGGGCCGCATCGTCAGCAATCCGGACCTGCCATGGGCGATGATCTACCCGAACGTGGGCCCGATGGCGCGCCACCCTTCGGCGATCTACCAGATGCTGGTCGACGGCATCCTGGTGTTCTGCATCCTGTGGCCGTTCGCGCGCAAGGCCCGCCCGCGCCTGGCAGTCGGTGCGCTGTACGTGCTGCTGTATGGCTGCGCGCGCTTCTTCACCGAATACTTCCGTACCCCGGACTGGGAAATCACCGTGGCCGGCCTGCCGATTACCTCCGGCCAGATGCTGTCGCTACCGATGATTATCGGCGCCATCATCATGCTGGTGTGGGCCTACCGCTCAAACCAGCCCGATCGCGCCGGCCAGCGCGCCTAAGGCGATCAGCCACAGCGGATTCAGTTTGGTCGCATAGGCCGCCGCTGCGGCGGCCAGCGCCAGCACGATGCCGCGCCATCCGGCGCCGGCTACACTCAGGAAAGTCCAGGCGGCGCCGGCCAGCATGCCGGACGCCAGCGGCGCCAGCGCATCGCGCAGGGCCCCGGACCAGCGCCCTTCCCCGCCGCCATGGCGGTTGATCACCGTCCCCAGCGCCAGCACCAGGCAAGACGAAGGCACGATGGCAGCCAGTGTCACCACCACGGCGCCCAGCCAGCCCTTGATCATCCAGCCGATCAGCGTCACGAACAGCAGGTTCGGTCCCGGCGCCGCTTGCGCCAGCGCGTACATGGCTGCGAACTGCTCGTCCGTCAGCCAATGGTTCTGCACGGAGACGTAATGGTGCACATCCGGCGCCACCAGCACCACACCGCCGCCGATTGCGGTCAGCGACAGCACTGCCAGTTGCCAGGCCAGGCCGCCCAGCTTGACGTCGTCGTTCATGGCTTCCTCCAGACGAAAGCGAACAGCAGGAAACCGATCGGCACCAGCGTGGCGACCACCGTAATCAGGCCGACCTTCGCCACCCCCAGGCCGACGAACGCCGCCACCAGCAGCGCAATCTGCGTCAGGCGCCGCCAGTGCAGTGTGCGCGCCACATCCAGTCCTGCCGCAGTTGCCGCGCCCTGCGCGGCCGGCTTGGCCGCCGTGCCGCGCAACATGCCAACGGCCAGCTTGAGCGCCGTGGCCAGGATCAGGCCAGACGCTGCTGCCGCCATGCCGCGCATGGCGTTGACGAAGAGCGGATGGTGCGCCAGGCCCTGGTAAGCCGCACCAAGCGCGATGACAATGAAAAATGGGCCGAGCAGGAGGCCCGCCAGCGCAGAAAAGCCGCCTGCCACGCCAGCGTAGCGCTGGCCGACCATGACCGAGAGGTTGCAGATAGTGGGGCCGGGCAGAAGCTGCGCGATGCTGAGCAGCTGGCCGAATTCAGCGGCAGTCAGCCACTGGGTGCGTTCGACCAGGTGGCGATAGGCAAAAGGCAGCACGCCGCCAAAGCCCTGAATCGCCATGTGCGAGAACACCTTGAACAGCTCCCAGCATCCGACCCGTGCATCCTGCATTGCTTCCTCCATGCCTCCCGCATCCGCTACGCGAACGCGTGATAGAACATATACCCCGCGAGCGCAAACAGCACCACGGCAAAGACGCGCTTGAGCGCCGCCACATCCATCTTGTGCGCCATGCGCGCGCCAAGCGGCGCCATGGTCACGCTGGCAGCCACGATCACGGCCAGCGCCGGCAGGTAGACAAAGCCCAGCGAATACTGCGGCAGGCCCGGCTCCGACCAGCCATGGTAAATATTCGACAAGGTGCCCGACAGCGCAATCGGGAAGCCGAGCGCCGCGCTGGTTGCCACCGCCTGGTGAATGCGCACATTACACCACGCCATGAACGGCACCGAGATAAAACCGCCGCCAGCACCAACCAGCCCCGCCATGGTGCCGATCACGCCGCCCGCAGCGAACATGCCCGCCGTGCCGGGCAGTTCACGCCCCGCGGAGGGCTTTTTGTTGCGCAGCATCTGGGCCGCCGAAAAGGCCACGAACAGCGCGAACAGCAGCGACAACGCGGACGTGTTCATCTGCTTGCCGATCCATGGACCGATCCACGAACCGATCACGATGCCCGGCGCCAACAGCGCCACGATGCGCCACTGCACCGCACCGTGCTGGTGGTGCGCCCGCACCGAAGACAGGGAAGTGAACATGATCGTCGCCAGCGACGTTGCAATCGCCATATGCACCACCAGCCCGGGCGGAAAGCCCTTGGCAGTGAAGATCATGGTAATGAAGGGCACCAGCACCATGCCGCCGCCAATGCCCAGCAAGCCCGCCGCGTATCCGCCGCCCGCCCCCATCAGGAGCAGGATGCCGATCAGACTCCAGTCCATCAATCGCCCTTCAGCAGCGCCATCACATGCTTCCACTGGGCCGGCGTGACCGGCGTGATCGACAGGCGGCTGCCTTTCTGCAGCACCACCATGTCCTCGAGCTGCGGCAGCGTGCGCATTTCAGCCAGCGACAGCAGGCGCGTCTTGCGCACGCCTTTCACATCGACGGAAATCCAGCGCGGCTGCTCCTGCGTCGCCTTCGCATCGTAGTAATGGCTCTTGGGATCGAATTGTGTGGCGTCGGGATAAGGCCCGCTGACCACTTCCGCGATGCCGGCAATGCCGGGCTCGGGACAAGAGGAGTGATAGAACAGGACACCGTCGCCAATCTTCATCGCATCGCGCATGAAGTTGCGGGCCTGGTAGTTGCGCACACCGAACCACGGCACCGTCTTGCCTTTGGCGGACATCACGTCGTCGATGCTGACTTCGTCGGGCTCAGACTTCATCAACCAGTATTGCATGGCTCTCCTCTGGGCGTAAAAAAACGGTTGCGCACCCTCGGGTGCTGGCAACCGCTTTTATGGAATGAGGCCCCGCCTGTGCCGTTATGCCGGCATCCCGAACCTTACGGTTCAAGGTGGTTGCAGTTAGTTCAACTTCGGGTTCATCAGACTAGTGACGCTCACGCCCGTCGAACAAATTTCCGCAACCGATGCGTGTAAATGGTTCAAGGAATATATGGCAAATCTCGAACACCGCAGGGTGACACGAAGTTTACTCCTCAAACGTTTTGCGGGAAAGGCCTTTAAGACAATTTTTGGGAATTAGAAGAGATTCTCTTGCGGGGTCAGCGCGTTGTCGAGCACCTTGTGCATGGCGCCCAGCTTCTCCTGCACTTCCAGCATCGACGGGCCGCCGTTGGCAGTTTTCGACGCCAGGAATTCGGCAGCCATGCCTAGCGCCGCCATCACGGCGATGCGGTCATTGCCCTTGATCTTGCCGGCATCGCGAATGGCACTCATCTTTTTGTCGAGCAGGTTGGCCGCTTCGCGCAGCGCGCGTTCTTCATCGGCCTTGCAGGCCAGCTTGTAAGGCTGGCCCATGATGGTGACGTCGACATGGATCATTGGGCATCCTCAGGAGTGTCTGCTTCGGCGGCAGGAATTTTATCCAGCAGCGCCATCACGCGCGCATGCGCTTCGCCCAGGCGGCGTTGGTATTCAAGGTTATCGGCCACCAGGGCAGCATTGGCCTGGCGCAACTGAGCGTTCTCTCGGCGCAAGGACTGCGCGAGTTCCGCAAGGCGGTCGATTTTGTCGGAAAGTTCTTGGAAGTCTGCGATCATCCCGAAACTATATGGCCGTACGATTGCACGGTCAACCTGGTGTTATACATTCTTACGATTGTAGCTCATTTGAAAGGATGGCCAGCGATCTTCCGCGCCGCCGCCACAATGTCGATGCACACGTCCTTGAAGGCGCCGCCGATGTCGGCCAGGTCGTTGCCTAGTTCCTTGAACCAGATGCCGAGGCTCATGGTCTGTCTCCCGTGATTCAACCCCACCATTACAGCAAGCGAAAATGACAGGACGGCCAACGCGTCGATTACAAATCTGTAATCGGGCAGCTTCCGCATTGACGCCGCTTTGGCATTTCCTGACAATGCTGGGGATGAAAGCCCTACTGGTAGAAGACGAACAGCGGATCGCGAGCTTTGTATGCAGCGGATTGCGCGAACAAGGCATCCTGGTGGACCATTGCGAAGATGGGAACCAGGGCTATGATTACGCACTGTCACGCCAGTACGACATCATCCTGCTCGACATCATGGTGCCTGGGCGCGACGGCCTGGCAATCCTGAAAGCGCTGCGCCGCGACGGCCGCGACACGCCGGTGATCCTGCTCACCGCCCGCAATGAACTGGACGACCGGCTGGAAGGGCTGAACCTGGGCGCCGACGATTACCTGGCCAAGCCCTTCTATGTGGAAGAACTGATCGCCCGCATCCACGCCCTGCTGCGCCGCGTGAGCGGCGAACGGCAGAACGTGCTGACCGCCGGGCCGCTCAAGCTGGACCGCCTGTCGCGCGTGGCGCAACTCGATGGCCGCGAAGTCGAACTGACCAGCCGCGAATTCAACCTGATGGAATACCTGATGCGCGCGCCGGGCCGCGTCTACACCCGCACCCAGATCCTCGAGCATGTGTGGGGCTACGACTTTGACCCGCAAACCAATATGGTCGATGTCTGCATCCAGCGCCTGCGCAAGAAGCTGGCCTTGCCCGAGCAGGTGGCCATCGAGGCCGTGCGCGGCGTCGGCTACCGCCTGCGCAAGCCGGACGGCGACGCATGAAGCCGGCGCGCCGCCCGCTCATCCGCTCTTTCCGCATCCGCATTGCGCTGATCACCACCGGCCTCGCCGTTGGCGTGATTGCCGTGCTGTTCGTTGCCTCCTCCCTGGTCGTGGTGGCGCGCCGGGCCGGCATCCTGGACCGCATGATCGTGGCGCACGTGGCGGGACCGGGTTTCGGCACCAAGGCGCCGACCGTGTGGCCCTCCATCGACGCACACTTGAACGCGAGCTTCAGCGGCTTTGCCCCGATTGAAAGCACGGAGAACTTCGCCATCCTGCGCGCGGTCGACGACAACGCCGGCCTGCTGTACCAGAGTCCGAACTGGCCCAACTCCCTGCTGGTGCCGGAAGCCACCGATAGCGGGCTGCGCACTTACTACGGCGGCGGCACGCAGTGGCGCATCGGCCAGACCCGGCGCGGCAGCGTGCTGGTGCAGCTTGGCGTGAACACCACTTTGTCCGAGGCCCAGCTGAAAGCCACCATCTGGCGCTTCGGCGGCGCCGTCATCCTGCTCTGCCTGGCGGTGGGCGGCGTGGCGTGGTACCTGGCCGGCCGCGCCATGCGCCCGATCGAGCACCTGACCGGCGTAATGGAACGCATCCGCGCCAGCGACCTGCGGCAGCGCGTGGCGGCCGACGAGGAAGTGCTGGAATTCGAGCGGCTGGTCACCGTCTTCAACGACATGCTGGACCGGCTGGAGCGCAGCTTCCTGCAGTCGGCGCGTTTTTCCGGCGATGCCGCGCACGAGTTGCGCACGCCGGTCTCGATCCTGCAGGGCGAACTGGAGCGCGCCTTCGAGCGGGCCAGCGCCTACCCCGAGCTGGAACAGTCGCTGGCCGACATGCTCGACGAAGTGCGCCGCCTCGACAACGTGGTGCGCAAGCTGCTGATGCTGTCGCGCGCCGACGCCGGCCAGCTGCAGATCCCGATGCAGGCGCTCGACCTGGTGCCAATCCTGCGCGAACTGGCCGACGACCTGGACATGATGGCGCCCGAGCGGCCGTTGCGGCTCGACCTGCCGCCGCGCATGGAAGCGCAGGGCGATGCCGACCTGCTGCGGCAAGTGTTGCAAAACCTGGTCAGCAACGCCGTCAAATACGGCCTGCCGCAAGGCTGGATCGCCATCATCGGCCGGCGCAGCGCCAGCGGCTGGCAGGTCGACGTCGCCAACGCTTCCGCCGGCATCGCCTTCGAACAGCGCGACCGCCTGTTCGACCGCTTCTACCGTGCCGACCATGCCTACAACCGCCGCATCGCCGGCGTCGGGCTCGGCCTGGCCCTGGCGCGCGAGATCGCCCGGGCACACGGCGGCGAGCTAAAACTATCAGATTGCACCCCGACCCAGGTCACCTTCAGCCTGACCCTGCCGTTAATAACTACTCAATAAGAAGTTGCAAGTCATTGATTTGATTCGATTTTATGTCGGGAATTTTTACAGCAATATAAAAGTTGCTCAGGTACTAATTTACAAGCAAATATTAAGTGCTTGATTCATTTAGGACTGTGATGTTTTGGCATGGCCCTTGCATAGAGGTCCATGCAGACGATTGGTACCCGCCAATTCCTCACGAAAACCTGATTGGAGATACGAGCATGAAAAAATATTTGCGCTGGTTGCTGGCAGCCGCACTGGGCCTGGCAGGCGCGACCCAGGCCTACGCATCGCCGGTGTTTACCGTGAACCCCACGGTCATCAACGGCGCCGGCAGTACCTTCGACGCCGATGCCATCAACGGCTTCTCGTCCACCCGCATCCGGCATGAAGCCGGCGACCCCGCCACCTTCTACCGCGCCAGCGGCTATGCCGTCTTCACCGGTTTTGCGCTGAACAGCGCGCCAGTACCTGGCGGCCAATCGCAGGTCAATGTCGCCTACGGCCTGTATGCGACCTTCACCCAGGAGTTCACCTGCTCGGGCGTCCTGGCGCCAGGCGTGAGCTGTAACGTGAGCGCATTCTCGTTCGAGCTGTGGGCCGACCCGGACAACGACAACTCCTATTCGCTGGCCACCGTGGCGCTTGATCCAACCGTGCTGGCAGCAGGCGACCAGTACAAACTGGCCAGCTCGAGCATGCTGACCGCCGGTGTCGGCGGTCTCGACCCGCTGGGCGGCGCCTATCAGAACCTGAACTTCGGATGGGAGCTGTACCAGAATCCTGACCCGCTGGTGCCGGACGGCTTCGACTACTTCACCCTGCCACGTCCGTTCTACACCGCGGCGTTCTCCGCCTTCAATAACACTTCGCTTGGCATCGAATGCGACGTGGCGGGCTGCCTCGGCGCCGAAATCGTGGCGATCAATTCGGAGACCGGTATCCTGGACTTCAACCAGGTTCCGGAACCGGGCACCCTGGCGCTGCTTGGCCTGGGCTTGCTGATGGCGGGCAGCCAGCGTATGCGCCGCCGCTAAGCCAACCGCTGTAAGGCACGACGAGCTGGTGCGCTTGCCCGCCCCAGCTCGTCGTGGCATGATCGTTTTTCAGCGCCGCGCGTTGGTCGGACTTTTTAGCTTTCACGATGCTATTTGCGAGATGACTTGACGCTGGCGCTTGCTGGAGGAATTCGCCATGCATGACAGCCCAGACGCCACGTCCCGCACTGAACTCGAAACCAGCGCAGAGGATGCAGCCCCGCATTCCACGCTGAGCGAAGGCGATCCCCTGGTCGCGCAACTGGCCGACCACATCACGCAAGAACTCGATTTCGGCATCAGACTGGTCGACACGCCTACCGGGCGCAACCAGGCCAGCATGCTGATCCACCGCATGTACAGCTGGCGCGGCTTCACCGGCAACCATGCGCTGACGCCGGTCGCCAACCGTGTCACCCTGATGGCCAGCCAGCGCGGCGAGCCAGTCGGCACCCTGAGTGTCGGGCTTGATTGCCCCGAGGGATTGCTGGCCGACGAACTATTCAAGCCGGAACTGGACGCCTGCCGCGAGAAAGGCGGCCGCATCTGCGAGATCATCAAGTTCGCCTTCGACATGGCGGGCAACAGCAAGCAATACCAGGCCGCCCTGTTCCACCTGGCCGTGATCACCGCGCGCGACGTACACCAGCGTACTCATATGTTTATTGAAGTGCAGCCGCGCCACCGCGCCTTCTTCGACAATGCACTGGGCTTCAAGCAGATCGGCGAGCCGGTGCTGAACCCGCGCGTCAATGTGCAGGGCATCCTGATGTGCGTGGAACTGGCGTACATGACGGAACAGATCCAGCTTTACGGCGGCAGAGGCCCTATACCCGGCGTGCGCTCCTTTTACCCGTTCTTTTTCTCGCCGCGCGAGGAAACGGGAATCGTCAACAGAATGCTCAACATGACTCATGACTAGCCGCGACAAGGAACCCGCCCATTTCCAGTACGAAGCAGCGTTCGCGCGCAACCTCGGGTGGGTGACGCCGGAAGAACAGCAGCGCTTGCGCGGCAAGCGTATTGCCATTGCCGGCATGGGCGGGGTGGGCGCGATACACCTGCTGACCCTGGCCAGGCTTGGGGTCGGCGCCTTCCACGTCGCCGATTTCGACTGCTACGACATCCCCAACCTGAACCGGCAGGCTGCGGCCTTCATGTCGACCATGGGCCAGCCCAAGGTCGATGTCGCAGCACGCATGGCGCAGGACATCAACCCGCAAATCGAGATACGCCGGTTCGGCGACGGCGTGAACAGCGCCAATGTCAGCGACTTCCTGGACGGCGTCGACTTGTATGTCGATGGGCTGGACTTTTACGCCTTCGCCGCGCGCACCCTGGTCTATGGCCACTGCGCCGCGCAGCGCATTCCGGCCACCATGGCGGCGCCGCTGGGAATGGGCGCCTCCTGCCTGAATTTCCTGCCCGGCCAGATGAGCTTTGAAGACTACTTCCAGTGGGGCGACTTGCCGGAGGTGGAGAAAGCCCTGCGCTTCCTGGTCGGCCTGGCGCCGGCCAGCCTGCACCGCGGCTACCTGGTATGGCCGCAGGGCGTCGACCTGGCGCAGCGCCGCGGCCCGTCCACCAGCATGGGCTGCCAGCTGTGCGCCGGCATTGCCGCCAGCCAGGCGCTGAAAATCCTGCTTGGGCGGGGCAAAGTGCTGGCCGCCCCTCACGGCTTCCAGTACGACGCCTACGAGAACAGGTATGTCACCACCTGGCGGCCGGGCGGCAACCGCCACCCCCTGCAGCGCCTGGCAATGGCCCTGGCGCGCCGCAAATTCGTCGGAACGGCGCCGGCGCGCACCGGCTGACAAGGGCGCGCGGCGGCCCGCGATTTCCCGCTACATTCCCGTGTTGCCCCCTGATCGATGCCAAATTATCGCTTTGGCATGATTGACATCAAATCAACGTTGGAGCGGGCGCAAAGAAATTCCCTTGAAAAGGGTTAGTGTCGTCCCTATAATTGTTGGCACTCGTTAGCCGAGAGTGCTAACAACTGTCAATAAACCGAGTAAAAGGAGTTTTGTATGAATCTTCGCCCTTTGCATGATCGCGTCATCGTCAAACGCCTGGACCAGGAAACCAAGACCGCGTCCGGCCTGATCATTCCTGATGCAGCAGCTGAAAAGCCTGACCAGGGTGAAGTGCTGGCAGTTGGCAACGGCAAAGTTGCCGACAACGGCACCGTGCGCGCTCTGGAAGTGAAAGTGGGCGACCGCGTTCTGTTCGGCAAATACGCCGGTCAAGCCGTCAAAGTAGACGGCCAGGAACTGCTGGTAATGCGCGAAGAAGACATCATGGCCGTGGTGCAGAAGTAATCACAGCCCCCTAGATATACAGAATTCAGGAGAAATCAAACATGGCAGCTAAAGAAGTCATTTTCGGCGATTCCGCCCGTGCCAAGATGGTCGAAGGCGTGAACATCCTCGCCAACGCAGTTAAAGTCACCCTGGGTCCCAAGGGCCGCAACGTGGTGCTCGAGCGCTCTTTCGGCGCCCCCACCGTGACCAAGGACGGCGTGTCGGTCGCCAAGGAAATCGAACTCAAGGACAAGCTGCAGAACAT
>DASWTB010000442.1:0-7542 GCA_036402315.1 Pseudoduganella sp. | reverse complement strand
CTGGTTAAAGAATGGATTGCTTACCGCCTCCGGATGCTGGATCAGGAGCGCGCCCTGGCCCAGGTAGTTCAGCGCCAGCGCCGGGAAGGCGATCGTGAACCAGGCCATGCGGATCGGCTTGCGGCCGAAGTGGCCCATGTCGGCGTACAGCGCTTCTGCACCGGTGATCGCCAGCACCACAGCGCCCAGTGCAACGAAGGCGACAAAGCCGTTATCGCGCATGAAAATGATGGCGTAATAGGGATTCAGCGCTTCCAGGATGGCCGGCGTCTCGAGAATGTTGACCACGCCCATGATGGCCAGCACCGCGAACCACAGCGTCATGATGGGACCGAAGAAGCGGCCGATACCGGCGGTGCCGTGGCGCTGCACGGAGTACAGCGTGACCAGCACGACGATGGTCAGCGGTACCACGTACTGCGCAAGGCCCGGCGCGGCGACTTCCAGGCCCTCGATCGCACCCAGCACGGAAATGGCCGGGGTGATGACGGAATCGCCATAGAACATGGTGGCGCCGAAGGTACCGATCAGCAGCAGCGGGAAGTGCGCTTTCGGTGCAGCCTTATGCACCGAGTTCAGCGCCAGCGCCATCAAGGCCATAATGCCGCCTTCGCCGCGGTTGTCGGCACGCAGTACAAGGCTGACGTACTTCAGCGACACGATCAGGGTCAGGCTCCAGAAGATCAAGGAAATGATCCCCAGCAGGTTGGCCTGGTTCAGCATGAGACCGTGGGTGGGGTGGAACACGGTTTTCAGAGTATAGAGGGGGCTGGTACCGATATCGCCGTAAACGATGCCAATGGCAGCCAGCGTCAATGCAGCTACGCTGCTTTTCTTATGTTGTGACAAGATTTCACCCAAATTGGTTTTGGTGCATCGCACAATAGGCCAACTATAGGCCTTTTGCAAGTTTTTTACGCCGCCGGTGAAAACCTGACGGATATGCTATTTTCCATCTTTACGCATAGAAAATCACCGCTCTCATGAATACCGGCATGCTGTACGCCGCAGGCGCTTTCCTGTCCTGGGGACTGTTCCCGCTGTATTTTCACGCAATTAAGAATGTGCCGGCGTCCGAAATCCTCGCGCACCGCATGGCGTGGTCGCTGATATTCCTGATGCTGGTGCTGGCGGTGCGCCGCCAATGGAAATGGCTGCCTCAAGTGTTGCGCCAGCCCAGAGTGGTGGGCAGTTTCCTGGCCAGCGCTTTCCTGCTGAGTGCGAACTGGTTCGTGTATATCTGGGCGGTCAACAATGGCCACGTGGTCGATGCCAGCCTGGGTTATTTCATCAATCCGCTGGTCAATGTGCTGCTGGGCATGCTGGTGCTCAAGGAAAAACTGCGCCGCGGGCAGTGGATCGCCATCGGTGTTGCGGCAACAGGCGTGGCCTGGCTGACCTGGCAGGGCGGCCAGGTACCGTACATTGCGCTGGTGCTGGCCCTGAGCTTTGGCGCCTACGGACTGCTGCGCAAGACAGCGGCATTGGCGGCGCTGGAAGGCCTGTCGTTCGAAACCCTGATCCTGTTCCCGCTGGCGGTGGCTTACCTCGGCTGGCTGGTGTACCACGGCCAGAGCGTGTTCCTGAATGCCGAATCGGACAGCACGCGCTGGCTGCTGGCTGCGGCCGGCCCGACCACGGCGATTCCGCTGCTGCTGTTTGCTGCGGGCGCCCGGCGCATTCCGATGTCGGTGCTGGGGATGCTGCAGTACATGTCGCCATCGCTGCAGATGCTGCTGGGCGTTTGGGTCTTCAACGAGGCGTTTTCCTCGGCCAAGCTGGTGGGCTTCCTGTTCATCTGGAGCGCGCTGGCGATTTACATGCTGGAGGGGTGGTTAACCAGTAGAAAGGCGAGTTGAGTGTCGGAAAATTTTACACTTTACGTCTTACATAAGATCTCTTACCTTTAGTCAATTTCAATTTCCTGATTCTAATCAGGTACATGGATGAGTTCACGGTTCGGTAGGCACGGCACTTGCTTAACTGTAAATAACCGTATCCGGAGAACACCATGTTGAATAAGAAAATTCTGGCAGGCATTGCCTCCCTCTTGTGCGCTGCATCGGTCCAGGCTGCACCAATGTCGCTGTCGTCCGCATTTTCGTTTGACCAGTACCTGACGACCGGCCAGAGCCAGAGTTTGCAGATCGATGTGAACAGCGCGCTGGCTGGCAAGGGCTGGTCGAGCACTTCGATCGCCTCCGGTGTGCTGACCGTATCCGGCTATTCTGCAGCCGACTTCGACATCGTCAGTTCATCCGTAACGAACCTGAATTACTCGGAGAACCGTACGACTACCGACTGCAAGAATGGCAAGTGCAAGGTTGTCAGCGACAATTTCCATATCAAGCAGTTCAACACCAGCTACAGCGATTCCATCGCTGACCAGATGAAAATCACTGCCGGTGGCGCTTCAGCGACCGGCTCTGCGGACGATCACAATGCGTTCGACACCGATAGTGGAAAGATCGAAGACCTCAAGAAGCAGAACGGCAGCGAAAATAGCGGCTACAACCGCTGGTACAACCAATTCATCGGCCACTACGATTCCCTGAGCGGCGACCTGGTAGTGCAACTGAGCCTGGACGCCCTGGCCCTGAACGACCTGGTTTCAGACGGCATCCTGAACCTGACCGTGAATTCCGTCCTCGGTCAATTCAATGTGACCGATGTGCGCCTGGACTTCGTGACGCAGGACGCCGTGCCGCCGGCTGATACGCAAGTGCCGGTGCCAACCAGCCTGCTGCTGACCGGCCTCGGCCTGGCGGCCCTGGCCACCGTGCGCCGCCGCAAAGCATAAGCAGCCACGCGCGCCATAAAGGACCCGGCACTTTGCCGGGTCTTTTTTTATGCGCCACCACAATGCGCTAAACTAGCGCCTTTACGAACCGACAAGAACACATACCGTGGCCAATTACGTCTATACCATGAACCGCGTGGGCAAAATCGTCCCACCGAAACGTCAGATTCTGAAGGACATTTCGCTGTCCTTCTTCCCGGGCGCCAAGATCGGCGTGCTGGGCCTGAACGGCTCCGGCAAATCCTCCCTGCTGAAAATCATGGCAGGCATCGATACCGACATCCAGGGCGAAGCACGCCCGATGCCCGGCCTGAACATCGGCTACCTGCCGCAGGAACCGCAGCTGGACCCCGAAAAAACCGTGCGCGAAGAAGTGGAGTCCGGCCTGGGCGAAGCCTTCTCCGCACAAGCGCAACTGGAAGCGGTGTATGCCGCCTACGCCGAGCCGGACGCCGACTTCGACGCTCTGGCCAAGGAACAGGAACGCCTGGAATCGATCATCGCGGCGGCCGACGGCGGCAACCTGAACCTGCAGCTGGAAATGGCCGCCGACGCGCTGCGCCTGCCGCCTTGGGACCAGAAAATCGGCGTGCTGTCCGGCGGTGAAAAGCGCCGCGTGGCGCTGTGCAAGCTGCTGCTGTCCAAGCCGGACATGCTGCTGCTGGACGAACCGACCAACCACCTGGACGCCGAGTCCGTCGAATGGCTGGAACAATTCCTGGTGCGCTTCCCGGGCACCGTGGTCGGCATCACCCACGACCGCTACTTCCTCGACAACGCTGCCGAGTGGATCCTGGAACTGGACCGCGGCCACGGCATTCCATGGAAGGGCAACTACTCTTCGTGGCTGGAACAGAAGGAAGCCCGCCTGAAGCAGGAAGAAGCCACCGAGTCCGCGCGCCAGAAGGCACTGGCGAAGGAACTGGAATGGGCGCGCCAGAATCCGAAGGCACGCCAGGCCAAGTCCAAGGCCCGCATGGCCCGCTTCAATGAGCTGAGCGAATACGAATACCAGAAGCGCAACGAGACCCAGGAGATTTTCATCCCTGTGGCCGAACGCCTGGGTAACGATGTGATTGAATTCAAGAACGTCAGCAAATCCTTCGGCGACCGCTTGCTGATCGACAACCTGTCGTTCACCATTCCGCCGGGCGCGATCGTCGGCATCATCGGCCCGAACGGCGCCGGTAAGTCGACCCTGTTCAAGATGATTGCCGGCATCGAGCAGCCGGACAGCGGCGAAGTGGCGATCGGCAAGACCGCCAAGATTTCGCTGGTGGACCAGAGCCGCGACAAGCTGGACAACGAAAAGACCGTGTTCGAGGCGGTATCCGGCGGCGCCGACATCCTGAGCGTGGGCCGCTTCGAAATGCCGTCGCGCGCTTATGTTGGCCGCTTCAACTTCAAGGGCTCGGACCAGCAGAAGATCGTTGGCAACCTGTCCGGCGGTGAGCGTGGCCGACTGCACCTGGCCAAGACCCTGCTGATGGGCGGCAACGTGCTGCTGCTCGACGAACCGTCCAACGACCTGGACGTTGAAACCCTGCGTGCGCTGGAAGATGCGCTGCTGGAGTTCGCCGGTTCGGTGATGGTGATTTCCCACGACCGCTGGTTCCTGGACCGTATCGCAACCCATATCCTGGCCTTCGAAGGCGATTCCCAGGTGACCTTCTTTGCGGGTAACTACCAGGAGTATGAGGCCGACAAGAAGAAGCGTTTGGGTGAGGAAGGCGCGAAGCCGAAGCGTATTCGTTATAAGCCGCTGCACGGCTAAAACCGGTAAACCGGTGTCTGACCCGCAGGGTCAGACACCGGGGTGTACCGGAGCCGCTGGCCCTAGATCATTCAGGGGTCTGACCCTGTGGGTCAGACCCCGGTTTACCGGTTTTCAAAAAGGAGCCGAAATGCGCAAACAATTCCTATGTGGCCTGGTGCTCGCCAGCGCCGGCGCCATTGCGCACGAGGCCCCTATCGACAAGCTGGCGTGGCTGGCCGGCTGCTGGTCGCACACCGGCGCCGAAAAAGGTTCAGTGGAAATGTGGACCCTGCCCGCCGGCGGCACTATGCTGGGCGTCTCCCGCACAGTAAAGAACGGTAAAACGGTCGAGTGGGAACACACCATGATCCGCGAAACCGGACCCGGCATCTGGTCCTATGTCGCCAAGCCAAGCCGTCAACTGGAAGCAGCCTTCCCGATCAAGTCGGTCGGCGATGGTGAAGTAATCTTTGAAAACCCGCAGCATGACTTCCCGCAGCGGATCATTTACAAGCGCGATGGCGCCGACGGCATCAAGGCGCGCATCGAAGGCATTTCGAAGGGCAAGGAAAAAGCCTTCGACTACCCGATGCAACGGACCCAATGCCCGAATGGAGGGTGAGGCGGGCACAAGGACATTGGCAGCGCACAGCTGCCGTTGTCGCGCCCGGCCTCGATCGGGACTTTGCGGGGGGAAGCAGCTGAACTGCCCTCCCCCTCGACTCAGAAGCTAGCCTTCACGCCCAGGTTGACCGCGCCTTTGCGGCGGCCCTGGTCGATATCGTTCTTGCCGAAGTGTTCGTACTCCAGCACGCCCGACACTTTCTCGGTGAAGGCGTATTCAGCGCCAACCGAGGCGTACAGCGCGTTACGGCTACTATCGCCGTTGTACGCGGAAGCCAGGCCGGTGGCATTCACGTCATTCTTGTTGTGGGCCACACCCAGCTTGCCGGTCAGGGCAACCTGCTGGTTGATCGGGAAGGTGCCTTTGCCGGCCAGGTAGAAGGACTTGGCTTTGCCTTCGATGCTGCCGGTGCCGGCGCCGGTGGTGTAGTTGTACGACTGTTTGCCGAAGTCGACATAACCGGCTTCCACGCCCCAGGTTTTGTCGATCTGCACGCCACCGAAGATCTTGCCGCCATACTCGGTCGTTTTCTTGTCACCGTCGCTGGTGTCGTTCGGCAGGGTGTACTTGTTCGAGTTCGCCACAACGCCCGCACCGATGTACGGCTTCAGTTCCTGGGCCTGGACGGACGCCGCGCCAAGGGCAACGGCGGAAGTGATGAGTGCGAATGCGATTTTTTTCATGTTCGTGATCTTTCAGCAAAAGTAAGTCGGACTTGCCTGGGATCGCGCTTCGTCTGTGGAAGTGCGATGGAAAGCACGATAACACTGCCAAAAGTTCAAGGGGGAGACGAACTGGTAAGAATTGTGTGAATTTGTAAGCAACCTTGAATTACCAATGTTCAGCCCAAAATGACCGAACTTGGCTTCAGATAAGCCGAAATGTCAGATTGATGCGCGGCCCGCAGGGTTTGCGCTCTTTATTGATGCCATGCCGCCAGCAATGCTGGAGCTTTCCCGCCATCAGCAACAGGCTGCCGTCGGTCAGGTCGATTTTGACGGTTTTTGGCAGCTTTTTATGCTTGAGGATGAAGGTGCGGGTGGCGCCAAAGCTGACCGAGGCAATGGCTGGCTGCGGCCCCAGCTCCGGTTCATCGTCGCTGTGGAAGCCCATGCTGTCCTGTTCGTTGCGGTAGTAGTTCAGCAGCACGCTGTTGAAGCGCTTGCCACTGGCGGCCTCGACGGCGCGCTTGATTTCCAGCTGCAGCGGCGTGAAAGGCAGGGGTTCGAAGGTACGGCCGGAATAGGTGTAGCTCCGCTCGCCATACCAGGCGCTCAGGCGCGGCTGCGCCACTTCGCGGCCGAACAGGAAGATGGTTTCCGCCTTCCACGCTGTTTCGTCGAGCAGGCATTGCATAACTTGCGCGTTATCCACAGCGAGCGGAAGCTGCTGCATGAAATACAGCTCGCCATCGTCGATGGGAATCGGTAATAGCTCGGCTTCAGCAGAAAACAGGTCCATAGGCGTTATCATATAGCAATGAACAAACGTCAATTCCTCGGCGCCGTGGCAGCGGCAGGCGCCCTCCCCTCGCTGGGTGCCGCTGCTCCCAAGGCTGAGCGCGGTCCTGCGCTCCTGACCGTCACGGGTGCCATTGCCAAGCCTAATCGCGGCAGTTTCGACCGCGTCGTGGACCAGATGATGCACCGCCAGCACCTGAGCTTCGACAAGGCCTTCACTTTCGATTTTGCCGCACTCGCTGCGCTGCCGTCGGTCACCATCAAGCCGACGCTGGAATACGATAGCCGGCCGCATACCCTGACCGGACCGCTGCTGATGGACGTGCTGAAAGCTGCCGGCGCGCAAACTGGCGACAACAGCAATCTGATCCTGCGTGCGGTGGATGGTTATGCGGTGGCAGTGACCGTGACGCGCGCCAGGGCACAGCGCTTTATCGTTGCCACCCACCTGGATGGCGCACCGATGGCGCTGGGCGGCCTGGGTCCCTTATGGGCGATTTACGATGCGGACCGTGTGCCGGAAATGGCCGGCAGGCCCGTGGGCGAGCGCTTCACGACCTGCCCCTGGGCCCTGTATCACATTGAAGTTCAGGCGTAAGCTTCCGCCAGCGACATGACGCGTGGGGTGATCGCCACGCCGATGTCGCTGAAGATCTTGTTGATGATGGCCATATTGGCTTCGGCTTCTTCTGCCTTCCAGCCGTTGAACAGGTCGGTGCCGTCTTTCTGGAAGTGCAGGTCCAGCACCTTGCCGCGGTCCTTGTGGGTATAGCCGGAGCTATGCACCTGCTTGAAGCCGCCGGCGGCCAGCGCTTCGAGCACGGAGGTCGGCGGATTATCCGGGTCGGTTGCCATGTACACGCCAAAAGTCTTGCCAGGCGGTTTGGCGGCAATATCAACT
>DASWTB010000441.1:0-14512 GCA_036402315.1 Pseudoduganella sp. | reverse complement strand
GCGATGCCTGGCATGGCAGCGGCGTCGGCACTGCGCAGCCGGCCGCGCACGTGGGTCAGCACGCGCACGCGGGCCACCAGGCGCAGCGCCGCGATATAGCGCGCGCACCAGGCCGCGCTGTCCTCGTCGGCGCGCGGCTTTTCAAAGGCGTCGACGGCGCCGGCCGCCAGCGCTTCGTAGGTCTTGAACAGTTCGCCGCGGTTGGTGGACGCCGATACCACCAGGATCGGGGTCGGCACATAGGCCATGATGAATTCGGTGGCGGCCATGCCGCTCATCACCGGCAGCATCATGTCAAGCGAGATCACGTCCGGGCGCAGTTGCTGGCACAGTTCGATGGCCTGCTTGCCGTCCTGCGCCTCGCCCGCCAGCTCGCAGCCGGGATCGGCCGCCACCGCCTCGCACAGGAAGCGGCGCATGGTCAGCGAATCCTCCACCACCAGCACGCGCAGGCGGCTCATGGCTGCACCAGTTCCCCGACCTGGCGCAGGAATTGCGCCTGGTCGAATTCGCCCTTGACGATATGGCCGCGCGCCCCGGCCTGCACGGCGCGGGCGCGGTCCTGCGGGCTGTCGCGCGAGGTGACCAGGATGCAGGGCAGGTGGCGCAGCGCCGGGTCGGCGCCGGCCTTTTCAATGAAGGTGAAACCGTCCATGCCGGGCATTTCCACGTCCACCAGCACCAGGCCGAAGTCGCGCTGCAGCGCCATGGCCAGGCCCTCCTCGGCGCTGGCGGCCATGGCCACCGTGTAGCCGGCCGCTTCCAGGATCGAGCTCTCCAGCATGCGCGTGGTGAGCGAGTCGTCCACCACCAGGATGGGCTTGGCCGGGGCGGGCTGGCTGCTGCGCCGGGCGCGCACGGCCAGCGCTTGCGCCAGGTGTTCCGGATCGAGCACGATGCCCGGGTCGCCGGCGTCGTCCAGGTACAGCCCCAGCACGCTGGCGTCGGCTGCCGCCAGCGGCGGCGGCGCCAGCAGCACCACGCTTTCCACCCCGGCCAGGCGCGTGACGCCGACCGCGCCCGGCGCGCCCTGGGCCGGCGCCAGCGCCACGGCGCTGAAGGCGCGCTGGCCGCCGGCGTTGCCGTTCGCATGCGCGGCCAGGCCCAGCTCCAGCGGGCGGAACGGCAGCACCTGGCCGCCGTATTCGATGGCGGCGCCGTCGGCCGACGCCAGCACCTGGCCGGGCGCCACGCGCGCCGCGCCGCGCACCGCGTCAAGCGGCAGCGCCAGCAGGCGGCCCTCGGCCTCCACCATCAGCACGTCCAGCGCTGCCAGCGACATCGGTACCTGCAGTTCGACCAGCGTACCCTGGGCGCCGCTGCTGGCCTGCACCGTGCCGCCCAGGCGCGCCATGGCATCGCGCACCACGTCCAGCCCGACCCCGCGCCCGGCCAGTTGCGACACCGTGGCGCGGGTGCTGATGCCGCCCTCGAACAGGCGTGCCAGCAAGGCGCCGCCATCCAGGCCGGCCAGCTCGGCGGCAGTCTGGCCGCGTTTGGCAAGGGCCGCCCGCACTGCCGCCAGGTCGACGCCGCGCCCGTCGTCGCTGCAGCGGAACCAGGCGCGCGTGCCGCGCCTGCCCGCCGCCAGCGTGATGCGCGCCGCCGGCGGCTTGCCGGCGGCGCGCCGTTCGGCCGGCGTCTCGATGCCGTGCGCGACGGCATTGCGCACCAGCTGCATCATGCTGCCCAGCACCAGTTCCAGCACCTCGCCTTCCAGCCGCAGGCTGCCGGCCGAAGCCTCGAATGCCACCTGCTTGCCCTGCTCCTGCGCCGCATCGCGCGCAGCGCGTTCCAGCACGCCGAACATGCTGGCGGCGGGCACCAGGCGCAGCCGCTCGGCGGCATCGCGCGCCTGGCGCAATTCGCGGTCGATGCGCTCGATGCCACCGGCCAGGATGCGCTCCATCTGCGCCAGGCGCTGGCGCGCCAGGCCGGGCGCCTGCTGTACCGTGCTGCGCGCCGCCGCGTCGAGCTGGCCTGCCAGGCGGCGCAAGCCTTCCAGTTCGCCGCCGATTTCGCCCAGGCCTTCCAGCAGCGCATCCACTTCCACCAGGTCGGCGCGGGCCAGGCGCGGCGGCAACGGCGGCAACAATTCGGCCGGCGCTAATTCGGCCTGCCGCGGCGCGCCGGCGCCGGCCTCCGCACCCGGCGCAGCGGCCGCCGCCGCATCGGGGCGTGGCAACTGTCCGAGCAGGGCGCCGATGCGGTCGAGCGAGGCCAATACCTGGTCGGCCACGCTGCGTTCGAGCGCCACGCCGCCCTCGCGCAGTGGCGCCAGCAAGCCTTCCACGCCGTGCGTCAGGTCCGCGATCTCCGCCTGCCGTACCACGCGCGCCGCACCTTTCAGCGTATGGGCCAGCCGCAGCAGGCGCGCCACGGCGGCGGCGTCGGCGGCGCTTTCCAGCGCCAGCACGCCGGCGCTGAGCTGCTCAAGCAGCTCGCGGCCTTCGATGCGGAAATAGCGGTAAGGATCGGCGGCCATGGCGTTCAGGCGGTGCTCGATTGCGGCTGCACCAGGCGGCGCAGGTCAAGCGACAGGGTGGCCAGTTGGGAGGCGGTCTGCAGGGTCTGCGCCGAACTGGCCTCGGTTTCCTGCGTGGCCTGGGCCACGTCGGTGACGGCAATGCGCACCTGCTCGGCGGCGCTGGCCTGCTGCTTGGTCGACAGTTCGATCTCGCGCGCCGCTTCGGTGGTGGTCCCCACCAGGTCGGCAATCTGGCGGAAGGCCGCCGCCACGTCGGCAAACTGGCGCGCCCCCGCGTCGACCGCCTTGGCGCCGCCCTCGGTCGCCATCACGGTGGTGTTGACAGCCCCGCGCACGTCCTCGATCTGGCTGCGGATGCCCTTGGTGGAAGCGGCCACGCGGTCGGCCAGCTTGCGGATTTCCTCCGCCACCACGGCGAAGCGCTTGCCCGATTCGCCGGCGCCGGAAGCCTCGATGGTGGCGTTGATGGCCAGGATATTGGTCTGCTCCGCCAGTTCCGACACGATGTCGAGGACGGCGCCGATTTCCTGCGACTTGCGCCCCAGGTCCAGCATGTGGCTGACCACCGTGTCGATCTGGCGGCGGATGCCGGCGATCGCCTCCTGCCCCTTGTCGACGATGGCGTCGCCCGACCTGGCGCCCTGGGCGGTCTGCTCCGCGATCTGCGCCACCCGCTGCGCGCTCTCGGCGATCTGGCGCGAAGTGGCCACCAGTTCGCTGATGGTGGTGCTGATTTCGCTCATGGCCCCGGCCTGCTCCTTGGCGCCGGACGCCTGCTGGCTGGCCGCCGCCTGCAGCTCGGCCGAGGAACTTTGGACGTGTCCGACCGCCGCGCCGATCTGCCGCCCCAACGTGCGCGACAGCAGGACGGCCAGCCCGATGGCAAGCACCAGCAGCAGCACCGCCAGCACCGTCACGCCCATGGCCGCGCTGGCCGCCAGGTCGGCCGCTTCGCGCTTGGCCAGCTCCAGCTGCTGCTCTTCCTGGGCGTCGAGTACCGCCAGCGCCTTGGCCAGCGTCTCGCGCGCCGGCAGCACGCGGTCGTCGAAAGCGCGCACCAGCTCGGCGGCGCCGGGGCGGCTGTCGGCCATGGCCAGCACCCGCTCGGCCGCTTCGCGGTAGCTGTTGGCGCTGCGCTCCACTTCGGCCAGCGCCTGCTGCTCGCTGGCGCGGCTTAGCAGGCTGCGGATGCGGCCGGTGGTTTTGAAGAATTCGCTGCGCGCCTCGCTGTAGGTATCGAGGAAGCGGCGCTCCGGCGACAGCAGGTAGCCGCGCACATTGGCCGACATGCGTTCGGCCAGGCCGTTGCAGCGCTCCACGTCCAGCATGACCTGGGCGTTGCCGTTGATGACGCGTTCCTGCCCGTCGACGGCGGTGCGCAGCGCCACGATGGCCACCACGCTGATCAGCAGCGCCAGCACGGCCATGGCGGCGTAGCCGGCGGCCAGTTTGCGTCCGAAGGTCCAGGTTCCATTCATGTCATAAGCTCCCCAGGCGCTGGCAGCGCCGTTCCAGGTCGTCGATCAAGGATTGCAGGCTAAGCAGGGGCCGCGGCGTATCGTCCATGCGCACTGCCGCCTCCACGAAAGCATGCTCGGGCGCCGGCAGGAAATCGTCGGGGTGCACCGCATGGTGGGCGTCGAACTGCTCGAAGGCGAACGCCGCGCTATGCCGGCCCGATGCCAGCGCCAGCCAGCGCGGCGCGCGCTGCGCCGGCAGGCCAAGCAGGGCGGCCAGGTCGAACACCGGCACGGCCTGGCCGCGCACGCCGGTCAGGCCGAGCAGCTCAGGCAGGCGCGAGGGCAGGGCCTGCACGCGCCGGTCCACATACAGCCCGCGGATGGCAGACAGGCGCAGCGCATACGGCTGGCCGCCGGCGCGGATCGCCAGCAACTGCTGGTCGCGGGCATCGGGCTGGGCGGGCGGCATGGCAAAGGCGCGGTCGAATTCATCGCGCAGCGCCAGCGCACTGGCGGCCAGCATGTTCTGCTGTGTCACGCTGCGCCTCCCAGTGCCGACAGCTCGGCGTTGCAAAGCGCCAGCAGGGCGGCGCGCGGGAAGCCGCCGCCAAACAGCAGCAGGCGCGCCGCGTCTTCGCCTTCCAGCAACTGCGCCGCCAAGGCCAGCTCGCGCCGCGCCGCTTCGCGCTGGCCGAGGCGGCGCAGCAGGCGGCCCGCCTGCAGGCGCGCCATTGCGAAACCCGGCGCCAGGTAGGCTGCGCCCTGGTAATGGTCCAGCGCGCCTTCCAGTTCGCCTTGCATTTCCTCGCACAACGCCAGCACGTAATGGGCGCCCGCATGCAGTGCATCGCGCGCCAGCAATTGGCCGCAGGTTTCGCGCGCACGCGCCACGGCCCCCGATTGCACCAGCGTGACCGCTTTCAGCAGCAGTACGTCAGGATCGGCAGCTTGCTCGGCCGTCAACCTGCCGATATGTTCCAGCGCCTGGCCGAAGCGTTCCTCGTGCAGGCTGGCGAGCGCCATTTGCAGGCCGTTCGCTTCAGGTGCTTGCGGCGCAGCCGGCCGCGTGCTGCTGGCCAGGACGTCGATGCGGCGGCTGGCGCGTTCGATCTGCTCGGCCCACAGCGGGTCCGGCGCGGGCGCCGCGCGCAGCGGAGACGGCGCAACAGCCGGCGCCGCAGGCAGGCTGGTTTCGGCCCACGGCAGCGGCTCGTGCGGTTCCTGCAGCGGTCCGTCCTTGCGCTGGTAGTAGAAGGTGTTATGGCTGTGGCACAGGTGGAAATCGTTGGACAATCCGCGCAGCGTCTCCGCATGTCCCAGGAACAGGTAGCCGCCGGGCGCCAGCGCGCGGGCGATGCGCGCCACGGCCGCCTGCGCCTGCTGCGGCGTGAAGTACATCAGCACATTGCGGCAGAATACGATATCGAAGCGGCCCGGCAGCCAGAACGCAGGATCGTCCAGCGCCAGGTTGCGCTGCTCGAAATGCACGGCGCGCCGGATTTCCTGCGCCAGCTGGAAATGCTCGCCGTCGTGCTGCAGCCAGGCCGCGCGCAAGTCCGCCGGCAGTTCGCGCATCGACCAGGTCGAATAGCGGCCGCGCGCCGCGCGCGCCAGCATCGAAGGGTTGGCGTCGAAGGCATGCAGCGACAATCCCGCCTCGCGTCCGCAACTGCGCGCCAGCATGGCCAGCGTGAACGGCTCCTCGCCGGAAGCGCAGCCTGCCGACAGCACTTGCACCTGGCCGCGCAATTGCTGGCGCTGGGGCAGGGCTACTTCCATGAAGGCGCGCAACTGGTCGCCATTGCGGTAGAAATAGGTCTCGGTGACGGTCAGCTCGGAAGCCAGGCGCGCCAGCAGGCTGTCAACCGGCGCGCTGCCCGCCAGGTCGGCCAGGATGCGCTGGCGGTCGCCGCCGCAACTGTCGAGCACGCGCGCCAGCGTCGCCAGCTTGTGCTCGTCGAAGGCAAGCCCAAGCCGGTCGGCCAGCAAGGAGCGGAAACGCGCCACTTCCAGCGTCGCTGCGGGCGCGTTCATTTCACTTCCGCTGGCGCGTCCAATGCTTGCCAGACCGACTCCGGCACGCTGCGCGCTGCGCGCAGCACCAGCAGGAGTTCGGCATCGCGCGCACCGATGCCGGCCAGTTGCGCATCGGCGCCGCCATCGAGCAAGGGCGGGGTTTCGTCCAGCAAGGCGGCAGGCATGGCGCGCACCCCGATCACTTCATCAACCGCCAGCGCGGCCGTGCGGCTGCCCAGGCGCAGGCTGACAAAGCGTGCCGGGGCGCCGGCCGGCGCGCCGAGCAGGGCAGACAAGGCGACCACCGGCACGGCCTGCCCGCGCAAGGTGGCGGCGCCCAACACGCAAGCATCGACGCCGGGCAAGGGCGTGACGGGCAAGGGGCGCAGGGTTTCGCCGACATGGGACAAGGGCAGGGCACACAGGCGTCCACCGCTGCTGCAAAGGAGGACAGGGACGGCAGGCAAAGCGCTAGGGACTATTTGCATATTCGGTTCACTGCTCCTGGATGGAATCGACGCATGAACAGACCTACGAGTGCGGTCCCAGTCTAACGCGGGAACAAACGGCGCGCAAAGAATTTACTTCATTGCAATTTGCTAGCTGTGGAGGAAATAAGCTGGGTGCCAGCTACAGGCGAGCCAGCGTCCCGCAATATGGCGACGCTAGTCTTGGAACGCCGGCACGCGCTTGGCCATGCTGGGCATCATCTGGTCGGGGGCCTGCAGGTCGAGAAGGATACGGCGCAGCGATGCGCGCGCGCGGCCGTCGCACTCGTTCGGGATCTGCTGGCCAAGGCCCATCATCATCTGAAGATCGATCCGCGCCGTGACGGCCTTGCCTTCGCTTTCCGGCACCGCTACCAGGATCTTGGGCGTGCCGGAGCAAGGACATTAAAAAAGCCCGCGCTGGCGGGCTTTCGGGACGCGTGACGCTTATTGCTCGGCGCCGTGGCACTTCTTGTACTTCTTGCCGCTGCCGCAAGGGCAGTCGTCGTTGCGGCCGACTTTCGGCTCTTCGTGCTTGACGGTGGTCACGCCGGTCTTGCGGCGCGGCACCCACCATTTGTGGATGGCCGGCAGGTTGGCTTCGATGTCCAGCGCCAGCTGGTGCGCTTTCACCGGGTCTTCCACTTCCGGCAGTTCTTCCGGCTTGATCTCGTCGGCGCCCAGCAGGTAGATCGGGCGCATCAGCGGGCCGGCTTCGGAATCCCAGATGGCGTCCCAGGAACCTGGGCGCAATTCCATGCCTTCCCAGAAGCCCCAGCACCAGGCTTCGGCGTTCAGCAGGACCTTGCCTTCATGCTCGTGCTCGACGAACAGCGGTTCGAATTCTTTCGGCGCCACCTCAAAGGTCACCAGCACTTCGTTCATGAAGCGGGTGATCAGGTTGTAAATGCGCTCTTCCTGCTTGGGATTCTTGAACTTTGGGCCATCCTTGCGGTCCTCGCCCCAGATGCTTGGCAGCCATTCCGCCGGGGTGATCGGCTCCGGGCCGATGGCGATGGCGGTCAGGTAGCCATGCAGGTGGTCCATCGTCATGGAGTCTTCCGGGCTCTGGTCGCCCAGCAGGAAGTTGTCGAGTTCGTCGAATTCTTTGTCGGTCAATGGCTGGTCGAGTTGCATGGCTTGGCGCTCTATATATTGGGTCGAAGGGCGACAGTATACGCCCTGGCCCTTACAATAGCGAGAATGACGCATCCTTTCTTAGACCTGAGCCCGGACCGGGTACTCGACGCCCTGGCCAGCATCGGCCTGTATGGCGATGGCCGCCTGCTGGCGCTGAATTCCTACGAAAACCGTGTCTACCAGGTAGGCATGGAGGAGGGGCCGCCGGTGGTGGCCAAGTTTTACCGCCCCGGGCGCTGGACCGACGAGCAGATCCTGGAGGAGCACGCCTTCGTGCAGGAACTGCAAGAGCGCGAGGTGCCGGCCGTGCCGGCGCTGGAGCGCGATGGCCGCACCCTGCATGAATACGAGGGTTTCCGCTTTGCGGTATTCCCGCGCCACGGCGGGCGGGCGCCGGAGTTGGACGACCCTAAGGTGCTGGAGTGGACGGGCCGCTTTATCGGCCGCATCCACGCAACTGGCGCGGCGCGGCCGTTTGCCACCCGCCCCACGCTGGACGTCGCTTCCTTTGGCGAAGAGCCGCGCGACTGGCTGCTGGCCAACGATTTCCTGCCGCCGGAGCTGGTCATGCCCTGGCGCTCGGTGGTCGACCAGGCGCTGGACGGCGTGCGGCGCTGCTACGAACGGGCAGGGCAGGTCGAGCTGATCCGCCTGCACGGAGATTGTCATGGCGGCAATGTTTTATGGACCGACGCCGGCCCGCACTTTGTCGACTTCGACGACGCCCGCATGGGGCCGGCCGTGCAGGACCTGTGGATGATGCTGTCCGGCGAACGCAGCGACATGGTGCGCCAGATGGGCGATATCCTTGCCGGGTACGAGGACATGCGCGAATTCGATCCGCGCGAGCTGTACCTGGTGGAAGCCCTGCGCACGTTGCGCCTTATCCACTACTCGGCCTGGCTGGCACGGCGTTGGGACGATCCTGCGTTCCCGGTGGCTTTTCCGTGGTTTAATACACAACGATACTGGCAAGATCGTATCCTCGAATTGCGCGAGCAAATCGCGCTGATGGACGAGCCTCCCCTCTGGCCGGTTTAACTGGTAAAACGCGAGAATTGGCAGGGTTTTCCTGCCTTGCTCGCGCGCTTCGCCCTTGTTGGACTCATCGATAATGGCAACATCACCCTCAAAGCCAAGCGAGATTCCTCATGCAAGCACAACTGCCTCCATCTACCGACACCGTCGCCAGCGACCGTGCTGAGCATGAGAAAGCCGAGCTGAAGGCCATCACCGAGGCCATCGCCCGCGTCGAAGCCGAAGCCAAAGCGCAATGCGCCGCCGAATCGCGCGCCGTGGCCGAAGCCCGTGCCCGCGCCCTGGCAGAAGACCGCGCCGCCCTGGAATCGGCCGCCGCCGCCGCTGCGGTGCAGAATGCCGAAGCCGCCGAAGAAGCCATCAAGATCAACAAGGAACGCCTGGAAACCCTGCGCGCCGCCGCTTCCGCCAGCGTAGCCCGCCTGGAAGCCGTCAAGCAGGAAACCGCCGAACTGCGCGCCCGTGTCGACGCCGACATCCAGGTGCGCCTGGCCGCCGAGCAGCGCGCCAAAGCCGAAGAAGAAAGCCGCCGCCGCGCCGCCGAGCAGGTCGCAGAAGAGGCCAAGCTGGCGGCACTGGCCAGCAAGGCCGCGGAAGAGCTCGCCGTCCAGGCCGAGCAAGCCCGCCTGCAAGCCGCCGAACGCGCCGCCGCCGTGCAAGCGGCCCGCGATGAAGTGGTGGGCGTGGCTTCCGCCGATGCCCGCATGACCACCATTGCGCGCGAGCGCGAGCGCCAGGCGCATGCAGCCCGCCTGACGGCCGAACAACTGGCGCAAGCCGAAGCCGAAGCCCTGGAAGCCACCCGCCAGCGTGAACGCGCCGACCAGGTGGCCCTGGAAGCGGCCTTCAAGCGCGCCGCCGCCGAAGTACGTGCGCTGGAAGAAGCCCGCGCCCTGGCCCACCTGGAGCAGGAGCGCGAACAGATTGCCCTGGCCAAGGCCGAATCCGACCGCAGCGCCGCCCAGTCGCTGCACCTGCGCCTGCAGACTGAAAAGGAAATCCGCGACGCCGCCTTGCATCGTGAACGCGTCGAAGCCATGGCCGCCGACGCCGCCCAGGCCCGTCGCGATGCCGACCAGCAGATCATCGCCGCCACCGAGCGCCGGGTGGAAACCGACCGCCAGCTGCACGCCATCGCCATGGCCCGCGTGGAAGCCGAACAGCAAGCCGATTTCGAAACCCGCGCCCGCCTGGAAGCGGAAGCCGTGGCGCTGGAGCAGGCCAAGCTGCGCGAGAAGGCCGAGCAGGCCGCCGCCGAGCAGGCCCGCATCGAAGCCGAAGAACACCAGCGTGCCGCCGCCATCGCCGCCGAGCGCAAGGAGCTGTCAGAGCGCTCCGTCGCCGTGGCCGCCGAACAGGCGACCGCCGAGAAGATTGAGCGCGACGCAGTCGCCGCCCAACTGGCCGCGGCCGAGCAAGCCAATGCCCTGGCGCAGGAAAAAGCCGCCGCCGCGGTGCGTCTGGCCGATGCCGAGCGTGCCCGCGCCGAAGCGGAGCAGGCGGCGCTGGACGCCATCAATGCCCGCCTGGCCGAAGCCGAACGCGCGCGCGCCAACGCCGAACAGGCCGCGCTGGAAGCGATGAATGACCGTATCGCCGCCGAAGAAGTGGCGACTGCCGCTGCCAAGGCGCGCGTCGATGCCGAACGTGCCGGCGCCGCCGAAGCGCGCCGCAAGGCCGCTGCCGATGCGCGCCTGCAGGTGGCTGCCGAGCAGGAAGCCGCTGCCGTGCGCGCGATGGCCGAGCAGGTTGAATACGATGCGGCCAACAAGGCTGCCGCTGCCGAAGCCGCCGCCGCCCAGGCGCGCCTGGCCGGTGAGCTGGTCAAGGCGCAGGCCGAGCGTACCAAGGCCGAGCAGGCCCGCGTGGCGGCCGAGGAGTCGCTGCTCAAGTCCGAACTGGAGTTCGTGGCCAAGGAGCGCGAAACCCTGGCGCTGATCGACCAGAAGCTGGTGCAGCAGCGTGCGGCCAATGCTGCCGAAGTGCGCGCGGCGAAGGCGATCGAGCTGCGCGTGGAGCTGGAGAAGAAGGCTGTCGCCGCTGCCAAGTCGCGTGCGGATGCTGAGGAGCAGTTGCTGGAAGTTGCACGCCAGCGCGAGGCGGCCGAGCAGGCGGCCAACGAGGCCGAGTGGGCCAAGCTGGCGGAGCAGAAGACCCTGGTCGATACCGTTCATGCGCATGCCGAACTGCAGCGCCGGGTGACCGCGACCACGGCGGCGATGGTGGAGCAGAAGAAGAAACTGCTCGAGCAGGAGACTCGCCGCCAGCATGCGGCGCAGAATATGCTGAATGCGATGGAGGATAAGGCTGCCCATCCGACCGATGAGCATTCCGAGACGATGGCGCGCGATGTGATCGGCCGCTTGAAGGAAACTGCCGGCGCCGTCTGGCGCGGCCGCTAAACCCCGGTAATTCGGGGGCAGACCCAAGGGTCTGCCCCCCGGCCCGCAGCCGTCGCGTCATAGTGTCAGACCCTGAGGGTCTGACACTGGCTCACCGGTTTGGTGGGTTAAGGCTGAACGGTCACCGACTCCACAAAGTACTGCGTATCGCCAAAGCACGAAGTCGGCACCCCCTTATGCTGCGCATAATGCAGCACCACGCGCTTGCCGGCCGCCGCGGCGATCTGCGCCGCCACCGCCTCATCGCGCACCGTAAATTCGAACTTCTCCGGAATCATTCCCGGCAGCGGGGTCAGCAGAATCTCTCCCTCCCAGGTCTTGCACAGCCACCCGCGCTTGGAAAACTTCTGCAGGTAGCCGGCACGTTCACCGTCCGAATACGAATAGCTCAACGCCAGCCACACATAAGCTGCAAACAGCAGCGCCACGGCGGCCAGCAGGCCGCCAACAATCACCAACACACGGCTCATTCAGACTCCTGGGGATTTGATTTCTTATATTTGAGGGAAGACCACAGCGAAACACCGATAAACGCCACCCCGGACAGGCCTGTGAACCATTCCGGAATGTGATACTTCACGCTGGCGAACATGATCAGCGCCAGGATGCCGATCGCATAGTGCGCCCCATGCTCGAGGTAGATGAACTCGTCCAGCGTGCCCTTGTGCACCAGGTAGACCGTCAGCGAACGCACGTACATGGCGCCAATGGCCAGGCCCAGCATGATGATCACCACGTCGCTGGTGATGGCAAAGGCGCCGATCACGCCGTCGAAGGAGAAGGAGGCGTCCAGCACTTCCAGATAGAGGAAGCCGCCCAGGCTGCCGCCCGCGACCACCTTGCCGGTTTCATCATGCCCTTCTTTTTCCAGTACGCTGCTGAGCCAACCCACGCCGACATAGATGGCTGTGCCGGTCACGCCGGCATACAGCACGGAATAGCGCTTGGCCTCGGGCACCAGCTGCACGCACAGCACGATGGCCACCAGGGTCAGCAGCACCGCCAGGCTCTCGGTGCCGTACTTGCCGACTTTCTCTTCGAACCAGTGGATCCAGTGCACATCCTTTTCTTCATCGAACAGGAAGTTCAGGAACACCAGCAGCAGGAAGGCGCCGCCGAAGGCAGCCACTTCTTCATGTACGCTCATCAGGTGGCGCGAATACTCCTGCGGCGTGGTGGTCGCCATGTTCCAGACTTCGAACATGTCGAGCCCGGTCGCCACGGCCACGATGGCCAGCGGGAACACCAGGCGCATGCCGAACACGGCCACAAGGATGCCGACTGTCAGGAACAGCTTCTGCCAGAAGTCGTTCCAATCCTTCAGCACGGAGGCGTTGACCACCGCGTTATCGAAGGAAAGGGAGACTTCCATCACCCCCAGTACACCGGTAATCCACAGCGCAGTCAACGCCGCGGAAATGCCGCCATGGTTATAGCCCCACCAGCCGGCCAGCCCCATCAGGACGATGGTAACAATGATAGATATTCTGAAATGCTTCATTTTTGCTTGCTATTAATATTGTTGGTGCGCCGATTATAATGGGGGATTGCACCTTAGGACGCTATAAATGGATCTTGCTTACCTGCTGACGCCGCTTTTGACCTGGATTACTGTCGGTCCGATCAAATTCCTGATTAATAGTATCAAAGCCCGCAAATGGGCATTTAACCTGGTCGGAAATGGCGGTTTCCCATCCAACCACAGCGCCGTGGTCTCCAGCATGGCCACCCTGATCGCCCTGCGTGAAGGCATGGGCCACCCGGCCTTCGGCGTGGCCGTCGCGTTGTGCTTCATCGTGATCATCGACGCCAACAGCCTGCGCCAGCACGTCGGCCGCCAGGCAGCGGCGATCAACCGCCTGGCCAAGGATGCCACGGACCACAAATGGCTGCGCGAACGGATGGGCCATACCGTGATCGAGATCACCGGCGGCCTGGCCACCGGCATCGCCATGGGCCACCTCATCTTCGCCCTGTTCCCACGCGTCTGAGCACGCCGCAATCCCCCGCCAAACACGCTGGATTGCTACACTAATGTAGCAATCCAGCTCCGCCGTCCAGCCACCGTTTTTGCGGTTCATCCGCGAATCCTGCAGTCCAGCCCTAAAAACCCGCAGTCTGGCACCCGGTGAATTGACACTCCCCTTGTGTAAAAGGATACTTTTGCACGCTGCAGAAGTATGCATTCAATATTCAAATAAGCCGTCCACCAAACTGGAGATTCACATGTTGCGTAAAACCCTATTAGCTCTCGCCGTTGCATCTGCGCTGGTCGCTTGCGGCAAGTCCGACAAGGCGCCTGATGCCGGCAAGGCCAGCGCCTCGGCGACTGCCGACGCGAAAGGCAAGGATGATGACAAGAAGCTAGCAACGCTGCAGGTTGCATCTGAAGATCTGGTGACGGTGGAAAGCAATGCGCTGTCGTCCGGCCCGGTAATCACCGGCTCCATCCAGCCCGAGCGCAAGGCCGACCTGCGCGCCGAAGTGGGCGCCGTCGTCATGCAGGTGCTGAAAGAGAACGGCGAAGCGGTCAAGAAGGGCGACCTGCTGGTGCGCCTGGACGATACCGCCCTGCGCGACAACCTGGCTTCGGCGCAGGAAGCGGTGCGCGCCTCGACCCAGTCGCTGGACCAGGCCGAGCGCGTGCTGGCCCGCCAGAAAACCCTGAAAGCCTCAGGCATGGTGTCCTCCCAGGTGCTGGAAGACGCAGAAGTGCGCCGCAACAATGCCCAGTCCGACCTGTCGGCTGCCAAGGCCCGCCTGGTCGCAGCCAACCAGCAACTGACCCGCACCCTGGTGCGCGCGCCGTTCGACGGCATCGTCTCCGAGCGTAAAGTCTCGGCCGGCGACACCGCCCAGATCGGCAAGGAACTGGTGAAAGTGGTCGACCCAGCGTCGATGCGCTTCGAAGGCCGCGTGTCGGCGGACTCGGTGGGCGTGGTCAAGGCAGGGCAGGGCGTGGTATTTGCCATCAACGGCTACCCGGGCCAGAACTTCCTGGGCAAGGTCAAGCGCGTTGACCCGGCCGCCAATCCGGTCACCCGCCAGGTCGAAGTGCTGGTGGAATTCGCCGACAAGAACCTGCCGCGCGTCGCCGGCCTGTTCGCCGAAGGCCGCATCGAAGCGGAAACCACCTCGGCCCTGATGGTGCCGGAATCGGCCCTGGTCAAGCAAGGCGACACCACCTACGTCTGGAAGATCAAGGACAAGGCCCTGGCCAAGGCCCCGCTCCAGATGGGGGCGCGCGATGCACGCAGCGGCAACTGGCAGGTGCAGACCGGCCTGTCCAAAGGCGATATCGTGATGCGCACCCCGGCTTCCAGCTTCCGCGACGGGCAGAAAGTCGACCTGCAGATGAACAAGGCAGTTGCTTCCGCCTCCGTGCCGGCCGCTGCCGCCAAGGGCAACTAAAAGAAAAATGCAGGGAAACCGGGGAAACTAAACTATGTTCCTTTCCAATTTCAGTATCAAGCGCCCCGT
>DASWTB010000440.1:0-10621 GCA_036402315.1 Pseudoduganella sp. | reverse complement strand
AACGTTCATCGAATACTCGCCCTGGATCAGGATCGGCATGCGGAACGAAAAGCGCACCACGATGGTGTCGCCTGGGGCGAGCGCTGGCGCCCGGTTGCGGAATCCCTGGTCGGTGCCTTCCGCAAACACGAACTGTCCGAGGCGGTCTTTCAGCATGAAGCCGAACGCAGGGTATGAAATTGCTTGCCCTGCCCTTGCCTGGATGCAGAAGGCGACCGGCACCCCGCCGTCCACCATGGACAGGCGCGCCTGCGCAGCGTCTTCAAACCAGGCGTCGAGGATGCTGACCCCGCCTTTGCCGAAGGACTGAGCATTTTCCCGGAACGGCGTGATGCGGACCAGGTTCTCGGCCAGCGGCTCATTCTCAATCAAAAGCGCCGCAGCGTCCTGTGCTGGCTGCGCGGCTGTCGGAGCGTCCGCCACGGGCGTGGCGGGATCACGTTCGGCGTAGACGTTTTCAATATACTTGCGGCAGATTTCATCGGTCTTGCCAATCAACGGCAACTGCCCCCGCACCAGCAGCACAGCCTTGTCGCACAGGCTCACGACGGCGCCCGTATCATGGCTGACAAACACGACGGTACCGCCGCGCTCCTGCAAACTGCGCAGGAAGCGCATGCATTTCTGTTGAAAGAACACGTCACCGACTGCCAGCGCCTCGTCAATAATGAGGATGTCAGCATCGACATGGGCAATCACCGCAAACGCCAAGCGCACATACATGCCGCTGGAATAGGTCTTGACCGGTTGGTTGATGAAATCGCCAATATCGGCGAACTCGACAATAGCATCGAAGCGCGCATCGACTTCTTCGCGGCTCAGGCCAAGAACTGTCGCGTTAAGGTAGACATTCTCGCGTCCGGTGAATTCCGGGTTAAAACCAGAGCCCAGTTCGAGCAGCGCGGCGACCCGCCCATTGGTCTGCACGCTGCCTTCGGTTGGACTGAGAGTGCCGCAGATAATCTGTAGCAGCGTCGATTTGCCGCCGCCGTTACGGCCAATAATGCCGACAGTTTCCCCTTTTTTGACCTCAAAGGAGACGTTCTTAAGCGCCCAGAACTCCTTGAAATACTGGCGCATCGGCTGCCCGGCCAGGCGCCACAGGCGAGGCAGCAGGAATTGCTTCAGGCGGTCACGCGGCTTGTCATAGACTTCAAAGCGCTTTCCCAGATTGTTGACGCAGATAGCCAATTGCTCAGAGGACATCTGCAAAACCCTTGCGTGTTTTCTGGAACCAGACGTAACCCAGCCAGGCACAAACTCCTGCGATCACGGTGTAACAGGCCAATCCTGGCCAGTCAGGAATTTTCCCTGCTATCAAGGCACCGCGTGCCTGCTCAATAATAAAGGTAAGCGGATTTGCCATGATCGCGTCGCGGAAGCGTTCCGGCACTGCGGTGACGGGATAGAAGACCGGCGACAAGAACGTCAGCACCGTGGTGATGATCGTTACGAACTGTCCAACGTCGCGCAGGAAGACCCCGAGCGAAGCCAGGATCCAGGCCAAGCCAAGGGTCAGCACGCATAGCGGCAACAGGATCAGTGGAATGAACACAGCGGTCCACGGTACATAACCGTTGAACAGGCCGAACGCCACCAGCAGCACAGCCAAACTGATGAGGCTATGAAAACAAGCAGCACATAGTGCGATCACGGGCAATATTTCGAGTGGAAACACCACCTTTTTGACGTAATTGACATTGCCCAAAACTAGCGCTGGTGCGCGATTGACGAGTTCGTTAAACAAACCGAGCACGATCATTCCGACAAACAACACCATGGCGAACTGCGTTTTGCTTGCATTGGCACCTAAGCCTTCCCAGCGAGCGTTGAAGATCTCAGAGAAGACGAAGGTGTAGACGACCAGCATGAAAACCGGGTTGAAAAACGACCAGGTCAAACCTAAAGCTGAACCCTTGTAGCGGCCAACCACTTCGCGCCGCGTCATTTGCGCGATAAGTTGCCGGTGCCGCCACAGGCTGGCGCCGAGCGCAAGCAACGAGGTTGGCTGCGCAGCGTGCGGGTTAATCGTCAAACTTTCGCGGCTCACGCAAAATGCTCCGCTTCGGCCAGCACCTTGGCTTGCTGGTCTTTGCCCGACAATTGTGGCGCCTCGGTGATTGGCCAGACAATGTTGACCGTCTCGTCGTTCCAGGCCAGGCTGCGTTCAAATTCGGGGAACCAGTAATCGGTGGTCTTGTACAGGAACTCTGCGCTCTCGGAGAGCACAACAAAGCCGTGGGCGAACCCTTCAGGAATCCACAGCTGGCGCTTGTTCTCAGCGCTCAGGATTTCACCGACCCATTGGCCGAAAGTTGGCGAGCTCTTGCGCAGGTCGACCGCGACGTCGAACACTGAGCCGGACACGACGCGCACCAACTTGCCCTGCGCGTGCTGGATTTGATAGTGCAGGCCACGCAGCACCCCTTTGACTGAGCGCGAATGGTTATCCTGCACGAAAGTGACATTGCGTCCCACGGCCTCGTCGAAGCGGGCCTGGTTGAAGCTTTCGTAGAAAAAGCCGCGATCATCGCCGAACACCTTGGGTTCCAGCAGCAGCACGTCGGGGATTTGTAAGCGCGTTACGTTCATCAATACACCTTTTCGTCGAGGATGCGCAGCAAGTATTGACCATAGCCGTTCTTCGCCAGTGGACGCGCCAGCTTTTCCAGCTGCGCCACATCGATCCATTGCTGGCGGAAGGCGATCTCCTCCGGACAGGCCACCTTCAGGCCCTGGCGGTTTTCCAGCGTCGCGATGAATTGGCCCGCCTCGAGCAGCGACTCGTGGGTGCCGGTATCCAGCCAGGCATAACCGCGGCCCATGATTTCGACGTTGAGCTTGCCCTGCTCAAGGTACAGGCGGTTCAGGTCGGTAATCTCCAGCTCGCCGCGCGGCGAGGGTTTCAGGCTCTTGGCCAGTTCTGCAACGTGGTTGTCGTAGAAATACAGGCCGGTCACCGCATAGTTCGACTTTGGCTTGGCCGGTTTTTCTTCCAGCGACAATACGCGGCGCTGTTCGTCGAACTCAGCTACGCCATAGCGTTCCGGGTCGTGGACGTGGTAGGCAAAGACGCTGGCGCCTTCCGTACGCGCCATGGCATTGCTCAGCAGATCCTGGAATTCGTGTCCATAGAAGATGTTATCGCCCAATACCAGCGCCGACGGCGACTCGCCGATGAAACGCTCGCCAATGATGAAGGCCTGGGCCAGGCCATCCGGCGATTCCTGCACCGCGTATTCCAGGTTCAAGCCCCACTGCTCGCCGTTGCCTAGCAGTTGCTGAAAGCGCGGCGTGTCCTGCGGCGTCGAGATGATCAGGATGTCGCGGATGCCGGCCAGCATCAGGGTGCTGAGCGGGTAGTAAATCATTGGCTTGTCAAATACCGGCAACAATTGCTTGCTGATTGCAAGCGTGGCCGGGTGCAGGCGTGTGCCGGAGCCGCCGGCGAGGATAATGCCTTTGCGTTTCATGCGGGTTTCCGTTCAGGAGAGTTGTTCAATAAGGCGGTCGACGTGGGCCTTCCAGTCCGGAAGTTGCAGGTCGAGGGCAGTAGACAGCTTGCTGGTGTCCAGCCGGGAATTCTTGGGCCGCTTGGCCGGAACCGGATAAGCCTCCGTCGGAATCGGCGTGATCTGCGCCGGGTCGACCTTGAGCACGGCGCCGCGCGCCCTGGCACGTTCAATGGCGTAGCTGGCCAGGCCGTGCCAGGTCGTGGCGCCGGCAGCGGTCAGATGATAGATGCCGTCGGCCAGCGCGCCACGGCGATAGGCGGCCAGCGCCAGCGCGGTGACGTCGGCGATCAGCTCGGCCGACGTCGGGGCGCCAAACTGGTCCGCAACCACGTTCAGGCTGTCGCGCTCGCCAGCCAGGCGCAGCATGGTCTTGATGAAATTGCCGCCGTGGGCCGAAAACACCCAGCTGGTGCGAAACACCAGGGCTTTGCAGCCACTCGCCAGGATAGCTTCTTCTCCGGCACGCTTGCTGCGCCCGTAAGCGCTTTGTGGCGCAGTGACGTCGCCTTCCACGTAAGGAGCGGTCTTCTCCCCATCGAACACATAATCGGTGGAGTAATGCACCAGCAAAGCATTGTGGGCGCTGGCATATTCTGCCATGAGGCCAACAGCGGCGGCGTTGACAGCCAATGCGCCAGCTTCGTCGGATTCGGCGCGATCCACCGCCGTATAAGCGGAAGCATTAACGATCACGTCAGCAGCCTGGCTCTCCAATACTTGTTTCACCATTGCGAGATCGTTCAGGTCGAGGCCATCGCGGCCCAGCGCCACCAGCTCGCCCAAAGGCAGCAGGGTACGCTGCAGCTCGTGCCCTACCTGTCCATTTTTGCCAATCAGCAGAATCTTCATGCGTATTGCTTCTCAACCCAGTTGCGGTAGTTGCCGCTGGTAACGTTCTCTACCCAAGCAGCATTAGCCAGGTACCACTGCACAGTCTTACGGATGCCGGTCTCGAAGGTTTCCGCCGGCTTCCAGCCCAGCTCGCGCTCCAGCTTGCTGGCGTCGATCGCATAACGCTTGTCGTGGCCCGGACGATCCTTGACGAAGGTGATCTGGGTCTTGTAGGACTGGCCATCGGCACGCGGCTGCAGTTCATCCAGGATCGCGCACAGCGTGTGCACGACATCAAGATTGGCTTTTTCGTTCCAGCCGCCGACGTTATAGGTTTCGCCCAGAGCGCCCGCTTCCAGCACACGGCGGATGGCGCTGCAATGGTCCTTGACGTAGAGCCAATCGCGGATCTGCTGGCCGTCGCCATAGATCGGCAGCGCCTTGCCGGCCAGCGCGTTGTGAATCACCAGCGGAATCAGTTTTTCCGGGAAGTGGTATGGGCCGTAATTGTTGGAGCAGTTGGTGGTCAGCACCGGCAGGCCGTAGGTGTGGTGATATGCGCGCACCAGGTGGTCGCTAGCCGCCTTGCTGGCCGAGTATGGGCTGTTCGGCTCATAACGGTTGGTTTCGGTAAATGCAGGGTCTTCCTTGCCCAGCGAACCGTAGACTTCGTCGGTTGAAACGTGCAGGAAGCGGAAATTAGCCTTCTCGTCGCCGTCCAGGCCGCCCCAATAGGCACGCACGGCCTCGAGCAGGTTGAAAGTGCCTACAATATTGGTCTGGATGAACGCTTCCGGTCCATGGATCGAGCGGTCGACATGGCTTTCGGCGGCGAAATTCACGACCGCGCGCGGCCGGTGCTCGGCCAGGAGACGGGCCACCAGCTCGGTGTCGCCAATGTCACCCTTCACGAAGATATGGCGTGCATCGCCGTCGAGCGAAGCTAGCGTTTCGCGGTTACCTGCGTAGCTCAGGATGTCCAGGTTGACCAAGGTTTCGTCCGATTGTGCCAGCCAGTCCAGCACAAAATTGGCCCCGATAAAGCCTGCACCACCCGTTACTAAAATCATCGTGACTTCCTCTAAAACAAGTTATTAATTAACTACCGTTCAGGCAAACCGAGATTTTACCGCATCAGCGAAAGGCAACCCCTTCATTTTGACTGATCAGCAAAATCCGGGACGCAGCTTACGAACTGTGCTTGACAGCTTATCCGGCTTTCGCGGCGCGCCGGATCAGGACGCGCAGATAGGCGGGAGAAACGAAAAATTTGGTGGCGCTTTGCACGTGCCACCACATAAAGCGCAGTCGCCGATGGCTGTCACGCTGAGCCTGGTGAATCACGCGCGCTCGCTTACACACCAGGATATGGCAGCCTGCCAGGCGCGCACGCGCCCCAAACTCAACGTCTTCGAAGTACAGGAAGTAAGCGTCATTGAAGCCGCCCAGCCGCTCATAGTTTACGCGCGCGACCATTACGAACATGCCCGCCACCCAGTCCGGCTGCACGGTGTCGCTGTCCTGCCTGAGCGTATCAGGCAAGATCGGACGCCCCAGCAAGCGACACAATAAGCGCTTGAACAGGCTATATGGAGTCGGGAAGTTACGCGCGCTATCCTCGATATGGCCGTCTGCGTCGACAATCACGGGAGCACAGATATTCAGGCTGTCGCGTTCGGCCAGTTCCAGCAGTGGGCCAAAGGGATCTTCCAGCAACTCGATATCGGGATTCAGAATGACGAAATAGTCACCAGTGCTTTCGAGAAATGCGGCATTGTGATTGGCGCCAAAGCCCTTTGGCGTCGCATTTTGAATCAGTTTTACCGCGTAAGGCAGGTTCTCAAGCGCCACAGACTCCGGCAGGTTCAATGTAAGGATTACTTCGAAATCACTTCGCTCCAGTTCTGCCAACTGCTGCAACAGCTTAGCCACATGGACGTGATGCCCGTGGCTGATGATCGAAAGACTTAATTTTTTACGCATGTGCACATAGGTTTGATTTCCGCTGCTCCAGCCACGCAGAAAACTCAGCCCCGATTTCATTGTGATGGGCGCCCAGGTCCACAGTAGCCTGCAAGAACCCTAATTTACTGCCGCAGTCATAGCGCGCGCCTTTATAGCGATATGCAAATACCTTTTCGCGGCGCAGCAGATTCGCGATGCCATCGGTCAGCTGGATTTCACCGCCAACCCCACGCGGCAGGTTCTCCAGCTCCTGGAAAATTCCTGGCGTCAGGATGTAGCGTCCGGCAACGGCAAGTGTGCTTGGTGCCGCTTCTGGATTTGGCTTTTCCACAATGCCAGTCACATTCACTATATCTTGCGCGACGCTTTCAGCGCTGACGATCCCGTAGCGCTTGGTTTCCGCGCGAGGTACGTCTTGTACGGCGAGAATAGTTGCCCGCCAATCGGAAAACTGTTCGACCATCTGTGCCATGATCGACGGAGTTCCCACCATCAGGTCGTCGGCAAGCAACACCGCAAACGGCTCGTTGCCGACCAATTCTTTCGCGCACAGCACGGCGTGGCCCAGCCCTAAGGCACGCGGCTGGCGCACATAGGTACAGATCATATCTTCCGGCGCGATGCTACGGGCAATTTTCAGCAAGTCGGCCTTGCCGGCCAGTTCAAGCTCGTTTTCCAGTTCATAGGCCGTGTCAAAGTGATCTTCCACACTGCGCTTGGTACGGCCGGTCACAAAAATCATGTGACGGATCCCGGCGGTATACGCCTCCTCGACTGCGTACTGGATCAGCGGTTTATCCACCACCGGCAACATTTCTTTAGCAGATGCTTTGGTAGCTGGAAGGAAACGCGTTCCTAGCCCCGCAATCGGAAATACTGCTTTTTTTATTTGCTTCATTTCCAGAATTCCCTAACAATTAAATTACTACCAGGCATTAAAATGGACCGATATTCTAACAAACCATCCGGCTCATTCATATCCGTTGGGATTTCGCTTTTGCCAATTCCAATGATCGCGGCACATTATTTCGAGACCACGCTGTGCCTTCCAGCCAAGGACGCGCTCCGCCCGGGCCGGGTCGGCGTAGCACGCCGCCACATCGCCGGCACGCCGCGGTGAGATACGATATGGGACGGCCTGCCCGCTGGCATGCTCGAATGCCTTGACCACCTCAAGGACGCTGTAACCGTTTCCGGTGCCAAGGTTAATTTCCCAACACTGGGGCGACTTAAGACGCAGCAAGGCCTTCAGGTGCCCTGACGCCAGGTCCACCACATGGATATAGTCGCGCACTCCTGTGCCGTCGCTGGTCGCGTAGTCATCGCCCCACACATTCAGGTATTCGCGCCGGCCCACCGCCACCTGTGCCACGAACGGCATCAGGTTGTTGGGGATGCCCTGGGGATTCTCGCCAATCAGGCCGCTTTCATGGGCTCCTACCGGGTTGAAATAACGCAGAATGGCAATGCGCCAGCTTGGGTCGGCACGATACACGTCGCGCAACATGTCTTCGATAAACAGCTTGCTGCGGCCGTAAGGATTCGTTGCCGACAGCGGATGGTCTTCGGTCAACGGCAAGCGCTGGGGCTCGCCATAGACAGTTGCCGAGGAACTGAAGACGAGGGTGCGAATGCCGCAAACCTGCATTGCCTCCAGCAGCCGGTGGGTGCCGATGACATTGCAGTCGTAGTAGGCCAGCGGTTGTGCGACCGATTCGCCGACGGCTTTCAGGCCAGCAAAATGGATCACAGCCTCGCACTGATAGTGGCGCAGGGCTTGTTCAATGGCGGCCTGGTCCCGGATGTCGCCCTCAACCAGAGCGGGCCGCCGACCTGCGATCCGTTCCACGCGCGCCAGGCATTCCGGGTGGCTATTGCTGAAATTATCAAAGACCACGATGGTGTGTCCCGCCGCCAGCAGTTCGACACAAGTGTGGGAACCGATGTAACCGGCACCGCCTGTTACGAGAATGTTCATGAGATTGCGCCGTCAAGTCATAGTCGATTAAAGATGGCAGCCGCGAACAGGGCAATATTGCCGAGCAGGGTTTGTCGCCGGACACCACTTCGGCCAAGATGGAGCAGGCGCGGGATCAGGCTCTTTTCCCGGGACAGGGCAAACTGATTCAAGATCTGCCTGTTTTCCGGTGTCAGCCGGCTTTCCAGCTTACGAAGCGCAGTAATATTGTCCCCGTTCCATTTTCTGTGCTGCCCCTGCCACAGTTTTCGCATGCGCTGGAGCCGTGCCCCCCAGCTCGAATTGCCACCGATCACGTTGGCACCATGCTGCCGGTAGCGCAACGTAGGAACCGGGTCAAAAAAGACGTGGCCGCCACACCCCGTCACTACCATATAAGTCCACCAGTCGTGGAAGACCACATCCAGTTCGGTCCCGGCTTGCCGGAGCAAGGCGCGGGCAGCATTATTGAAAACCATGGTATTGCCGCCGGCAATACTTTGTACCAATGCATTGGCAAAGCAGGGGTTACCAAATAACGGGGTGAAGCCGATGTCCTGGTTATCCGAATCTACCAGCCTGGTACGTGCGCAATACAGCGCAGGAACATTTGCCGGAACGCTTTCCAGCCACTGAAGGGCGCGTCCGAGTTTGTCCGCCTCCCATACATCATCCTGGTCCGCATAGGCGTAAAAATTGGCCTGGATGTTCGGGTTGCATGTCAACGCAAGAAAGTTTGCAACAAAGCCCTTGGCTGGTCCCGCCTGGATCGACAGGCGACCGGCAGGCCACTCCCGCTTGAAACGCTCAAGAATTTCCAGAGTATTATCCGTCGAACCATCATCCGATGCCCACACTTCCCAGTTGGAATGGGTCTGGGCTGCAAACGAGCTGAGCTGTTCTGCCAGATACTGTTCGCCGCGGAATGTGCCCAGCAGGATTGCCACTTTGGGGCGCGCGCACTCGACGCCGGGCGGTGCACCAACATCTTCCGTACAAAGTTGGGTCACCAACCGTCCTCCATCTTTACTTCTAAAAACATTTAACAATCAAAGACACCCGCGATTCTAGTGAATAAAGGCGTCAGCTAGGAGCGCTATTACAATTAAGCTTCATTTACGAGCACAAAGAAGAAACTTCGTTGCAGTTTCCCGAATATAACTCTTGTGCTGCAGCCAAAGCATCATGATAACCCAGCGCACCCCAGGCGGCGTGCCCACTAGACGCGGTGGACTTGGCCTGGCTGTGCCAGCAAGCTCCCCAGTGCCCGCGGACTTCAGGCTTGCGCCGCCTTGCGCGCGGCCTTCGCTGCGTACATGGCCTGGTCGGCATGGCGCATCAGCTGGTCGATAACTTCCCCGTGTTCGGGATAGAGGGCGATGCCGATGCTGGCATGCGGCTGCAGGGTTTGTCCGGCCAGCACCAGCGGGGTGGAGATCACTTGCCGGATTTTGCAGGCCAGGGTCTCGGCCTGCGCCAAGTCGGCAACGTTTTCCAGCAGGGCCACAAACTCGTCGCCGCCGATGCGCGCCACCGTGTCGGCTTCGCGCACGCAGGAAGTAATGCGGCGGGCAATGGCATGCAACAGCTGGTCGCCCACCACATGGCCGTGCTGGTCGTTGACCTGCTTGAAGTCGTCCAGGTCGATAAACAGCAAGGCGCCGCGCGACTGGCCGCGCCGGCAGCGCGCGATGGCGGACAGGATGCGGTCCTGGAACAGGCGCCGGTTCGGCAAGCCGGTCAGCTCGTCGTAGCGCGCCGCATGCGCCAGGTCGGCATGCAGCGCCAGCCTTTCAATGACCGCCCCGGCGTGGCCGGCGGTAAACTCCAGCAAATCGATTTCCTTGGCCGACAGCGTGCCGTGGCGTCCCAGGTCCAGCCGCATTTCGCCGAACGCGATGCCGGATGCCGACAAGGTGACGTGGTGCCAGCCGCTCACGTCACGCGGCGCGCTGCCATCGGGCGAACTGGCATACACCAGCCGTTCGCCCGGCTGCAGCACCACGGTCATGCCGCGCAGCGGCAGCAAGCCTTGCAGGACCTGGTCGAAGGCGCGAAACAGTTCGGGCAGCGTTTCCGCGCCGTGGGCCGCCGTGGCCAGCGCCAGCATGCCGGCCTGGCGCTGCTCGGCCAGTTTGCGCTCGCTGATGTCGCGCGCCACGCCGATGCGCAGCCGGTCCTGCTCCGACCAGCGCGCGGTCCACATGATGTGGGCCACGCTGCCATCCTTGCGCATGTAGCGGTTTTCGAAACCGAGGCCGGGACGGCCGCTGAGGACATGTCCCATTTCCGCCACAGTGCGCTGTTTGTCGGCCGGGTGGATGAAGTCGAGGATCATGCGGCCGATCATTTC
>DASWTB010000439.1:0-7168 GCA_036402315.1 Pseudoduganella sp. | reverse complement strand
ACCAAAGTGGAGTTTGTTTTAACGCATGCACGCAAGGCGGGACATCCCCTGCAATGTGTGATGGAGGAAGTATGATTGCGCAGGAATTGGAAGTAAGTTTGCATATGGCGTTTGTCGAAGCGCGGCAGGCGCGACACGAGTTCATCACCGTGGAGCACTTGCTGCTGGCGCTGCTCGACAATCCATCGGCAGCCGAGGTGCTGCGCGCCTGCGCAGTGAATATTGAGGACCTGCGCAAAACGCTGACCAACTTCATCGGCGATAACACGCCTACGGTGCCTGGTACCGGCGAAGTGGATACCCAGCCAACCCTGGGCTTCCAGCGCGTGATCCAGCGCGCGATCATGCACGTGCAGTCGGCTTCCAACGGCAAGAAGGAAGTGACCGGCGCCAACGTGCTGGTGGCCATCTTCGGTGAAAAAGACTCGCACGCTGTTTACTACCTGCACCAGCAGGGCGTAACCCGCCTGGACGTGGTCAACTTCATCTCGCACGGCGTGCGCAAGGACCAGCAAATGGATTCCGGCAAGGCGTCCGAGGGCGTGGAAGAGGGCGCCGTGCCCGAAGGCCAGGCCAAGGAGTCGCCTCTCGACCAGTTCACCCAGAACTTGAACAAGTCCGCCGCCGAGGGCAAGATCGACCCGCTGATCGGCCGCGAAGACGAGGTGGACCGCGTGATCCAGGTGCTGTGCCGCCGCCGCAAGAACAACCCGCTGCTGGTGGGCGAAGCCGGCGTGGGCAAGACTGCCATCGCGGAAGGCCTGGCCTACCGCATCACCCAGGGCGACGTGCCGGAGGTACTGACCAATGCGGTCGTGTACTCGCTCGACATGGGCGCGCTGCTGGCCGGCACCAAGTACCGCGGCGACTTCGAGCAGCGCCTGAAGGCGGTGCTCAAGCAGCTGAAGGACAACCCGAACGGCATCCTGTTCATCGACGAGATCCACACCATCATCGGCGCCGGCTCGGCGTCGGGCGGCACGCTGGATGCGTCCAACCTGCTGAAGCCGGCCCTGGCCAACGGCCAGCTGAAGTGCATCGGCGCGACCACCTTCACGGAATTCCGTGGCGTGTTCGAAAAAGATCATGCGCTGAGCCGCCGCTTTCAGAAGGTCGACGTCAACGAGCCGACCGTGGAACAGACCGTGCAGATCCTGCGCGGCCTGAAGTCGCGCTTCGAAGAACACCATGGCGTGAAGTATTCGTCGTCGGCGCTGTCGACTGCGGCCGAACTGGCGGCGCGCTTCATCAACGACCGCCACTTGCCGGACAAGGCTATCGACGTGATCGACGAGGCGGGCGCTGCGCAGCGCATTCTGCCGAAGTCGAAGCAGAAGAAAACCATCGGCAAGACCGAGATCGAGGAAATCATTTCCAAGATCGCGCGCATCCCGCCGCAGACCGTCAACCAGGACGACCGCAGCAAGCTGCAGACCATCGACCGCGACCTGCGCAATGTGGTGTTCGGCCAGGATCCTGCGATCGAAGCGCTGGCTTCCGCCATCAAGATGTCGCGCGCCGGGCTGGGCAAGCAGGACAAGCCAATCGGTTCCTTCCTGTTCTCTGGCCCGACCGGCGTCGGCAAGACGGAAGTGGCCAAGCAGCTCGCCTTCATCCTGGGCATTGAGCTGATCCGCTTCGACATGTCGGAATACATGGAACGCCATGCTGTGAGCCGCCTGATCGGCGCGCCTCCTGGCTACGTGGGCTACGACCAGGGCGGCCTGCTGACCGAGGCGATCACCAAGAAGCCGCACGCCGTGCTGCTGCTGGACGAGATCGAGAAGGCGCATCCGGATATCTTCAATATCCTGCTGCAGGTGATGGACCACGGCACCCTGACCGACAACAACGGCCGCAAAGCTGACTTCCGCAACGTGATCATCATCATGACCACCAATGCGGGTGCGGAAAGCCTGCAGAAGCGCTCGATCGGCTTCACCGACAGCAAGGAAGCGGGCGACGAGATGGCGGACATCAAGCGCATGTTCACGCCGGAGTTCCGCAACCGCCTGGACGCGACCATCAGCTTCCGCGCACTGGACGAGGAAATCATCCTGCGCGTGGTGGACAAGTTCCTGATGCAGCTGGAAGAGCAGCTGCACGAGAAGAAGGTGGAAGCGATCTTCAGCGAGAAACTGCGCAAGTTCCTGGCGAAGAAGGGCTTCGATCCTCTGATGGGCGCACGCCCGATGTCGCGCCTGATCCAGGACATGATCCGCAAGGCGCTGGCCGACGAACTGCTGTTCGGCCGCCTGGTGTCCGGCGGCCGCGTGATCGTCGACCTGGACGAGGCGGAAGCGATCAAGCTGGAGTTCCCGGAACCGGATGCGGCGCCGACGCCGCCGCCGGAGACTGTCGAGGTCGAATAAGCGGACCTTCCGCTTGCGAAAACCCGCTCAGCAGTGAGCGGGTTTTTTCTTCTCAGAATTCCTGCAGTTGCTTCAGCGCCGCCACCCGGCGGCGCGAGACTTCCACCGCCATCTCCTCGATGCGCAAGGACAGGGCGCCGCCTTCGCCGTTCTCAATACCCTTTACAGCGGCCAGATTGACGATATGACGGCGATTGGCGCGGAAGAACTGCTGCGGGTCCAGGCGCTGCTCCAGTTGCAGCAGGGAGCGAGCCAGCAGAGGCGTGGCGCCGTCAAAATAGAGGCGGGTGTAATTGCCTTCCGATTCAAACAGCCGGATATCCTCCAGCCGCACAAACCAGCAGCGCTCCCCGTCGCGGATAAATAGCTTGCGCGGAGCTGCGCTGGGCTCAGTTGCGATGCCAAGGCGCACGGCGGCACGTTCCAAAGCCGCTGCCAGGCGCCGCGGCTCGATGGGCTTCATCAGGTAGTCGAGTGCACTGGCTTCGAAGGCTTGCAGGGCGTACTGGTCGAAGGCCGTGGTGAAGATTACCTCGGGCGGATCGTCGAGTGCATCGAGCAGGTCAAAGCCGCTGCCGCCGGGCATTTGCACGTCCAGCAGCAGCAAGTCCGGCCGCAGCGCCTCGACCTGCAGAGCCGCTTCGGCGGCGTTGGCGGCTTCACCGACAATGGCGATGCCGGGGCGGGAAGCCAGCATGCGCCGCAGTTCGGCGCGCGCCAGGCGTTCATCGTCAACGATCAGTACGCGCATCATGCGGCCACCGGGAATTGCAAGGTGGCGCGTACCTGGCCACTGTTCTCGCTCGGGTCGGCGTCCTTGGCCTGCACTTCCATGCGCTGGGCGCTTGCTTCGAACCGGTTGGCGCGGCGGATGGCCAGCGCCACCATGTACGCAAGCTGCCAGCCGAGGAATATGCAGCTCCAGAGGATGAAGGAAGCGGGCGCCCAGGCAAAGCTGCTGTCGAAATGTCCTTGCAAGAGAGGGCGCGCCCCAGCCACGCTCAATGCTTGCAGTGGCCCAAGCAGAAGGACCGGACCTGCAAACATGCGCCATTTGATCGCGCCGGTATTCCAGCGGCGCGCTGTGATCACGCGGTGCCACAGGTCCGACAGCAAGGCGCCGCTGGCCGCAGTCCAGGCGCCGGTCGCCAGCACGCCCGGCGAGCCGAGGAAACTGCTGTAGACCAGGACTACCACCAGGAGGATGAGTGTCCAGCCAAGGGCTTGCAGGATCCAGTACCAGTTAGGCCTTGCAAACAGCGGGCGCCGGGTTTCTTTCATTGTCAGCGATTATTGGAGGAATTGATCGATGCGAGCATACATCCATTCCGGGTCATCGTACATTACAAAGCGGCGCGCGGTGCCGGCCAGTTCCACTTTTACGCCGGGCAGCCCGGCGTACGGGGACTCGCGCCCTTGATTTCCACCGCGATGCCTGCCACATTCAGCGCCAGGGAGCCGCCCGCTGTTTGCACGATGCGGTCGACATCGGCAAGGTTGACGAGATGACTGCTGCTGGCACGGAAGAACTGCTGCGGGTCGAGCATTCTCTCGAGCTGTGACAGGGAACGTGCGATCAGCGGCGAGCCGCCGTCGAAATAGGCGCGCGTATGCCGGCCCTCGGCTTCGAACAGGCGGATATCGGTCAGGCGCACGAACCAGCAGCGTTCGCCTTCGCGGATGAACAGCTTGCGCGGCTTCGTGCCGATGCCGGCACGGATTGCCGTGCGCTCCAGTGCAGCGGCAAGGCGTTGCGGATGGATCGGCTTGAGCAAATAGTCGGCCGGGCAGGGGCCATGGCCGGAGGTGAAGATGACTTCCGGTACCTCGTCCAGCGCATCGAGCAGGTCGAAGCAGCTGCCGCCGGGGATATGCACGTTCAGCAAGAGCAGGTCCGGCATCAATGCGGTGGCTTCGGCAATGCCATCGGCAACGCTGGCGGCTTCTCCGACGATCTCAACATGCTGGTTGCCGGCCAGCAGGCGGCGCAATTCCTTGCGAGCCAGCCGTTCGTCGTCAACCACCAGCAGGCGCATCATGGCGACAGGGGGAAGGTGAGGGTGGCGCGCACCCAGCCATCGCGCTCCACCAGCTCAAGGCTGGCGTTGCCGCCTTTAGCATGCAGCAGCCGCTTGCGGGCGTTGGCCAGGCCGACGCGCGTGGAGTTGCCAAGCTTGGCCAGGGCGCCGCGGTTGGCCACCTCGATGGAGGCGTGGCCGTTGGCATGGCTGGCGCTGATGCGGATTTCCGTACCGGCGCTGCTTTGCTCGACGCCGTACTTCACCGCATTCTCGACCAGAGTCTGCACGGCCATCGGCGGTATGGTCACGGTATCCATGCCGCCAGCGATGTCGAAAGCCACGCTCAGGCGTTCCTCGAAGCGGATCTTTTCGATGGCGAGGTAGGACTGCACGGCTTCCATTTCTTCTTTCAGCGGCACGGTATCGGCATAGCTGGAGGCCAGCGTATAGCGCATCAGCGTCGCCAGCTGGTCGATCATCTGCGCGGCCGACTGCTGGTTTTCGAAGATCAGCGCGCGCACACTGTTCAGGCTATTGAAGAAGAAATGCGGGTTGACCTGGGCCTGCAGGGCTTTCAGCTCGGCCTCTTTGGCCAGTACGTCCAGGCGCAGGGCCTGCGACTCGAAGCGATTGGCGCGGCGTAGGGCAGTGGCGGCCATATACGATACCTGCCATGCGGCCATGGTGCCGGACCAGAACAGCAGGAGCATGGGCAGCCAGCTGCCGCCGTCAGCCACGCCGACCAGCGAACGGGCGATGATGGTGACGAGCGCGAGCTGCAAGGGGCCGAGGATGAAGATGGCCACCAGGATCTGGCGCTTGTCCACCTTGCCTGTATTCCAGTCGCGCAGCTTCATGTAGCGGCGCCACAGGTCAGTCAGCAGCAGTCCGCTGGCCCCGTCCAGGATGCAGGCCAGGACAGCGCCCGGCCGCGCCAGGAAAGGCCCGTTGGCCAGCATGATGAAGGCCGTAACTGCGCCCCAGCCCAGTCCTTGCAGGATCCAGTACCAGTTGAGCCGTGCCAGCAACGGTGTTTGAGGATTTTCCATATCGCTATTCATCAGGTGGCAAGAGGGAAGCTCAGGGTGGCGCGCACCCAGCCGTCCTTTTCAGCAAGGTCGAGCGTGGCGTGCTCGCCTTTGGACAGCAGCAGTCGCTTGCGGGCGTTGCTGACGCCAACCCCGGTCGATTTGACGCTCGCCAGCATATTGCCCTGGTTGGCTACTTCGATAATCGCAGTGCTGCCCGCGCGCTGCGCCCGGATGTTGATTGCGCTGCCGGCGGAGCATTGCTCGACACCATATTTCACGGCATTCTCCACCAGCGTTTGCAGTGCCATCGGCGGTACCGTGATGGCTTCCATGTCCTGTTCGATGTCAATGGCGAATTGCAGCCTTTCTTCGAAGCGGATCTTTTCGATCGCCAGGTAGGCGCGCACGGCGGCCAGTTCTTCGTCCAATGGGACGCAATCGTTGTAGCTGGAAACCAGCGTATAGCGCATCAGCGTCGCCAACTGGTCGATCATGCTGGCTGCGGCATCGGTGTCCTGGTAGAGCAGGGCGCGCACGCTATTCAGGCTGTTGAAGAAAAAATGCGGGTTGACCTGCGCCTGGAGCGCACGCAGTTCTGCATCCTTTGCCAGCACTTCGAGGCGCAAGGTTTCCGCCTCCAATAGCAGTGCTTCCGCCTCGAGGCGCTGGTTTCGGCGCAGCGAAAGGGCAGCCATGTAGCAGACGTTCCAAGCCAGCATGATGCCGAACCAGAACGACAGCAGCATCAGGAACCACACTGGGCTGCCGACATACCAGTTCGCGCCGGATACGTAATAGTCGACGGCGGTGTTGCTGACAGTTTGCAGCAGCCCCATGGCGGCGGCTGCAAGGGATGCAGACGGCCAGCCAAGCCGCTTGCCCTGCTCGAGCCGGGAGTTGCAGACGCGCCGCCATAACGCAGTCAAGGCCAGGCCGCTGAGCCCGCACCCGGCGGCAAGCGGAAAGTAGGTGACCTGGAGCCTGTTGACGACGGCGACAAACAGGGCGACGCCGCTCCACCCCAGCGCCTGCAGCAGCCAATAATAATGTTCTCGTTTCATGGACTCGGAGCATACCGTATCGGGCCGGGCCCGGTTTCAGCGAGATGACGAGCGGTCGAATCGGATGACAGGCGGTTGCTCAGTGCCGGCCTGGCCGCCTGGCGTGCAGGGGAAAGATGAACCAGGTGCCCATCAGCAGCAGGAATGCGGCCAGGCCTCCGGCAGCGCTGCCCATATCGCTCCCCGTCACCATGAACAGCACCACGGCGACATCCAGTGACAGGCCGGCGGCCAGCGGGGCCAGGGCGTAGCAGATGGCGCGTGAAGAAATAGCGATCGTGCGCAGGGACACCTGGCCCGGTTCGACCAGGCGGTGATAGGCGGCGGGCAGCATGACCAGCGCGATGGCCACCACCACCAGCGCCAGGGCTGCGGCATGGCAGTCCTGGGCATAGACAGGCAGCTTTTCGAAGCGCTCGGTGAAGACGGCAATGGCCTGGAAGCCGAACAGGGCCTGGATACCAGGCAGTATCATGCGCGCCTCTTCAATGATGCGCCCCATCTGTTCTTTCAGTGACTCTCTTTCGGCGTGCTGGTCCATGCTGCCGATTCTAGCGGGCAGCCGGTTTGGCAGGCGCGCGCCTGTCCAGCCAGGATCTGCTGCGCCACCAGCCCCGCACCGTAGCTGGACATGTGGTCGTCATCGAAGTACAGCGCCTTGGCATCCTTGACGGCGTAACAGC
>DASWTB010000438.1:0-6728 GCA_036402315.1 Pseudoduganella sp. | reverse complement strand
TTTAACCGCGATTTCCACTTAATTTTATAATTTCCTTGCATAACGGAGCGCGGCCCGTTATAGTCACGGCCTCAGACGCGGGGTGGAGCAGTCTGGCAGCTCGTCGGGCTCATAACCCGAAGGTCACAGGTTCAAATCCTGTCCCCGCAACCAGAATTCAGAGAAACCGTCATCAGCAGCTTGCGATGACGGTTTTTTTTCGTCTTGTTACTCCGCAGCTTGCGCCTGGCGCAGGAAGTCCAGCACATCGTCGGTCATCATGCGGCCGTTGCGGAGCGCCGGCTCGTTGTCGAGCGCCTTGCGGAAGCGCTCGCGGACGCCTGGCGCGTTGCCGACCATGTCCGTGAACAGCTCAAACCAGCGTTGCGCCAGGGCCCGTGCTTCCGGCGTAGTGGGCGAAGGATCGACGGCCATCTGGTCGCGAATCTCGCTGATCAAGGCCGGCCATTCCTGCGCCCGCGTCTGGAAATGCTTGTGCATGGTCTCGATCTCTTCGGGCAGCATGTACTTGGCATAAATGGCAAGTTTGCTCAATCCGCCGGCCGCTGCAACATAGTCGCGCATTTCGATTGTGATGCCGCTTAGCTTGCGGTATTCCGCTTCGCGCGACCACATATGGTCGAGCCGCCGCATCATGTCGACACTATGCCCGGCCTGGCGGCTGAAGGTGGTCATCCATTTCTGCGCCAGTTCCTGCACCGATGGGTCGGCCGGCGGCAGGCCTGCGGACATTTTCTGCCCTACGGCTTCGATCAGTTGTGCCCACTCTTCCGGCGCAGAGGGATCGCTGTAAATCGGCAGTTGTGCCAGTTCTTCCTTGGTAAAGTATTTGTCGTACACGGTCATTTGCTCCAGTGTGGTTAGCCAGGCAGCCAATTCCGGTTCCTCGCCTGCCAACAGTTGCCCGCGCAGGGCCGTGAGCTGCTCACGCAGCTTGGCGGCTTCGGCGATTTGCCGGTCGAGCGAATCGATCTGGCGGGCAATCAGGTCGGGCAGGGAGGAGCCGGGCTTGGCCAGGAATTGACCGATGTCGGCCAGCGCCATCCCGAAACGGCGCAGCGCCTGCACCTGGTGCAGGCGCGCCACGTCGTCGCGGTTGTAGAGGCGGTAACCGGCGTCGGAACGTCCCGAAGGCTTGAGCAGGCCGATACTGTCGTAATGGTGCAGGGTGCGCACGGTCAGGCCCGAGCGGCGCGCCAGTTCACCTACTTTCAACATCATGCCGGACTCCTTCTCTTCGTTACGTTAGCCACATGCTGGAGCCTGACGTTAGGTGAGGGTCAAGCGCTGCTTGCAAAAACGTGATGGTAAGCCATCCATCACTTATGATGTTGGCCATGCAACGTTTGCTACTACTTGCCGCCATCCTGCTGCTGGCCCGTGCTGACAGCAGCCGGGTGCCGAATGCGCATCCAGCGCTGGCCCTGCTCCCGCTGAAAATGGCCTGGGCCTGGGAGCGGCCGGAAGATCTGCGCTGGCTGCCAGGCGACGCCGGCGTGGCGTTTGTCGCCTCCAGCATCATGCTGCAGGGAGACGGAGCGCTGGTGCGACCGCGCACGGCCGTGCTGAGGCTGGAACCGGCCACTGCGCGCGTGCCGGTGCTGCATGTGGACATGTCCGGTCGCGAGCCGCCGGCATTGAATGAAGCGCAGCTGCAGGCCATCGTGAAGGAACTGCTGCGCATCGCTGCCGGCGCCAACCGGAAGGTGGTGCAACTTGATTTCGAAGTACGGCGTTCGCAGCGGCCTTTCCTGGCGCGCACCATCGCCACTATCCGGCGCAGCCTGCCGCCCGACGTGGCGCTGTCGGTCACCGCGCTGGCCTCATGGTGCCTGGACGATGCCTGGCTGGCCGAAGGCATGGCCGACGAAGTGGTGCCGATGGCCTTCCGCATGGGACAGCAACAGCACGAACTTCGCCTGCGCCTGCGCTGGCAAGGATTCACCCAGCCCTATTGCCGCCAGGCGGCTGGCTATGCGACCGACGAACCGCGGCTGCGGCGGCTGGCTCCGCGCAGCTATTACTTCTCTCCCCGCTCCTGGACTGCTGCCCAATGGCAGCTCCTCCATTCTCAAAGCAAGGGAAAGATTGGCAAGGCCTATGACTGAGGCCTAAGCCTCGAAAGCGAGGCTGGCCCACAGGTGGGCCGCAGCCATCGTACGGTGCGGGGAGTAACGCTGCAGCAGGGCTTCCGTGCGGGCCATGTCCGGCTTGCTTTCTTCGCCCAGCAAACGTTGCAGCGCAGCGCGGATGGCCACGTCGCCGTGCAGCGAACAATCGGCGTAGCCGTAGCCGCGCAGCAGGGCGTAGTTAACCGTCCAGGGCCCGATGCCTTTGACCGCCAGCAGGTTCTGGCAGATGGCCGGGATCGGATTATCCTCACGCTCCTCGATATCGAGTTCACCGGCGGCGACCAGCTGGGCGAAGCGGATCAGCGTTTCGGCCTTTGCGCGCGAAAATTTGCGGGTGGTCAGGTCTTCGACGGAAAGCTTGGCCACGTCTGCAGCTTCCGGATAGCACCACAGGCCTTCCTTATGCTGGCGCCCCGCCTGCAGGATGAAGGTACGGCGCAGTGCGATGGCAAAGGACAGGTTGATTTGCTGCCCGATGATAGCCCAGGTCAGGGCCTCGAATGCAGTCGCCGACTGCACGATCCGCAGTCCCGGCTGGCGGGCTACTACGGGGCCAAGCAGCTCATCCTCGCTGGCGAATGCAACAAAGGGCGCGGGATCGATATGCAGGCCGAGGATATTGCGCGCAGCAGCTTCGATTTGCGCCGCAAGTGCAGGCGGGACCTTGCGCGCACGCGGCAAATCGATATCGGCTTCACAAGCGATGGAGCGCGCGCGCCCCTTCGGCAGCGCTACCGACAGCACCACAGGCACGCCATCCAGCAGCATACCCTTGCGGATCGCCTCCGGACTGACTTGTTCCGCGACGCTTTCGGCATCGCGGCGATGGAAGTTCAGGACATCCTGCACCCGGTATGCAGCGGGCAGCGAGAGGGAAAATGAATGCTTCATGCAGCCTCGGTTTTCTGCATCCAGGGCAGCTTGACCTTGTAACCGGTGACCAGCATGGTGCCCGTGATGACAATGGCCGCACCGGCAACCGTATACCAGCCGACCACCTCATGCAGGAAAAGCGCGCCCCACAAGATACCGAACAAAGGATTCAGGAACGTGACGGTCAGCGCCGAAGTCGGCCCCACGTCGCGCACCAGCCCGAAGTACAGCAGGTAAGCGATACCGCTGCAAAGGATGCCCAGCGCCAAAGCCGCCCCCATGATGCCGATGGTCGGCTCGCCCGGCTGCGGGAAGATTGCCAGTGAAGGGATGGTCAGCAAAGCCGCCGCCCACATGCTGCCATGCGCGTTGGCGAAAGGCTCCACGCCCTGCGCCGACTTGGCCACCTTGGTATAGGTCGTGGCGATGCTGTAGCTGAAAGCCGCCAGGGTAGCGGCAGCGATGGCCAATCCCGCGCCATCCTTGCTGCTGACATGGTCGAAGCCGACCAGCATCGCCACGCCTGCCGTGCCCAAAGCCAATCCAAGCATCACACGCCCCGACACCATATGGCGATGCCACACGGCGCCGACGATGGCGCCCCAGATCGGCGCGGTCGCATTCAGCACCGACAGCACCGAAGCCGTCAGCGTCTTCGCCGCAAAAGCGAACAGCAGGAAGGGCAGGGCGGAGTTAAAGAAGCCCAGCACCAGGTAATGCTTCCAATGCTTGCCCAGGTCCAGCCGCTTGCGCAGTACCAGCGCCACCACAGCCAGGAACAGCGCCGCAAAGGTCACGCGATACTCGATCAGCACCCCCGGCCCCAGCACCGGCGCCGCGATCCGCATAAACAGGAAAGAGCCGCCCCAGATGGCAGCCAGCAAAATCAATTTGAGAAGGTTCGAAGTATTCATACTGTTCAGTTCGTGTCCCACCGTGGGGTCACACCCGAAATGGGACACGACCTCGTCCATTCGACGGTTGAGTACGTGTCCCGAAACGGGTGTGACCCCATGGTGGGACACGGGCTGGGCTGTGGCAAGCTGGTTCTTGCTATTGAATTCATGTCGGGCAGGCGGGGCCTGGGGGCGTCGCGAGGGCGGCGGCGTGGTTGATTTGCAGGACTTCAGGCACGCCGTTCTTTACCGCTGTCATTTCGGCCAGGATGGAAATGGCGATCTCCGGCGGCGTCTTGCTGCCGATGTACAGCCCAATCGGGCCGTGCAGACGGGCGATCTGTTCTTCCGTCAGGTCGAACTGCAGCAGCCGTTCGCGCCGCTTCGCATTGTTCGCGCGCGAGCCGATGGCGCCGATATAGAAGGCGTCTGATTTGAGCGCTTCCATCAGGGCCATGTCGTCCAGCTTGGGATCGTGCGTCAGCGCCACGACCGCACTGCGGGAGTCGAGCTGCATTTCCAGCACCAGGTCGTCCGGCATGGCGTGCACCAGCGGTACCTCGGGCAGCGCCCAGCCGGCGCGGTATTCTTCGCGCGGGTCGCAGACGGTGACGTGGTAATCCATCGCCGTGGCAATCTGCGCCAGCATGCGCGATAGCTGGCCGGCGCCGATGATCAGCAGCCGCCAGCGCGGGCCATGCTGGGTGATCAGAAGATCGCCGCTGTGCTCCAGCACTGCACCGGGGCGGGCGCGCTCCAGGGTCACAGCGCCGTTGCTCAAATCGAGCGTGCGCGCCACCAGTTCGTGCGCGGCCAGCCGATCCAGCAATTCGCCGATGCGGCTGTGCGGGCCGAGCGGTTCGAGCGCCAGTTCGATGGTGCCGCCGCAGGGCAGGCCAAACCTGTGCGCTTCGTCGGCGGTAATGCCGTAGCTGACTACTTCGGGCAGTTCGCGCACGATGCCCTCCTTGCGCACGCGCTCGATCAGGTCGTCCTCGATACAGCCGCCGGAGACCGAGCCGACCACGCGGCCGTCGTCGCATATGGCCAGGGTGGCGCCGACCGGCCGCGGGCTGGAGCCCCAGGTGCGGATGACCGTGACCAGCTGGCAGCGGTGTCGCGCGGCCAGCCAGGCGGAGCAAGTCTTGAGTACTTCGAGGTCGATGCTGTCCATGCACCGAACTATAGCAACAGTCAGCGCTTTTTGCAGACGGCCCTCAGGGCCTTTTCCGCCAGGCTGTCGGGTGCGATCGTTTCGGGATCGTAGGCTTCGTATTTGAAGGTGCCGACCGGTTCGCCCTTGCCCAGGACCTCGGCGTGGAAGGTCTGGCTGAGCAGGGTGCGGGTGCCGGCGTCGCAGGCGTACAGGTGCAGCGAGCGCACCGAGAGATACATCTTGCCGTCCGGGGCGGTCTGGGGCTTGCGGAAGCTTTCCATGGTCCAGGCCTTGCGGCCTTCGGCGGCGCTGCGTACGGATTTGCTGTCCAGCAGGAAGGTGCTGTCCTTGTCCTTGAAGACGGTGGTCCAGGGCCCCGCCAGCGCCGCGCAGGGCGCCAGTGCCAGCAGCAGGACCGCCGTTTTCATGGCAGCAGCGGGCGCTTGGCGGCCTGCTTGGCCTTGATTTCGGAAACGCTGCGGTCCATCGCGGCCAGTCGTGCTGTGACGTTGGGGTGGATCGCGGTATAGCCGTTCAGTGCGGTCACCGGATACTGGTTGGACAGCCTTTGCCAGAAGCTACGCGCGTTGCCGATGTTGTAGCCGGCGCGTGCCAGCATGTACAGCGCCAGGTTGTCGGCAGCCACGTCGTAATCGACCGGCATTGGCCGCACGCCCGCAGTCCCGACCAGCATGGTCAGGTCAGGCCGCACCGAAGCGAGGTTGTCGATGATGCTGGCCATGGTGGCCGTGCTGCGCATCGTACCGGCGTGGCCGAGGATGTTGTGCGCCAGCTCCTTCGCCATCACATAGGCGATCGCTTCATCGCTCTGTGCGAAGTTGATCATGCCGCGCGTCAGCATGACGCGGCTGCCGTCGCTGTAGGCGTTCACATTGTCCGAGTTGCCCAGGTCGACGCGGAAGGCGCAGGCGCGGGTTACCGGTACGTTCAGCGTCTGGTTGTTGCCGTTGCGGGCAATGGTCATGCTCAGGGTAGCGCTGTTGGCGGTCAGCGGGCCAAAGACGGCAGCTGCCTTGCTTTCGGCGTCGTGGCCTTTCGGCAGCGGCTTGCCGCCGGCGGCGATCAGGTCGTCGCCCTTGCGCAGGCCGGCCTTGGCGGCGCCGCTGCCGGCCAGCACGCCGGACACCTGCAGCACGTCGTCGTAGCCCAGCACGGCGGCCGAGGCGTCGGCGTATTCGCCGGGGTAGGAGTACTTGTTTTTGGCGGTGAAGCCAAGCAGGTTGCGCGCCTGCGCCTTGCACAGGTCGGCGTTATTGATCAACAGCGGGGCGGCAATGCGGTACAGGCGTTCCTGCAGGCTGGCGATCACTTTCAGGTTGTCGCGTGCGGCCTGCATTTGCGGCGTCACTACCTGGGCAGGCGGCGCCGTCGGCGCGATCGGCTCCGCCGGTGCGGCAGGCTCGCTGCCGGGTTGGAGGGTAGAACAGGCAGAGAGCAGGAGCGAGGCCATGATGGCTGACCAGCTCAGCCGGCGGGCCGGCGCAGGGGATGGATGAAATTGCTCTACTGCCATAAATATTTCCTCAGTGCTTGCCTGTGCTGCCGAAACCTCCGGCGCCGCGGTCGCTGGCCTCGAAGTCGTCGACCACATTGAAGCCAACCTGCAGCACGGGCACGATGATCAATTGCGCCAGGCGCTCCATTGGATTC
>DASWTB010000437.1:0-1578 GCA_036402315.1 Pseudoduganella sp. | reverse complement strand
TTCAAGGCGCAGCTCGCGCATGCCGGAGGGCGCGTAGATTTCGATCGACTGGGCTTGCAGCATGCGTTCGTACAGCGGGCCTTTGGCGTCGAGCACGAAGTAGCAGGTGTCCGGGCGTACCGGCACGGCGGCCGGCACTTGCGGCGCGTGGCTCAGGCGCACGCCTGGCATGGCGGAGAGTACGAACTTTTCCACGTCGTCCGGCGCGCCGACCTTGAAGCGCAGCGGTACCGCTTCGACCAGTTCGATCTGCGGCATGTCCGCGGCCACGGCCAGGTAGAAGGTGGTGTTGGCGTCGATCTTGCCCGAGTCGAGCATGCCGCGGTGGTGGGCCGGCTTGGGCTGCGAGAGGGCGATGGCGAAGTAGCGCGACGAGATCACCGTGTCGAGCAGTTCGCGCACGATCATGTACAGCTGCGCGAAAGCGGGGCCGGGGTCGTCGTGGCGGTAGGGCGGCAGGTCCGCCAGCGACCAGCTGCGCGAGTACGTCATCAGCGCGCCGGCCAGCGACAGCAGCTGTTCGTACAGGCGCTCCGGGTGCAGCTCGGGGTTATGGTAGTAGTGCGACAGCGATGCGAACGAGGTGCTGGCCGTGTGCAGCAGCCAGAAGGTGGACATGTCGCCGCTGCGAAATTCGATCACGTTGCGGCTTGGCTCGCGGTGGTGGCCGTACAGCGCGTTGACCTTGGCCTGCAGTGCGTCGAGCAGGCGGCGCAGCTGCAGGAACAGCGGCTGCGCGCTGCGGATGGTCAGGCAGGGCGGCACGAAGGCGGGATCGAGTTCGAAGCCGCCGGTGGACAGGCGGCGCAGGCGCAACAGGGGCAGCGTCACGTAGCCTTCGCGCGGTTCGGCGTCGGACACCAGGCGCAGCGACTTTTTCAGGTAGGCCAGTTCGGCTTGCGCGGCCTGGGTGTACAGGTCGGGCGTCTCGACGTTTGCCTGCGCGAAGCGGGTGCCGTTGGCGGCCTGGCCAGCCTGCGTGAAATTGCCGCCGAAATGCTTGAACACGGGCAGGGCGGCATACCAGGTCACGCTGTGCTGGGATTGCGCCAGCTGGCTCAAGTCGACCGCTTCGGGCAGCGGGTCGCTGCCTGGCGCGTCCACCAGTTCACCGTCCGGCAGCACCAGCGACAACTCGAGCAGGCGCAGCGTGTTGTGCGCCAGCGCTTCCATGTCCACCGCCAGCCGGTCCACGCCCCACGCATACGGGTGGACGGCCTTTACGCTGCGATGCACACGGTATTCGTGGTAGCGGTCCTGTTGCTGGAAATGCTGGGGGCGCAGAAACAAACCTTCGCCCCATAACACCTTGCTGGCCATTTGTGATCCTTCTGATAATTGTTTTCTGGTAAGTGCCAGAACAATAACACTTTCGCAGAAAGCCTGTACTGAAAGGCTCAATCGTGCGCGGGGGTGTGAAAATTGGTGAGATTCAATTGTGCGCAGGTAATATTTTTCTTCTGATAACGTTCGGTCGGTGCAAGTATTGTAAAAAAGCTATTGTCCGTCCCCTAAGAGGTTAGTTATGAAGAAAATCACTGTTATCAGCCGTATCTTGTGCATCGCAGCAATCGCTGC
>DASWTB010000436.1:0-2800 GCA_036402315.1 Pseudoduganella sp. | reverse complement strand
CTGACGAAATCTCATAAAGAGATTTACGTTTATTTTGTGCGAGCGTTATAACGTATATTTTGAGCATCGGACCCGAAGGTCCGGGCATATCGTCAAACGCCCACACTTATCGACTGTTGATTTTTAAAGATCGCTGCTTTTGTGTTACGAAGCGTTGTGTTCGTTGCAGCAGAGAAGCGAGATTATGCGGTACAGCGTGCAGCTCGTCAACCCCTCTTTTTTCTTCCCTCGCTCTGCTGCGTTTAGTGCGCTGCGTTGCGAGGGACAGAACTATATCAAAGATCCTCGAAGTTTGGCAAGCGCTTTTCGAGGAAGGCGTACATGCCTTCGCGCTGGGCCGGCGTGCCAAAGCCTGCGTGGAACAGGCGGCGCTCGTAATTCACACCTTCCGTCAGGGTGGTTTCGAAGGCGCGGTTCACGCAATCCTTGATTTGCATGGCGACGGAAACCGGCATCTGGGCGATGCCCTGGGCGATCTCCAGCACGGATTCGATCAGCTTGTCGGCCGGGACCACGCGCGACACCAGGCCAATGCGCTCGGCTTCTGCAGCATCGATCATGCGGGTGGTCAGCAGCATATCCATGGCTTTTGCCTTGCCGATCGCACGCGGCAGGCGCTGGGTGCCGCCGGCGCCAGGGGTTACGCCGACCTTGATTTCAGGCTGGCCGAACTTGGCGCTATCCGCGGCGACCAGGAAGTCGCACATCATGGCCAGCTCACAGCCGCCGCCCAACGCGAAGCCGGCCACGGCGCCGATTACCGGCTTGCGCACTTTCAGGATGTGCTCCCAGTTGCGGCCAATATAGTTGTCGCGGTGGGTGTCCTGGTAGGTGTAGTCCTTCATTGCAGCGATATCGGCGCCGGCGGCAAAGGCTTTCTCGCTGCCGGTCAGCACGATCACGTGGATTGCCGGGTCCTTTTCGAACTTGGCGAAGGCTTCGCCCAGCTCATTCATCATATTGTCGTTCAGGGCGTTCAGCGCCTTCGGGCGGTTCAGGCGAATCAGCGCCACTTTGCCATGTACTTCTACGAGCAGGTCCTGGTATTCCATTTATTCTCCTCCAGTCGGTTAACTATCGGGCAATTGTAGCTGCTGTGGTCAAAGCGTGCGCCTGTGAATTGGGGCCAGACCTACACTGGACTGGAGAATCTGACCGGAGGAGCGCCATGTTCAAATCGATATTGCTGCCCACCGATGGCTCGCAACTATCGGAACGGGCTACCGAGACTGCGATCGAGTTCGCCAAGATCCACGGCGCGCGCATTACGGCTGTGTCGGTGATCCAGCCCCTGCCTTTCGTTCCGCTGGCCGACGCGGCGGTGCTGCCGGACGCCGGGGCATTTGACCGCGAGGTACGACGCAATGTGCAGCTTGGACTGGATAAGGTAATGGCCGCCGCCACAGCTGCCGGCGTGGAATGTGATGCAGTATTGGGAGAAGCGATCAGCCCTTACGAGGTGATCGTCAAAACTGCGGAAGAGCGTCACTGCGACATCATCTTGATGGCATCGCATGGCCGCACTGGGCTGAACAAATTGTTCCTCGGTAGCGAAACACAGAAAGTCCTCGCCCACACACATTTGCCGGTACTGGTACTGCGCTGATCCGCCAAGGTTGTGGATTTGGTAATATTTTCCAAAATCACAACTTAATGGGAGACATATGCAGAGCAGTAGCCTCTTGGCGGGGTTGGCACTAGTCATGTCCAATGCCGCAGCCGAAAATGTCCACGTCACTGTCCGCCTGGCGGCGCCCGATGCATTGGAAGTGCGCTATGAATTGCCGGCCTCCTGCCGGCAGCTGCGATTCCTCAAAACTGGTCCTGGCGCGGCCGGGATCCGATCTCATTGGCTGCCTGTCAATGATTGCGGCAAGGCTGGCGGTGACACGCTGGCACGCGGAATGACGAGCTGCAAAAAGCTTGCCTTCCGCGTTCCGGCCACATCAAACAAAGTCGAAGGCTATCCTGGCTCTTTCCCTACCGGTGAAGCCATTTATACGCATATGTCGAACTACGCGGTAGGCGACAGTTGCGGCGCGGCCAGGTACACGTATGCCGGCCCCGGGACCATCCTGACCGGCCTGGCCCGGCATGAAGGTACGGCGCCTACCCATTCAGACGCCCCGGCGCTGCTCTTTCCGAACCGTTTGACTGCGGGCGGCACAAGTCTCGACTATTACGACCCTGCGCTGCCTGCAACAACTGTGGCCCAACTGCGTGAACGCGCCGACCGCACCGCATCCTGGCTGCACAACCGCATGCCGGGCGCGCAGTTCAAACGCCCAATCATCGCGGCTACCATGGCAAAGGAACCGGGCGGTCCGAACATTGGCGGCAGCGCCGGCGACATGCTGCACCTTGCACTTTTCAACTGGCCCACTGAGCCGTCGCCGGAAGTTTCCCGGCTCGCCAACAAGCATGTTGCGCACGAAATGAGCCACCGATTCCAGATCCGCGACGCAGTAGACATTTACGAAGATTCGCGCTTGATCCACGAAGGCATCGGTGAGTTCCTGCGATGGCTGGCATCCCTGCATGAGGGCTGGTTGACGCCTCAAGATGCAGCGGGCGAATTGGACAATGCGCTCAGCGCCTGCATGCTGATCGCCGGCGACCGGCGCTGGCGCGACATTTCTGCGGTGGAGATCGGTGGCAGCCGCCTGGAATATGAATGCGGACTTCCTGCTTTTGTCTACGCCTTGGCTGCACGCCAGGGTAAAAGTGATCCCGTTGCCCGTATCGACGACTTCTACCGCCAACTGCGCCAGGGAAGCAAGCCCGATCTCGCACAGGCGAT
>DASWTB010000435.1:0-10040 GCA_036402315.1 Pseudoduganella sp. | reverse complement strand
GCGATGCGAAAAAGGTGGCAGATTGCCGGAGCTGACCCCGACTTTCGCCTTACTAGCCAGCGAGTGCGGTGTGGTCTTCGCCCGGTTCGCCGGCGCGGCGGCCGCTGCCGTGCATCAGCCAGTAGTGGTGGAAGGCCAGGCGGATGTTGTCGCGCAGCTGGGTGTCGTCCCAGGGCTTGGTGTAGAAGCGGTAGATCGCGCCGCGGTTGATCGAATCGAGCACCGCTTCCAGCCCGGTGTAGCCGGACAGGATGATGCGGATGGTGTCCGGGTACATCTCCTTGACCTTGGCCAGGAATTCGGTGCCGCTCAGGATCGGCATGCGCTGGTCGCATACGATCACCTGCACCGGATACAGCGCCAGCAGGTCGAAGCCTTCGGCCGGTGACACGGCAGTCAGGATGCGGTAGCCATCGCGGCGGAACAGGCGGTGCAGCGAGGACAGCACGTTGACGTCGTCATCCACCAGCAGCAAGGTTTGCGGCGGTTCGGCCGCCACGTTCGGGTCGGGCGGCAGGCTCTTGCCCGACTCGGCCAGCGCACCCATTTCGGCAGCGGCCAGCGGACGGCTGAAGAAGTAGCCCTGGATTTCGTCGCAGCGGTTGCGGCGCAGGTATTCGAGCTGCGGCCGGGTTTCCACGCCTTCCGCAATCACGCGCAGCTTGAGGCTGTGCGCCATGCTGATGATGGCCAGTGCAATGGCCGCGTCGTTGGGGTTGGTGGTGATGTCGCGCACGAAGGCGATATCGATCTTCAGCTTGTCGATCGGGAAGCGCTGCAGGTAGGCCAGCGAGGAATAGCCGGTGCCGAAATCGTCAATGGCCACCTTGATGCCCAGTTCCTTGAGTACCGTGAGGACCTGGATGGTGCGCTCGGCGTTCGACATCAAGGCCGTTTCGGTCAGTTCCAGTTCCAGCAATTCGGCCGGTACGTTATGCCGTTCCAGCGCCTGCCGCACATCGCTTTCCAGGTCGCCCTCGACGAACTGGCGGCTGGCCACGTTCACCGCGACATGCACGCCGCCCACCGGCGTGCGCAGCCAGGTTGCGATCTGGCGGCAGGCCGCATCGATGATCCAGCTGCCGACGCGCACGATCAGGCCGGTGTCTTCCAGCACGCTGACGAATTCGGCCGGATAGACCAGCCCATAGCCGGGCCGGTTCCAGCGCAGCAGCGCTTCCGCCCCGCTGATGCGGCCCGTGGTCAGGTTGACCTTGGGCTGGTAGTGCAGTTCCAGCTCGTTGTTGTCGAGCGCACGGCGCAGCGCCATCTCCAGGTCGAGGCGCGCCAGCACCTGCACGTTCATACCGGCGGTGAAAAAGCGGTAGCCGTCGCCGCCGGCTTCCTTGGCGCGCTCCATGGCGGTGTTGGCGTACTTGACCAGCGTCTCCGGATCGTTGGCGTCGTCCGGGTACATGGCGATGCCGATGGAGGCTGTCAGCGTGGCCTGGTGCTCGTCCAGCTCGAACGGCGAGCGCAGGGCTTCGCGCACTTCGTTCGCCACCAGCACGGCATCCTGCTGGTCGCGCGTCATGGTCAGGATCAGGGCGAACTCGTCGCCGCCCAGGCGACCCACGGTATCGCGCAGGCGCACGCATTGCACCAGGCGGTTGGAAAATTCGTGCAGCAGGCGGTCGCCCATGGCCGCGCCCATCGAGTCGTTGACCTTGCGGAAGCGGTCCAGGCCGATGAACAGCACCACGATGCGCCATTCCTTGTCCTGCGCCAGCTCGATCGATTCGGCCAGGGTCTGGAAGAACAGGGTGCGGTTGGGCAGGCCGGTGAGCCGGTCGTAATGCGCCATGTGGCGCAGGCGCTCTTCTGCCAGGCGGCGTTCGGTGATGTCGCGCGCCACGCAGATCAGGGTGCGGTGGGCGGACTCGCCTTCGCTTTGCAGCAGCCAGTACACTTCCACCGGCACGGCCGCGCCATCGCCGCGCAGCAGTTCGATTTCGGTCAGCTCCGGCGCACGGTGCGGCGCCGCCAGCGCCTGGCCGGCACGCTCCGCCTGCGCCGACAGGGCGTCGCGGTTGCCCAGGCCAAGCCGGGCAGGCTCCAGCGCCAGCAGTTGCGCGCGCGGATGGCCCAGCATGCGGCAGGCGCCTTCGTTGACGTCCACCAGCGACAGGTTGTTGGTGTCGATCAGGAAGATGGCATCGGCAGTGGCGTCCATTGCGCTGCGAAAGCGCTGCAGGTCGGCGGTGCGGGCCCGCACGGTCTGCTCCAGCACCTCGTTGTAGTCGCGCGCCTGCTGGTGCAGCAGCCGCACTTCCAGCATATTGTTGATGCGCGTCAGTACCTCGACCGGGTCGAAGGGCTTGCTGACGAAATCGCGCGCGCCGGCATCGAGCGCCGGCAGCTTCTGGTCCGGCTGCGCCGTGACCACCAGCACCGGCAGGTACTCCGGCTCCAGCGGCTTGAGCGCCTCCATCACGTCGAAGCCGCTCATGCCGGGCATGTGCAGGTCGAGGATGATCAGGTCATAGCGGTGCTCTTCATGCCAGGGCGCCACCACGCGCGGGTCGGTGGTGGAACTGACGTTCACATAACCGCTGGTCTGCAGCAGGTATTCCAGCAGCTGCACATTGACCGGCTGGTCGTCCACTATCAGGACTTTGGCGTTCAGGATATCGTCGCGGCTGATCACTTGGACGTACTCCCTTCTTCCTCCCTGCGTGCCAGGAAGGCCATGGTGCTGTTGATCGCTTCCGTGAACTCGTCGATGTTGATCGGCTTGATCAGGTAGCGGAAGAATCCTGCCGCCAGGCCTTTTTCCACGTCGCGTGGCATGGCGTTGGCGGTCAGGGCGATGACGGGGATATGCGCGGTACGGGGATCGGTGGCCAGCAGCTTGACGGCGTCGATGCCGTTCAAACCAGGCAGGTTGATGTCCATCAGGATGATGTCCGGCTGGTGCGCGCGCGCCAGTTCGATGCCGAGGTGGCCGTCCGGCGCCGAGATCAGTTGCAGGTCGGGGCGGAAGCTGATGATTTCTTCCACCAGCTTGAGGTTGGCCGGGTTGTCTTCCACGTACAGGACGGTGGCCGGCTCGCCCTCCGCATGACGGTGCGGCTGGGCCGGGCGCTCGGCATTGGCGTCCACGCGCGACGGCGTCGGCTCGGTCGACTCCAGCTCGATCCAGAACATGCTGCCCACGCCCTGGCTGCTGGTCACGCCAATCGTGCCGCCCATCAGCTCCACCAGGCGCTTGGTGACCACCAGGCCAATGCCTGTGCCCTCTTCCGACCCGCTCTCCTGGCCCAGGCGGTTGAAGGGCTGGAACAGTTGCTTGACCTGCTCGGGCTTGAGGCCCATGCCGGTGTCCTGCACCGAGATCCGCACCAGGTTGGGCCCGCTCGGGCTGCAATCGACCACCACGGCGCCGCCGTCGCGGTTGTACTTGATGGCATTGGAGAGCAGGTTAAGCAGGATCTGCTTGAGGCGGGTGCGGTCGGCCGTTACGTTAGCTGCGCAGCCGTCCGGAAACAGCAGGCGAATCCCGCGCGCACTGGCCAGCGGCGCCACCATGCCCTCGCACTCGTGCAGGATTTCGTTGAGCGCCACGGGTTCCAGTGACAGTGCGACGGCGCCCGATTCGATCTTGGCCAGGTCGAGGATTTCGTTGATCAGGGTAAGCAGGTGGCGGCCGGACTTCAGGATATGGTTGGCGAATTCGCGTTTCTGCACCAGGGTGGAGGGCAGCTTTTCCGAGGTCAGGATTTGCGCGAAACCGAGAATGGCGTTCAGTGGCGTGCGCAGTTCGTGGCTCATCGATGAGAGGAAGGCCGACTTGGCCTGGTTGGCGCTCCTTGCCTCCTGCATTGCCAGCGCCAGTTCGCTGTTGGCCTGCTCGAGCTGCAGCGTGCGTTCGTGCACGCGCTGCTCCAGCTCCTCGTTCAGGCGCATGACTTCCTGCTGCGCCTTGCTGCGCTGTTCCGCCTCGCGCGCGATCTCGCTGTTGGAGGTTTCCAGCTCGCGCGTGCGGCTTTCGATCTCGCTCAGCATCTTGTTGAAGGCATCGGCCAGTTCGGCCACCTCGTCGTTGCTGGTGCCCGGCGCGCGGCGCGAATAGTCGCCGGTCGCCATCACCTCGCGCGCCACGTCGGCAATCGCCAGCACCGGCTGCGTGACCACCCTGTTCAGGGGCCGCATCAGGAGATAGGCAATGCCCATTGCCAGGAAGGTGGCGATGATGGCGATCATCACGTAGTCGCCGAAGCGCCCCAGGACTTCGTAGTCCGCCTGCAGGTAGACGGTGCCCAGCAACTCGCCGTTGTCGCGGATGCGCCGGAACAGCGTCATCTTGCCATCCTCGAACGCCACGCCCTCGGCCTGCGGCGCGGCCGGCACGCTGATATCGGCCCCCGGCGCGACATAGGTGGCGAACAACTGGCCGCGCGCATTGTAGATGGCGCCGGCATTGACTTTGGGCCGCAGGCGCAGCAGCGCCAGGTTTTCCTTGGCCAGGCGCGGGTCGTCGAAGGTCAGCGCCGGCGCGCTCATATGCCCCAGCAGCTCGGCCTGGGTGGTCATGTCGGAACTCAGGGACTGGTGGTAGGCCCGCAAGTCATAGGCGATGATGGTGCCGAGGGAGACCAGCAGCGCCACCAGCGTGACCAGCATCACCACGCCGAGCAGCTTTTGCGGCAGGGAGCGGCGGCGCGCCATCATCCCGCCACCTGCTGCACGCGCAGCGCTGCCGACAGCATGCGCGCGCTGATCTTCAGGCGCGCTACGGCCGCATGTTTCAGGGAAACTTCAAAGCGCAGCCTTTCGTCGGCGATAACGAAATTGATCATGCTGCCCATGCCGAAGGTGTCGTCGCCATCGGTCACGGTCAGCACCGGCTGGCCGCGGCTGGCCGCAAGCAGTTCCTGCGCCAGCGCCTTGTCCTGCGCCGGGATGAAAAGCATGTGGATGCCCGCCAGGCTTTCGCCGCGCTTCACGCGTTTGACTTGCAGGGGGCGGCCATTGGCGGTGTGGCCGGCCACCGTCTGTTCCAGCTGCTCGGCCAGCGGGTCGGCGCCGGCAACGCCGATCACGATAGGCGCATCGGAACGAGCGAAGCTGCCTTCGGGCCATTCAACGAAACCGGCGAATTTATACAGGTAGGCGGCCTTGACCTGGCGCTCCAGCGTGGAGCCGGACTGGGCATGGGCGAGCAGGGGCAACAGCGCAGCCAACAGCAGCGCCACCCAGAAAACGGGATGTCTTCCTTGGAGACTCCTCACCACCGTGCCTCGCGAACAGGGGATTGGGGGCATTCTATCGCTGAGTACCGGTCAGCGGCGCAATTATTGGTTTATCGCACCACAAAAGCCTTCCAAGGCTAGCAAGTTAGACGTGACGCCACATTATTGCGGTGCAGCGTGGTCAATCCGCACGGCAGCGCGCTAGAATGGGCTCAAACGCTTTTGTTTGCTAAAGGAGCCACAAGTGAGTACAGATTTCAACGAACTGGCCGCCCAAGTGGGTAAGGCCCTGCAAGACAAAGGCTTGCTGTTGGCAACCGCGGAATCGTGCACCGGCGGCGGCATTTCAACCGCGATTACGGAAATCGCCGGCTCCACCGGCTGGTTCGATTGCGGCTTCGTTTGCTATTCGAATGCCTCCAAGACCGAGATGCTGGAAGTGCCGGCCGCCATGATGGCGCAATTCGGTTCCGTCAGCGAAGAAGTGGCAGCGGCCATGGCGCAGGGTGCGCTTGGCTCCAGCAACGCCCATGTGGCGGTATCGGTCACCGGCATCGCCGGCCCGACCGGCGCGGTGCCGGGCAAGCCGGTGGGCACGGTGTGTTTCGGCTGGGCCAACGCCGATACCGTGCATACCGAACGCCTGGTTTTCTCCGGCGACCGGCAGTCGGTGCGCGCGCAGACCATCGAGCATTCGCTGAAAGGCCTGCTGCGCTTTATTAATTAAGACAGCAGGCGGCTGCGGCGCTGCGCCGCGGCCGGTTCGAACAGGGTCAGGCCGGCGATGGCGCGGCTGATCGCCACGTACAGGTAGCGCCGTTCCTCGGCGTATTCATCGCCGTTGCGGGTGGCGCGCGGAAACTGGCCTTCTTCCATATACGGCAGCAGCACCTGCTGCCATTCCCTGCCCTTTGCCGACTGCACGGTGGCCAGCGCCAGCACCTTGCTTGCGCCCCCACGCGCTGCCGGCTTGCCGCGTGTCGCCACCTGGCGGCGGCGCAGTTCCTCGAGGAAGGCCGGCGCCTTGGCATCGCCCTGCCTCTGGGCAAATTCCATGAAGGCGCGCAGGGTGCGCAGCACGGAATCGGCGTGGGCGCGCTTGACAAAGGTGCGGCGGGTGGCCGCAGGCAGGTCGAGGCCCGTACTGGCCATCTCCAGCAGTTGCGCAGCGCTGGCAGTTGCAGCCTGTTCCTTCATCTGCGCCAGCACGGCGGCCAGGCGTTGCTTCCAGCGGCGGGTGGCGCCGCTGTCGTAGTGCTGCTCGGCGCACAGCAGGCCGCTGAACATGAATTCCAGGGTTTCCGGATCGCGCACCACAGCGTCTTTCTGCTGCTGGTAGGCGTCGCCGGAACCGTACATGGCGTGGCTGGACTCGTAGTCGCGGCGGTCGCCCGATACGGCGAAATAGGTTTGCAGGCCGTCGACCATCAGTTCGCAGCTTTCCTTGTCGGCCTTCAGTGTGCTGTAGTCGCCGCTGGCCACGTGCAGCAGGGCGCGCAGTGCCATGATTTCTGGGCGCTTGAGGTAGGAGGCGAAACCGTCGCAGTTGTAGGGCAGGCCGGCATCCAGCAGGGCATTCTCGATTTCCACGCTCTGGTCCACTTCGCGCAGGATGATGGCCAGGTCGGGGCCCAGCGCCAGCTCTTTGGCCTTGGCGACCACGGCGCGGGCGCAGGCTTGCGGGTCAGTGTGGTCGTATTCGACATGGCGCACTTCCGAGTAGGTGTCCGGGTGCGATTCGAAGCCGCATTTGGGCAAGGCGCGTTCCAGCAGCTTTTTCAGCGACACGCCGCAGCGGCGCGACTGCGACAGCGGCAGGCGTTCCGCATCCGGGAAGGCCAGCTCGAAGCCGCCGCCCGAGAAGCGCGGGTCGGCGCCGCGTTCGGCGTTGATCACCTGGTGGCGGTCGCCCACCACCACCAGCCGCGCGTTGCGGCGGAACAGTTGCAGCAATTCGAATTCGGCGGCGTTCACGTCATGCCATTCGTCGACCAGCAGCAGGCTGGCTTGCGGCATGTCGTGCACGGCCTCCGGGAAGCGGCGCAGGATCGACACCAGGTCGGTCGCGTAATCGACCGGCGCCTGCCACAGGATATGGCCGGCCTGCGGCTGGCGGCGGCGCTCGAATTCATGGAAGATTTCGACAATCTCGCGATCTTCCAGCTGGAACTCGTTGCACAACTCGTCGAAGGTGAAATCGTCGAAGACTTCATCCTCGAAGCGCAGCGTCGCCAGGGTAGCCTTCATCTGCGCCAGCAATTGCAGCATCATTTCCACACGCTGGGTGCTGCGCTCGAAGTCGAAATCGAACTCCGTGTAGCGGCCTTCGTGACGCTGCCAGACCGTGTTGGCGGCCGCCACCAGCATGGGACGCATCTGCTCCAGGCTGGACCAGCGCTCCGGCAGGTCGAGCCAGTTGCCGTGTTCCGCGATGCGGGTGAGCTGCGAGCGAGCCAGCGCTTCCACCGTCAGCACCTGCACCTTGCGCTCCGGGCATTCCAGCGCCAGCTTTTCATAGAAGCGCTGGCGCGCGCCCTCCGAGAAGCAAAGGCCCAGCACCACGCCCGGTTCCTGTGCCGCCAGCATGGCCAGCGTGGTAGTCTTGCCTGTCCCTGCGCGCGCCTCGATCATCAAGGTCTGGGCGCGGGACTTCAGGATCGCTTCCTGCTCGCTGGATGGTGAAACTCGCATGCCTGTTCAAATGGTGCCAATGAAAACACGCATTCTACCTTGGCTGGCTGCCGCAGCCGCCCTCGCCGTCCCGGCCGCCGCGCATGCCGCGCGCCCGTTGACGGTGTACGCCGCCGGTGACATCGCCGACTGCCGCTACAGCCGTGCCGCGGACTCCGGCGCCGCGGGAACCGCCGCCCTTATCGCCAAGGGCGACCCCGAGGCCCTGATCCTTACCCTGGGCGACCACACCTACCCGAATGGAGCCCCGGCCGAATTCAGCGACTGTTACGCCCCCACCTGGGGCCAGTTCAAGGTGCGCACCCGCCCCACGCCCGGCAACCACGAATACGCCAGCGGCAAAGCCACCGGCTATTTCGACTATTTTGGCGAACTGGCCGGCCCGCCCGGCCGCGGCTATTACAGTTTCGACAAGGGCGGCTGGCACTTCATCTCCCTGAACAGCGACCTGAAAGCCGCCGACCACCAGCGCCAGCTCCTGTGGCTCAAAGACGACCTGGCCGCCAGCAAGGCGCGCTGCACCCTCGCCTACTGGCACGCGCCCATGTATAGTTCTGGCGGACACACCCCGACCATGAAGATGCAGGAAGTCTGGCGCGCACTGCACGCCGCCGGCGTCGAACTGGTGCTGTCCGGGCATGATCACGACTACGAGCGCCTGGCGCCGATGGATGCCGACGCGCAGCCCGATGCGGCGCGCGGCGTGCGCCAGTTCGTGGTCGGCACCGGCGGCGCCATGCTCACGCCCTTCCTCTGGCTGAATGAGCAGAGCGAAGCCCGGTCCAACTGGCGCACCGGTGTGCTGAAATTGGTTTTGAAGGAAAACAGCTACGAATGGGAGTTCCTGCCGGTCCCACCGAAGACGGCGCCGGAGCGCCCGCAGCAGGAGGCCCGTGACAGCGGCACGGCCAACTGCCACTGATAACAGGAGCATCAATGCAAAACACGGTTCACTTCGTCCTGCAGGGCAAGGGCGGTATCGGCAAGACGTATGTATCGACCATCCTCGCGCAATGGCTGAAGACCAAGAGCGAGACCGCGCTGCGCTGCTACGACACCGACCAGGAGAACACCACCTTCTCGCGCTATAAAGCGCTGGATGTGAAGCACGTGCCGGTGATGACCGAATCGCGCACCATCGACCCCAAGCGCTTTGACGCGCTGATGATCGACATCCTGGAAGAAGACGGCAACTGCGTGGTCGACAATGGCGCCAACACCTTCTCGCCGCTGATGGCCTACCTGATTGAAAACGACTGCTTCAACCTGCTGGAGGAATCGGGCCGCAAGGTCTACATTCACACCATCGTGGGCGGCGGCGACACGCTGCACGATACGGCGATGGGCTTCGTGACGACCGCCAAGTCGACCCAGGTGCCGCTGGTACTGTGGGAGAACGAGCATTTCGGGCTGCTGCAATCGGCGTCCGGCAAATCCTTCCTTGAATCGCAGACCTACGCCGACAACTCGCAGCGCGTGCGCGGCCGCGTGGTGCTGAGCGCACGCAACGCCGACACCTTCGGCGCCGACGTGAAGAAGATGAACACTGGCCGCCTGACGGTGGACGAGGTCAAGGCCAGCGACAAGTTCAATGTGATGGAAAAGCAGCGCATCAAGGTCGTGTTCCGCGACCTGTTCGAACAACTCGACCTGGTGAACTGGTAAATGGCCCTCGACCCGCAGAAACTACGCCTGCACGTATTTGAGAAGACCGGCATCAAGGTAGATGTCGACGACCCGATTTTCGCCCTGGTGGCATTGAACGAAGCGGTGCTGGAAGAAGCGGTCGAACGCCACCTGGCGCGGCTGGGCAGCGCGCACGCCCCGACAGGCGCGCCCGCGAATGCAACTGCGGCTGGCCCCGCCTACGTCCCGCCACCCGGCGCCCGCCCCATTCCCACTTCCCACGAACCGTTCTCGCGCCGCGAACTGCGCCTGCTGGCCGCCGCCGCCGGCGTCGCGGTACTGACCGCCGCCTTGGTGTTGATCGGCCAAGCCATCTTCAGCAAGCCAGCCGGCATCCCGCCAGCCAAGCTCGAGCGCGCCCTGCAAACCCTCGACGCCAAAACCCGCGCCGCCTTCGAAGCCGAACTCTCGAAATAAAAGTCGGGGTCAGCTCCGGCAATCTGCCATCTTTTTCGCCATGCGAAAAAGATG
>DASWTB010000434.1:0-2238 GCA_036402315.1 Pseudoduganella sp. | reverse complement strand
AGACCCTGCGGGTCTGACACTGGTTTACCGGTTTAAGAAAAGAAGATACCTACAACGTATTTGGAGAAGCAAATGAAACAAATGCCACAAGAGTTGCGCAAGCAAACGCTCGAACTGGTCAAAGCCAGCGGCCCGATCGCGCAACTGATCGAGGCCTGGCTCGGCTCCCTGGACGATGAAGACCTGGCCGACCTGTCCCCCGGCAGCCTGGCCCCGGTCCTTGTGGAAGGTTTCACCCAACTGGCCAAGCGCACCGGCACCGGCTGCCAGATCGCCAAGCTCCAATACGAAGAAGCCCGCGGCGGTCACGCCACCGCGCTGCTGATCGTCAACGACGACATGCCATACCTGGTCGACTCCATCGTGATCGCCATGCGCAAGCTGCGTGTCGGCTCCAACGGCGTGCTGAACGCCGTGCTGCCGGTGCGCCGCAGCGCCGATGGCGCGGTGGAGGCAGTCGGCCAGCAAGGCGACAAGCTCGAGTCCATGGTCCTGTGCCTGCTATCCGAAAAACTGGAAGACGGCGCGCTGAAAGAACTGACCGACCGCATCGAAATGGTGGCGCGCGACGCCGCCGTCGTGAAACGCGACCTGGCCGCAATGAAGGACCGCTTCACCGCAGTCGCTACCGAATCCGCCGGCCACGGCGAAGAAGGCCAGGAAGTAGCAGCCTTCCTGCAGTGGGCCCGCGACGAAGGCTTTGAAGTGCATGGCTACGCCTACTACCAGGTAAAGCCGGGCGCACGCGAACTGGAACGCGACATCCCTAGCCGCATCGGCGTGCTGCAGGACACCTCGCACCCTATCTACGGCACCTGCCTGGCCAATATCCCTGGCGACTTCGACACCTTGTCCAAGCGCGCCCACACCCTGTCGATCGTCAAGGCCGACGTCGGCGGCACCCTGCACCGCGACCAGTCGCTGGACTTCGTCGGCGTGCGCCACACCGACGGCAAGGGCGCCATCCTGGGCGAGCATTGCTTCGTCGGCCTGTTCACCCGTGCCGCCAACCTGACCCCGCTGGCCCGCCTGCCGTTCGCACGCGGCCGCATCGCGCAAGTGCTGAAGATCGCCGGCGTGCGCGAAACCGGTTTCCGCGCCGAGAAATTCATCGAGATCCTGGAATCGCTGCCGCGCACCGAAGCGCTGGAAGCGGAACCGGAATGGCTGGCCGAAGTGTGCGGCGCCGTAGTGTCGCTGTACAAGCAGCCGCGCGCCAAGGTATTCGCCCGCCGCGACGTGTATGCCCGCCACCTGAACGTGCTGGTCTACCTGCCGCGCGAACGCTACTCCGCTTCCGTGGCGCACGCGCTGGCGCGCGCCCTGCAGGAAAGCTCCGGCGCCACTCACGTCAGCTCGCAAACCCTGGTGTCGGACGGCCCGCTGGCCCGCCTGTACCTGATCGCGCACGCCGCACGCTACCCGCTGGACCTGGAAAGCGATATCCAGCGCCCCCTGCTGACGGTGCTGGACGGCTGGCACGACCAGTTCTCCGAACTGGCCGACAAGGTAGGCGAAGAGCCGCTGCGCAACAGCCTGCGCAAGCTGTGCTCCACGCTGCCGGTCGACTACGTTGCGGCTACTCCACCAAGCGTGGCCTTCCACGACCTGGACAAGATCCTGCGCAATGGCGTGGACGAGCGCGTCGCCGTGCGCGTCGAGCTGCCTTCCGAAGGCAATGCCGCCACCACCATCCGCCTGTACTCAGTGGACCGCGTGCCTGCGCTGTCCTCTATCCTGCCTGCGCTGCACAATGCGGGCGTGGCTATCGAGCGCGAATCGGCGCACACCATCCGCACTGCGGACGGCAAGAAGCACTACGTGACCAGCCTGGCAGTCGATGCGCAAAGCGCGCTCGAACTGTCCCGTCCTGGCGTGGTGCAAGTGGCGGAAGACCTGTTCAACGCCCTGTTCAACAACGAAGCCGAAGACGGCCGCCTGAATGGCCTGGTCGTTGAAGGCGGCCTGCGCCTGCGCGAAGTGCAACTGGTGCGCGCCTACATGAGCTACTGGCGCCAGGCCGGTACCCAGTTCACCGTGCGCTACATGGCGGAGATCCTGCGCCGCCACCCTGCGCTGGTGAAGGAACTGGTCGACGCGTGGAAAGAGCGCTTCGATCCTGCGCTGCCGGAGGCGACCCGCATCGCCGCCAAGGACAAGCTGCTGGCCATCAAGGGCCGTCTGTCCGCGATCAACCACGCCGACTCCGAAGTGATCTTCGCGGCCATGATCGACCTG
>DASWTB010000433.1:0-4768 GCA_036402315.1 Pseudoduganella sp. | reverse complement strand
AGCGGCAGGTAGTGCCCGGACATGCGCATCGTGATCAGCCCGATCACATAGGCCGACGCCATCGTGATCACCAGCCCCACCAGCAACCCGAACCACGGCGACAGCCCGAACTGCGTGGTCAGGTACGCGGTGCTGTAGGCGCCCAGTCCCACGAACGCCGCCTGCCCGAACGAGGTCATGCCGCCCACGCCGGTGAGCAGCACCAACCCGATCGCGACGATGCTGTAGAGCCCGATGTAGTTGCCCAGCGTGATCCAGAACTCCGGCGTCGGCAGCACCGGCAGCAGCGCCAGCACCACGATCAGCACCAGCACCAGCACCCGGTTGCGGTTCAGCCGCGCGCGGCTGCCGGCTTCGGCACCGGCCACGCCGGCCTGCTTGTCGGTCAGCATGGTCATGGCTTATTCCTCCTCCTCGACATGCTTGCTCGTCAGCGAGCGCCACAGCAGCACCGGAATGATCAGTGTGAAGACGATGACCTCCTTGAACGCGCTGGCCCAGAAGGACGAATACGATTCCAGCAGGCCCACCAGCAGCGCGCCGAGCGCCGCCACCGGATAGCTCACCAGCCCACCGACGATGGCGCCGACAAAGCCCTTCAGCCCCACCAGGAAGCCCGACTCGTAGTACACCGTGGTCAGCGGCGCGATCAGGATGCCGCACAGCGCGCCCATCGCCGCCGCCAGCGTGAACGACAGGCGCCCCGCCTGCGTGGTGCCGATGCCGACCAGGCGCGCGCCCAGCCGGTTCACCGCGGTCGCACGCAGTGCCTTGCCCTGCAGCGTGCGTTCGAAATAAAAGTACAGCGCGCCGATCAGCAGGGCCGACACCGCCACCACCCACAGGCTCTGCCCGGAGATGCTGAGCGCGCCGACCTCGAAGCGCGCATCCGAGAACGGATTGGTGCGCGAGCCCTCGGCGCCGAACATCACCAGACCCAGGCCGACCAGCGCGAAGTGCACGCCCACCGATACGATCAGCAACACCAGCGTGCTGGCCTCGGCCAGCGGCTGGTAGGCCAGCCGGTACAGCATCGGCCCGAGCGGGATGATGATCAGCAGCGTCAGCGCGACCTGCGCCAGCATCGGCAGCGGCTGCGCGCCATATTGCTGCACCACCCAGTGCACCGCCAGCGGGAACACCAGGTACTTGCCGGCCAGCACCGCCAGCCTCTGGCCAAGCGTGCGCCGCAGCTCGGCGCTGCGCAGCACGGTGACGGTCTCGTAGAGAAAGGTCAGCACGCCCATCGCCACCAGCAGCCAGCTGGTTTGCGGTGCGTGCCCGGCCTGCATTGCCGCCAGCGTCAGTGCGCCATAGGCAACGAATTCGCCCTGCGGAATGAAGATGACGCGGGTCACCGAGAACACCAGCACCAGAGCCAGCGCCAGCAACGCGTAGATCGCGCCCGAGGTGATGCCGTCCTGCGCCAGGATGGCGGCGATTGATAAGTCCATTGTCTCCCCGTCTTGTTGGAAAACCTGCCTGCATCGAACGGGGTCAGCGGGGCGCCGACGGGCCGACAGGGTGGTGCGCTTCGGGTTACGAAATAGTAAACGGGTTGCGCAATGCGGAAATACAGAGCAACCCTAGGTTGCGCGCGCAGTCACCCGGCCGGCACCAGAACAAAGGGCGCATGGTCAGCCATGCGCCCTGCTTCACTGCGACTCCGGCAGGCCGTGCCGGCCGGCGCCAGACGCCGGGGTCAGCCGCTTATTTCAGCAACTTCCACTTGCCGTCGACGATCTGCACCATCACGCGCGCGCGTTGGTCGAAGCCGAGGTGGTCGGTGGCGCTCATGTTCATGATGCCGTGCGACACCGGCAGGTTTTTGGTCTGCTCCATGGCATCGCGCAGTGCCTTGCGGAACTCCTTGGTGCCCGGCTGGCCCTTCTTCAGCGCTTCCGGGATGGCGTGCTGCAGGATCAGGCCCGCATCCCAGGCATGGCCGCCGAAGGTCGAAACCTGTCCGCCGAAGGCCTTCTCATAGGCGGTCTTGTAGGTCAGCGCCGGCTTCTTCACCGGATTGCTGTCGGGCAGCTGCTCGGCCACCAGCAGCGGGCCGGCCGGCAGGAAGGTGCCTTCGCAGTCCTTGCCGCACACGCGCAGGAAGTCGGCATTGGCGACGCCGTGGGTCTGGTAGATCTTGCCCTTGTAGCCGCGCTCCTTGAGCGTCTTGGCCGGCAGCGCCGCGGGCGTGCCCGAGCCGGCGATCAGCACCGCGTCGGCATTGGCGCCCATCATCTTCAGCACCTGCCCGGTGACCGAAGTATCGGTGCGGGCGAAGCGCTCGTTGGCAACCACCTTGATCTTGCGCAGCTCGGCGACCTTGGCGAATTCCTGCGCCCAGCTGTCGCCATAGGCATCCGCGAAGCCGATGAACGCCACCGTCTTCACGTTGTTGTTGCTCATGTGCTCGGCAATGGCGGTGGCCATGTGCGAGTCGTTCTGCGGGGTCTTGAAGACCCACGCGCGCTTGGCGTCCATCGGCTCGATGATGCGGGCCGAGGCCGCCATGGTGATCATCGGGGTCTCGTTCTCGGCCACCACGTCGACCATCGCCAGCGAATTGGGCGTGACGGTCGAACCGACCATCACGTCGACCTTGTCTTCGCTGATCAGCTTGCGCGTGTTCTTGACCGCCGTGGTCGTGTCCGAGGCATCGTCCAGCACGATGTACTCGATCTTCTTGCCCGCGATCTCCTTGGGCATCAGCGTGAAGGTGTTCTTTTCCGGAATGCCCAGCGATGCCGCCGGACCGGTGGCCGACACCGTCACCCCGACCTTGACCTGCGCCTGGGCGGCCCCGGCAACCAGGCTGGCCGCAGCGATTGCCAGCAGGCTGGCGCGCTTGAAATCCATCTTGTCTCCTTCGGTTCCTGAAACGGAAAGGCATCCGTCCGGCGTCCGCCGGCGGATGCCCCTTTTTTTGGACCCCTCGGGTCAACGCAGGCACATCGCCGGCACCTGCGCTACAACCAGGAGCGACACCGGGCCGCTCCCCATTTCCCGTCCACGCCACTCCCCCGGAAAGGCGCTTCGGCGATTCACCGACCGTGCGGTCGGGAATGCGGATCGAGTCTATCACAGCGCCCTGGCGCGAACAGCGAGGATTAACCCGCATCGCGCGCCCAGCCTGGCTTTGCCGTCAGCGGATGAAGGCGTCCCAGGCGGTCTTCAGGATCAGCGCGCTGACCACCACGATGAATACCTTGCGCACGAAGGCGCTGCCATGGCGCAGCGCCAGCTTGCTGCCCACCTGGCTGCCGGCGACGTTGGCCACCGCCATCACCAGGCCCAGTTGCCACCAGATATGGCCCTTGCTGGCGAGCAGCAGCAGTGCCGCCAGGTTGGTGGCCAGGTTGACCAGCTTGGTCGACGCCGCCGCGTGCAGGAAGTCATAGCCAAACACCCGCACGAACACGATCATCAGGAAGCTGCCGGTGCCCGGCCCGAACACGCCGTCATAGAAGCCCAGCACGGCACCGGCCAGCAGCGCCGCGCCGCGTTCGCCCCAGCCGCTCAGCGTGGGCGCGTGCTCGGCACCCAGGTCCTTCTTGGCAACGGTGTAGACCAGCAGCGCCACCAGCACGAACGGCAGCGCCTTGCGCAGCGGCTCGGCCGGGATCATGGTCAGCGCCCAGGCACCGGCCATCGAGCACGCAAAGGCCGCCACCACGGCCGGCGCGGTCGCGCCCCAGTAAATGCGCACGCTGCGGCCGTAGCGCAGCGCCGCGCTGGCGGTGCCGGCGATCGAACCGACCTTGTTGGTGCCGAGCAGCGTGGCCGGGGCGAGGTTGGGATAGGCCGAAAACAGCGCCGGGATCTGGACCAGCCCGCCGCCGCCGGCGACCGCGTCGATCAGGCCGGCGAGAAAGGCGGCGACCGCCAGGAATGCGAATTCCGTCATTGCAGAAAAGCGAAAAGGAAAAAGGGAAAAGCAGGAAAGCCGGGACAGCGGCGCCGGCGCACGGCCGGGCGCGGCGGATCAGCCCAGTACCTTGGCCGTCGGCACCAGGCTGCGGTGCCACATGCCGTTGACATGCAGGCAGAAGCCCGGCGGCGCGCCGCCGTGACCGGCCACCAGGCCGGGGGCCAGCAGTGCATGGCGGATGCCGTGGGCGCGGCCCCAGTCGGCCAGCGTGGCGCAGCAGGCTTCCAGGCAGGCACGGCGGGTGGCCCCGTCAAGTTCAGGCCGTACCCACCACTCGCTGGCGCAGGCCGCGAAGCCCGCAAGCTCGAGGCTGGGCAGCAAGGCCGCCGGCAGGCAGGCCAGCAGGCCGCCGCCGTCCGGTGCGTCGCAAGCCAGCAGGCAGATGCCGCGCCCTGACTGGGCCAGCAGTTCGCCCAGCATCAGTTGCCGCGCGCGTGCGGCGGGCACGGGCAACGGCGCAATGTGGTCCAGCCACGCCGATACCAGCGCAGCGTCGGCGCCCTGTCCCAGGCGTACCTGGACCTGCGGCGCGATGGCGCCGCCATGGTCTGGCGTGGCTGGGGTGGGATCAGGGGGAACGGTGGCGGACATGGGCGGGCAGCGAAGCGCGCCCGCATTGTCGCATGCGTGAGGCTGCCAGGTGATGCCGATGCGGCATGAGCGCCCCAAAACGGGGCGAAGGCGTCACAACACGGGCGGAAAGCCCAAATGAAAAAAGCGTTGCCGAGGATCACCCGGCAACGCCCTTTATTTATAACGCTGCTACCCGACACCGGGTGCGCGCCTGTCGTCTCCTCGCTTCCGCCTCCATTTAACCTGCGAAAACCGTATATGGAA
>DASWTB010000432.1:0-15693 GCA_036402315.1 Pseudoduganella sp. | reverse complement strand
CGAAGACCGCATGCTGATCCTGGTTGATATTGAACGCCTGATGTCGTCGGCCGACATGGGCCTGATCGAGAAGATGGCGGCATGAAGTTCCTGAATAATATGAGTATCGGCAAACGCCTGGCATTCGGCTTTGCCGTGACGCTTGCATTGTCCATTGTGATCGCTGCCCTCGGCGTCTGGCGCCTGCAGCAGGTTGCCGGCGCCACGCGCCATATGATGGAAACTCCGCTGGCCAAGGAACGCATGATCTCCGACTGGTATTCGAAGATCGACAGCGCGATCCGCCGTACTACCGCGATTGCCCGCAGCAGCGACGCATCGCTGGGCTCCTTCTTTGCCGAGGAATCGAAGGCATCGACCGCTGCCTCTTCCGACTTGCAGAAGCGTATCGAGCCGCTGATCAGCGACGCTGACGAAAAAGAACTGTTCGACCGCATCATGGCGCAGCGCAAGGTCTACATCGCCTCGCGCGACCAGGTGGCCAAGCTGAAGACCGACGGTGAGCTGGAGCAGGCGAACGAAGTGTTCGAAAAGACTTACCGCCCGGCCGCTGCACAGTACCAGGTGCTGGTGCAGGACCTGCTGGCGCTGCAGCGTGGCAAGATCGACGCCATCGGCAAGGACATCGACAGCATTTCCGCCAATAGCCGCAGCCTGCTGGCCGTGTTGGCGGGGCTGGCGGTAGCGTTTGGCGCTGTATGCGCCTTCATGCTGACCAAGGGCATCACCATGCCATTGTCGCGCGCAGTTGAAGCGGCGCGGCGCGTGGCGGCGGGCGACCTGACCGGCGATATCCGCGTGCACGGCAACGACGAAACCGGCCAGTTGCTGGGCGCACTGCGCGACATGAACCAGGCCTTGCTGAACATCGTCAGCGAAGTGCGCAACGGCACCCATTCGATTACCATCGCTTCCAGCGAGATTGCGGCGGGCAACCAGGACCTGTCGGCGCGCACCGAGCAGCAGGCGGCGTCGCTGGAGGAAACCGCGTCGTCGATGGAGGAGCTGACGTCGACCGTCAAGCAGAATGCCGACAATGCTCGCCAGGCCAATCAGCTGGCCGGCGCTGCTGCCTCGGTGGCGCGCAAGGGCGGCAGCGTGGTGTCGGAAGTGGTCGGCACCATGGAGTCGATCGATGCGTCCTCGCGCAAGATCGTGGATATCATCACCGTGATCGACGGTATTGCGTTCCAGACCAATATCCTGGCGCTGAATGCCGCGGTCGAAGCGGCGCGCGCAGGCGAGCAGGGCCGCGGCTTTGCCGTGGTGGCATCGGAAGTGCGCAACCTGGCGCAGCGGTCGGCTGCGGCGGCGAAAGAGATCAAGCAGCTGATCGGCGACTCGGTGGAGAAGGTCAACGCCGGTACCCGCCTGGTGTCGGATGCGGGTCACACGATGGAGGAAATCGTCTCCAGCGTGCAGCGCGTGTCGGACATCATCAGCGAAATCACGGCCGCCAGCGCCGAGCAGAGCTCCGGCATCGAGGAAGTCTACAAGGCCGTTGGCCAGATGGACCAGGTCACGCAGCAAAATGCCGCGCTGGTGGAAGAAGCGGCTGCTGCTGCTGAATCCATGCAGAACCAGGCCAGCAACCTGGCCGACGTGGTCAGCGTTTTCAAGGTCCGCTAAGCGGCGCCTTCATGGATCGCATGTTGCGACAGGCGGTCCGCATCTCCATTCCTGTGACGCGGCACCCAGCGCACATTCACCAGCGCCAGTGCCGCCATCAATTGCCCGACGCGGGCGCGATGTTCCTCCAGCGCTTTTGCCCCGGCCTCGGGCGACAACAGCACATCCTGCACCACCACCTGGCTGTCGCCGTAGACCAGCAGTTCCGGCACGCCCAGTTCCACCGCTTTTTCCAGCGCCGCGATCAGGGCCAGGTATTCGGCGTCGCCGCTGCTGCCGTGGCCAGCGCGGCGGCTGATCTCCACGCGCTCTCCGCCAGGGCCGGACAGCAGCACGCCGATGCCGATGCGCCCGGGGTTGGGGTGGGCGGAGCCGTCAAACCATGCGCGCCATGCGCCAGGTGAGGTGGGGACGGGCTGGCGCGCAAGTTTTTCAGCACGCGCACGCTCTAGTTTTATTGACATAAGTAAGTATTCTTGCAACACTTGCGGCTCGTTTTACCCTCCACTTTAACAGGTGATTGTGAGCCTCACTGCCGAACAAATCCTGGCGCTTGCGCCGGACGCTGCATCCGCCAAAGCTGGCACCGGGCAGGCCAGCCTTTCCAAATGGTCCGGCCTTGGTGGCCATGCGCAAGCCCTGTGGGGGCTTTGCCAGGGCAGCGGCAAGGAGCCATACCGCGCCCAGATCGACCTGGCCGGGCCTGCCTTCAAATGCAATTGCCCGAGCCGCAAATTCCCCTGCAAGCATGGCATCGGCCTTTACCTGCTGTATGCGCGCGATAGCGGCGCCTTCGAGGAAACCGATGCGCCGCAGTGGGTGAGCGACTGGCTGCAAAGCCGCGAGGAACGCAGCGAGAAGAAGGCCGCCAAAGAAGCGGAGGCGGCAACGCCGGAAGCGATCGCGGCGCGCGAGGCGAGCCAGCAAAAGCGGCAGGAAAAACGCCAGGGCAATGTGGAAACCGGCCTGGCCGTTCTTGACGCCTGGCTGGAAGACCTGGCGCGCGAAGGGCTGGCCACGCTGCGCAGCAAGCCGTCCAAGGATTGGGAGGCCATGGCGTCCCGCCTGGTCGATACGCAGGCATCGGGCCTGGCATCGCGCGTACGCCGGCTCGGGCTTTCGATTTATGGCGGCGGCAACGATGGCTGGGAACTGGCCGCCGCGCGCGAGCTGGCGCAACTGGCGTTGTTGCGGCAAGCCTATGCGCGGCTGGCGTCGCTGCCGGAAGGCTTGCAGCATGACGTGCGCGCCGCCATCGGCTGGGCCACCAGCCAGGAGGATGTGCTGGCGCAGCCGGGCGTTCATGATCGCTGGCGGGTGCTCGGCGCACGCACGCTGGAAGATGGGCGCGTGGGCAGTTGCGCGACTTTCCTGCGTGGCGAGAACAGCGGGCGCTGGGCCATGCTGCTGCAGTTTTCCGCAGGCAGCATGGCGCTGCCGCCGGCCCCGCCGCTTGGTGCGATCTACCAGGGCAGCGTGCATTACTATCCTGCAGCCGTGCCAATGCGTGTGGTCTTTGCCGACGATATGAAGCTGCTGGACGCAGCGCCGGCCGCGCTGCCGGTTCTCGCGCCGACGGAACTGTCGGCCGAGTTCGGGCGCTATGCGCAGGCCCTGGCCGACAATCCTTTCCTCGAATCCTGGCCGATGGCGCTGGAGCAGGTAACGCCGGTCCATGAAGGCGGCAAGGCCATGCCTTGGTCGCTGCGCGCAGACAATGGCGACGCGCTGGCGGTCGATGCGGCATTCCGCCAGGGCTGGCAACTGCACGCGCTGGCTGGTGGCCATCCGTTGCGGGTGTTCGGATTATGGCAGGGCTATTCCTTCCTGCCGCTGTCGGCCAGTGTCGGCGGCCGAAGTTTCAATCTCGATGGGGGGAGCGCCTGATGCAACTGCCCGTTAATTTGCATAAGGCCGTGCTGGCCGGCACCAGCCGTGTTCCATTCGATCCCGCAAGCGGTGTTGCGCCTGCGTTGCAGCCGTTGGCCGGGCAAAGCCTGTGGCAGGCCCTGGCCGCGCAGGACCTGTGGCAGCGCGCCGGCTTCCTGCCTGCGGCGGGCTTGCAGGCGCCAGCGGCCGCGGTGCTGGGCGGCGCTGCGTGCCCGCGCGCCGCCGAAGACATTTTGCTGCTGCTGATGCGCGGCATGCACCCCGGCCTGCTGCCGGCCTGGCTGGCGCTTGCGCACGCATCCGGCGTGGCCGTGCCCCATGCCTGCCTGGTTCCGTTGCTGGAGCAAGGGATGGGCAAGCCGGCATTGCGTGAAAAGCTGCTGCCGGTCCTCGGGGAGCGCGGCCGCTGGCTGGTGGCGCAAAATCCGGAATGGAGCGCGAAATACGTTGCCGGCTCCGATGATTCGGCTGCCGTTGACCAGGCATGGAATACCGGAAGTCCTGCGCAGCGCGCAGCAGCATTGCGGGCGATGCGCGCTGCCGATCCTGCTGCGGCCCTGGCGAGCTTGCAAAGCGGCTGGGCGCAGGAGCCAGCCGACCTGCGCGCAACGCTGTTGCCGTGCCTGGAAGTGGGGCTGTCGCTGGCCGACGAGCCTTTCCTGGAGGCCGCGCTGGACGACAAGCGCAAGGAGGTGCGCGGCGCCGCCCGTGAGTTGCTGGCCATCCTGCCCGGCTCCCAGCTCGGTGCGCGCTGCGCTGCGCGGCTGGAGGCCCTGTTCACGCTGCAGTCAAAGGGCGAGGGCGAACTGCCGGCATTGGATGTGGCGCTGCCGGAAGCCTGCGACAAGGCAATGAAGCGCGACGGCGTCGGCGTCGAAAACCCTTACCACATGGGCGAAAAGCAGTCCTGGCTGTTCAATATGATGCAATGCGTGCCGCCGTCGCACTGGTCCGGGCGCTGGGGCGTTGGTCCGGCCGGCGTGCTGCAGGTAATGCAGGCCAACGAATTCGGCCGCGTGCTGCAGGAAGGCCTGGCACACGCCATCGGTTTCTCCGCCCGCGCCGGCTCGGAACAGGCGGCCGAGTGGTTCGTCGCCATCCATGCGTCGAAGGTGCCCAATGCCCGCGTGCTGTCCGCGAGGTTCGCCGAGATGGCGATGGCCTTGCCGCCTGCGGGACGCGAGCGTGTGCTGCACGCATGGCTGGAATGCGGCAATGCCCAGGGCGTGCCCGATGCACTGATGCTGGCCCGGGAAATGGCAAGCGCAGGCAGCGCCCAGCTGTCGCCGGCCGTGTCGCGCCTGCTGCTGGGACGCTTGCAGCAGATGATGCGCGAGAAGGATGCGCCGAGCTACAGCATGAAGCTGGAGTTCGACACGATGTCAGCCTTGCTGGATGTCAGTGAAATGGATTACCTGGAACAGGGCTGGCCGGAGCCGGGATGGCCGCATTGGGACAATTGGCGCCAACTGGTCGACGAAATGAAAGAAGCCCTGCGCTTCAAGAACACGCTGCACCGCAGCTTTATGAACAATAAGGAGTGAGCATGGCTAACGAAATCAAGGTACTGCGCCAAAGCGCCGAACAGCAGTTTGCACATGAGCTGGAAGCGCTGAAGGAAGCCGACCAGCGTCAGCGCCCGCCGAACTGGGAACTGTCGCCGTGGGCGGTCGCCACCTACCTGCTGGGCGGCACGCTGGACAACGGATTCGAGATTACGCCGAAGTACATCGGCAAGCGCCGCACCATCGAGATCGCCGTGGCGACGCTGGCAACCGACCGCGCCTTGCTGCTGCTGGGCGTGCCTGGTACGGCCAAATCCTGGGTGTCCGAACACCTGGCGGCGGCGATCAGCGGCAATTCGAACCTGGTGGTGCAGGGCACGGCCGGTACGGCGGAAGAAACCATCCGCTACGGCTGGAACTACGCGCAGCTGCTGGCCAAGGGCCCGAGCCAGGACGCCATCGTGCCAAGCCCGGTGATGCGCGCCATGCGCACCGGCAAGCTGGCCCGTATCGAGGAGCTGACCCGCATTCCTTCCGAAGTGCAGGACAGTTTCATCAGCCTGTTGTCCGAGAAGATCCTGCCGATTCCGGAACTGGATGAATACGTGCAGGCAGCCAAGGGCTTCAACGTGATCGCCACCGCGAATGACCGCGACCGTGGCGTGAACGATTTGTCGAGCGCCCTGAAGCGCCGTTTCAACACCGTGGTGCTGCCGCTGCCGGACAGCGCCGACGAAGAAGTCAGCATCGTTGAAAGCCGCGTGGCCAGCCTGGGCCGCGCGCTGGAGCTGCCGATCGAGAAGCCGGCGCTGGAAGAAATCCGCCGCATCGTCACCATCTTCCGCGAACTGCGCGCAGGCCAGACCGACGACGGCAAGATCAAGCTCAAGTCTCCGAGCGCCAGCATGAGCACCGCCGAAGCGATTTCGGTCGTCACCAACGGCATGTCGCTGGCGGCGCACTTCGGCGACGGCATGCTGCGCGGGGCCGACATGGCATCGTCGGTGGTGGGCGCCATCGTCAAGGACCCGGTGCAGGACCGCGTGGTCATGCTGGAATACCTGGAAACCGTGGTCAAGGAGCGCGAAGGCTGGAAAGACCTGTACCGCGCCTGCCACGCAGTGCTCTGATGGCACTGCATTTCTTCGGCATCCGCCACCATGGCCCCGGCTGCGCGCGCAGCCTGGCGCAGGCTTTGCAGCAATTGCAGCCGGATGCGATCCTGATCGAAGGCCCGCCGGAAGCGGACGATCTGCTGCCGCTGGCCGCGCACGCAGAGATGCGCCCGCCGGTGGCGCTGCTGGTGTACGCTCCGGCCATGCCGCAGCATGCCTCGCATTTCCCGTTCGCGGAGTTTTCGCCGGAATGGCAGGCCATCCAGTATGGCCAGGCGCACGGCGTGCCGACCCGCTTCATCGACCTGCCGATGGCGCACACGCTGGCCGCGAACATGTCGGTGGCGGCCGAGGAAGGGGGCGAAGATGCGCCGCAGCCGGTCCAGCGCAGCGGCGATGCAATGCTCCAACTCGCGCAAGCCGCCGGATTCTCGGATTTCGAAACCTGGTGGGACCACCTGGTCGAGCAGCGCCACGACAGCCTGGAGCTGTTCGCGGCCATCGAAGAAATGATGTCGGTGGCCCGCCAGTCGCTGGAGGAGCCGCTGGCGCCGCGCGAAGCCCAGCGTGAGGCGCATATGCGCCAGATGATCCGCGCCGCCCAGAAGCAGGGCTACCAACGGATCGCCGTGGTGTGCGGCGCCTGGCACGTGCCGGCCTTGCGCGACATGCCCACCGCCAAGCATGACAAGGACGTGCTGAGCGAGCTTCCGAAAGCCAAGGTTGCGGCCACCTGGACGCCGTGGAGTTACGGCCGCCTGAGTTTCGACAGCGGCTACGGCGCCGGCGTGCAAGCCCCCGGCTGGTACCACCACCTGTGGCACACGCCGCAGCGCGCATCGGCTTACTGGCTGACCGACGCCGTGCGCCTGCTGCGCAAGAACGGCCTGGATGCCTCGTCGGCGCACGTGATCGAAGCGCTGCGCCTGGCCGAAAGCCTGGCCGCCTTGCGCGACCGCTCCCGCGCCGGCCTGGGCGAGTTGCTGGATGCGCTGCAAAGCGTGCTGTTTGGCGAAAGCGAGGCGCCGCTGCGCCTGATCGAGCGCGAGTTGCTGGTCAACGACCGGCTTGGCGCGGTACCGGCTGAGACGCCGACCCTGCCGCTGCCCGCAGATGTGCGCCAGCTCCAGAAAAGCTACCGCATGGCGCCGCGCGCCGACCAGCAGGACCTCGAACTGGACCTGCGCCAGCCCAAGCACATGGAAAAGAGCGTGTTCCTGCACCGCCTGTCGCTGCTGGGCATCGATTGGGGGCGCACCCGCGCGGTGAGCGGCAAGAGCGGCAGCTTCCATGAGAAATGGGTACTGGCCTGGGAACCGGATTTCGAAGTGCGGCTGATCGAAGCCAACGTCTGGGGCGCCACCGTGGAAACGGCATGCAATGCGCGCCTGGTGCACCTGGCGCGCAGCGCATCGCGCCTGGCTGACGTCTCCGGGCTGGCAGAGCAGATGTTGCTGGCCGATGCGCGCCACGCCGTTCCGGAAGTGATGGCACGCATGCAAGCGCTGGCCGCAAGCACCCACGAAGCGGGCGCCTTGCTGGAAGCGCTGGCGCCGCTGGCCAATGTGCTGCGTTATGGCAGCACCCGCAATACCGATACCGCCAGCGTGGCGCAGGTGATGGATGGCCTGGTGCAGCGTGCCTGCATCGCCTTGCCGCTGGCGGCTCGGGGCATCAACGAAGAGGCGGCGCAGGTACTGCTGCGACAACTGCTTCAAGCCAATAATGCGATCGGCCTGCTGCAAAAGCCCGAGCACCGCGCAGCGTGGCTGGAAGCGCTTGAGCAATGCACGCGCGGCCAGGCACACGCGCTGATTGCTGGCCGTGCCGTGCGCATCCTGCTGGAACAGCAGCATTGGCAGGTAGGGCAGGTGGCGCAGGCGTTGTCGCTGGCCTGCACCAACCCGATCGAGCCCTTGTCCAGCGCCGAATGGCTGGAAGGCTTCCTGCAGGGCAGTGGCTTGCTGCTGGTGATGAACGAGCAGCTGTGGCAGATCCTGCAAACCTGGGTCGCCAGCCTGCCCGGAGAAACTTTCATGGAATTGCTGCCGCTGCTGCGCCGCACATTCGCCACCTTCGAGGCGGCGGAACGGCGCCAGCTGGGGCAACGCGTTGCAACTGGCACGGTGGCTTTGGCGCAGTCAGTGGCCAGCGCCGGTACCGACGAAGCGCGGGCCAGCCTGGTGTTGCCGGTATTGGCGGCCTTGCTCGGCCCTGTAGAAACAAGCGAGGTGGCAGCATGAGCGAGAAGCAGTGCTCACAAGAAGAACTGGAACGGCGTTGGCGCCTGATGCTGGGCAGCGAAGCGGATAACCTGCCGCTGCAGCAGCAGGATGCGGCGCTGGACCGCACCCTGGCCGCGCTGTACGATCCCGGCGAGCGGCGCGGCGGCCTGCAAGGCTCGGCGCCAGGCGTTGCGCGCTGGCTGGGCGATATCCGCGAATATTTCCCGAGCAGCGTGGTGCAGCTGATGCAGAAGGATGCCATGGACCGCCTCGGCCTGCACCAGATGCTGCTGGAGCCGGAAATGCTGCGCAGCGTGCAGCCGGACGTGCACCTGGTGGCCACCATGCTGTCGCTGAACCGCCTGATGCCAAGCAAGACCAAGGAAACCGCGCGCCAGGTGGTGCGGCAGGTCGTGCAGGAGCTGGAGCGCAAGCTGTCCAATCCGATGCGCCAGGCGGTCAGCGGCAGCCTGAATCGTGCGGCCCGCAACAACCGGCCGCGCCATAACGAGATCGACTGGCTGCGCACCATCAAGGCCAACCTGCGCCATTACCAGGCCGACTACCAGACCATCGTGCCAGAACAGCGCGTCGGCTTTGCGCGCAAGACACAGGCCCTGCGCGATATCGTACTGTGCGTCGACCAGAGCGGGTCGATGGCGCCGTCGGTGGTCTATGCCAGCATCTTTGCCGCGGTGCTGGCGACCATCAAGGCGGTCAGCACGCAGGTAGTGGTGTTCGATACGGCGATTGTGGACCTGACGGACTTGCTGAGCGATCCGGTCGAAGTGCTATTCGGGACCCAGCTTGGCGGTGGCACGGATATCAACCGGGCCCTGGCTTACTGCGAAACCCTGGTGCACCGGCCGCAGGAAACGATCTTCGTCCTGATCAGCGATTTGTACGAAGGCGGCAATGCGGCGCAGATGCTGGCCCGGGCACGCGCCATGGCGGCCAGCGGGATGCAGATGATCTGTCTGCTCGCGCTGGACGACAACGGCGCGCCAAGCTTCGACCGGCATCATGCGGCCCAATTTGCTGCGATGGGGATTCCTTGCTTTGCCTGCACGCCGGACAGATTCCCGGACCTGATGGCTGCAGCCATCCGCAAGCAGGATATGGCCGCCTGGGCCGCGCAACAGGACATCGCTGTTGCGGGCTAGGCGGCCGTCTTCACACGCCGTTAGCGGCGATGCGGGTTGTCGGGACGGTGGTCGTAGCGGTTAGGGACGCCGTCGCCATCGCGGTCGCGGTCATAACGGTTTGGCACGCCGTCGTTGTCGCGGTCGCGGTCATGGCGGTCCGGAATACCGTCGTGGTCACGGTCGCGATAACGGTCGCGATGGTGGTCGCGGTAGTAGTAGTAGTAGTCGCGGTGGTAATCGCGGTAGCCGTAGCTTGGGCCCTGGATGTAGTTTGGGCGGCTATCGTAGACGGACCAGCCGCCTTCACGCCATCCCCAACCGTTATCCACGCGCACCCACTGCGATGGGTAGTAGCGGTAGCCCGGGCGTTCCTGCAGCCAATGGCCGGCGACCCAGACGTGGCGGTAACCATCCCAGCGCCAGACACCAGGCGCCCATACGTAGCCGTAACGCGGTGGCGGCACGCTTTCAAAACGCAGTGGCGGAGGAGCGTTGCCGATCACGACGCTGAAATCAACCTGCGCCAGCGCGGCAGTCGGTGCTAATGCAACCGTGCCAAGTGCCAGGGCGGCTGCAGCGATGAGTTTAGATTTGAACATGGCATTTCTCCTGTCTGGTGATGCGCTGAGTTCAATATACCAAGCGCAACGCCGGGGAGAAAAGCCTGATTCAGTTTTTTACAAATCCCGCAGGCAAGTAACAATTGCTCAGATGTTGCTGCCCTTGGCGGCCTTGCGTTCTTCCGCCAGCGAGGCCTGTTTTTCAGCTTCGCTCATGCGCTTGGCCGCTACCACGACGACTGGCACGGCAGGCGCCGGCTGGGCAGCGCTGGCGTGGCTGGCCGGCGCCTTGCTTTCGGCGGTACGGTTTTCGACCAGGAAGTTGGCGGCGCAGGCCAGGCCGATAATCGCAATGAACAGGGCTTCGAAATTGCGCAGGGCTTTCATGATGTTCTCCGGTTGAGGACTATCCATGTGCACACTGTATCCATGCAGCCTGGCGGTCGCCATCGGCGTGCGACAAGCTGTCCAAAACGTGGTGCGAAATGCAAAAAAACGGGGCTTTTGCGGTCGAATTGCGAACAGAAGGGAAATCCTCCTTCAAACAGAACGAATGGATGGGCTGCCGCTGTGCCAAGATAAGGAGGTGTGCATTCGGCGCGTGGCGCCCCTGTTACAATCAGCAGGCGCTGGGACAGACGAGGAGTAGGCAATGTTCAAGATGTTTGGTTTTGGCGGCGTGAAGTGCCCGCGATGCGAGCACCGCAACGGCGACACTTCCGGCTACTGCAGCCAGTGCGGCTTGTCGCTGGGTGCACCGCGCAATGAACCTGTGTTGCGGGATAACCGCTGGATTCCAGCCAACGACGAGCTGGCGGTGTTCTTCGGCGTGCGCCAGCTGTCCGGCATCTTTTCCAAGACCTTGCACGTTCCGGCCGCGACCCGCGCTTTCATCCTGCAGGGCGAACAGGTTTCCGCAGTGCCGCAGGGCGAGTATGAGCTGGAGGGTTTCTTTGCGCGCATGGGCAAGCTGCTGCGCGACGAGCAGGGTGAAATCCTGATCACCCGGACCACGCCGCTGCCGGTCGAGTTCAATTTCACCGACTTGCACAGCGCCGAGTTCCTGAAGCTGGCGGCGCACTTCACGGTGGGACTGATGGTGAACGATGTGCAGGCCTTCGCGCGGCATTTCATGACCGCGCCGGGTACCGTGACCACCCTCCAGCTGCATGACTTGCTGGCGCCGTCGATGCGGCAGCTTGCAGCGGAATTCCTGGGCAGCCGTTCGGTGCGCGACATGGCCAGTTCAAGCGTGCTGCGCGAACAGCTCAACGAACGCCTGCATAGCGCGCTGGGGCAGCGCCTGGCCGAATTCGGGCTGGCAGCCGTACAGCTTGAAACATTGTCACTTCGGCACGATAAATATGATGACAACCGCGAGCGCGAGGGCAGCCTGTTCCTGATTGCCGATGAACGCCAGCGGCAACTGGAGCATGTCAAGCAGCTTGACCAGCTGTATAACGAGGAAGAATGGCAGGCGATCAGCCGCCAGGAACAGAAAATGCGCAGCGACTTCCGCCGGGCGGAGCTGAAGGCAGAGGCCGAGGAGCAGATGCAAGCCATCCGCGCCCGCGAGATCGACCTGTACGGCCGCATCGTCCAGGCCAAGACCCGCAAGCAAGCATTCGAACATGGCGCCGGCGCCGCGCTGGCCGACCTGGAACACGAACTGGCACGCCACAAGTCGCTGCATGCCGGCGAAGCGGCCCAGTGGGACCAGGTGCGCCGGCTGGCGCAGATCAAGATGCGCACCGAGATGGAACTGGCGCAGCAGGCCGGCCTGGAAGAAAAAGCCTTGGCCAGGCAGCGCTTTTCGCACCAGTTGTACCAGCAGCAGCTGCAGCACCGCATCCAGCAGGCGCTGGCCATCGAGGACGAGGAGCACCGCCGCAAGCAGCTCCAGCTCTTGCGCAAGGCCGAAATCGACGCCCAGCAGCGTGAGCAGGAAATCGAAGCCGAACATCACCGCGCGAAATTCCAGGGCCTGGCGCTGGCCAACGCGGCCCGTCATCGCGAGGCCGAGCGCATCGGCGAGTGGGAAGAAGAACAGCACCTGGCCCGCAAGCGTGAGCTGGCGCGCGGCGAGGAAGCCAAGGACGCCAGTTCGAACGTCCATGTGGCCGAGATCAGCGCCAAGCTGGAAGCATTGAAACTCAGCGGCGCCGCCGCCGAATCGGTTGCCCAGTATGAAAAGCTGCTGCGCACCATCGAAGCCGACGGCGCGCAGCAGCGCCAATCGCAGAACCTGGCGCGCCAGGCCATGCTTGACCAGGTGGCCGTTGAGGAACAGCGCCTGGAGCTCAAGCTGCGCGACCAGGAAGCGCAGTGGCAGCAGTCGCTGAAAAAGATGGAAGTCGAGCGCGAAGAGCGCTTCAACCGCTGGAAGGTGGAATACGACAGCATGGTGGCGCAGCAGCAGCATGCCGCCGACCTGGCCCGCATCGACATCGAGCGCCTGGAAGCGATCGGCCGCATGAGCGACACGGCCAAGATTGCGCTGGCGGCGACGCCCAATGCCGAAGCGTTGTCGCGCCTGATGCGCCAGCAGGCGCAGGCCGCGATGTCGCCCGAGCAGCTGCAGGCGCTGGCCGGCGTGGTGGCCGCCGAGAACAGCATCACCACCGCCGAAGCGTTGCGGCTGGCGCGCGAGGAAGTCCGCGATGAACGTTCGTATCGCGACACCGTCGGCGACAAGGAACGCCAGCACCAGCTCGACCTGCTGCGGGCGCAAGCCAGCGTGGGCACGTCGACTGCGCGCCGCTGCCGGAATGGCCATATTGTGCCGGCCGATTGCGGAGATGCGAAATTCTGTCCAGAATGCGGGGCGCCGCTAGCGAGGTAAAGCACGAGAGAGATGCAGACAGCCCGAGACAAGATTCGCGAACTGCGTGCCCTGCACGAAGATGGCCTGTTAAGCCTGCAAGAGTTCGACCGCCGCAAGAATGCCATCCTGGACGCAGAGTATGCGCCGCCGGGAGGGGCGGCAGCGCCCATCACCATCGTGCGCCAGGGCACCGAACTGGGACTGATGGCCGGCCAGGAAATTGGCCCGCATAACCGGCGCTACCGGCTGGAACGCCTGATTGGGATGGGTGGCATGGGCCAGGTGTGGCAAGCCACCGACCTGGCGACCCACGCGGAACTGGGCCACAGCGCCGTGGTGGCGCTGAAGATCCTGCCGCCCCAGCTGACTCAAAGCCCGGCCCACGCCAAGCTGCTGATCGAAGAAGCCACCCAGGCACGCCGCCTGGCGCATGACAATATCGTTCGCGTCTACGAGTGGGCGCAAGACCCGGCCACCTCCAGCTATTTCATCATCATGGAGTGCCTGGAAGGCCAGGACCTTGACGCCTGGCTGGCGGAGCATGGCAAGGCCTCGCCGGCCCAGGTCGAGCAGATGCTGCGGCCGGTGGCCGACGCGCTGCAATACGCCTGGGACAAGCACCGCCTGGTGCACCGCGACCTCAAGCCGGGCAATGTATTCCTGACCAAGGCCGGCGAAATCAAGCTGCTCGATTTCGGCATCGCTTCGCGCGCGCGTTCGACCGGCACCGACCTTGGCATGGCGACGCCGAATGCGGGCACTGCCGGTTACCGCGCGCCGGAAGCCGGCACCAGCCAGGGCGCACCGCGCCCCCAGGTGGACGTGTACGCGGTCGCTGTCATGATTTACCAGCTCCTTGAGGGCCGGCTGCCGTTCGACCAGCCGACCGCCTTGCTTGAGCCGCCCAGGCCGGCGGCGCTCAATGCGCAGCAATGGGCGGTGCTGAAGCGCGGATTCGCCAACCGCGCCGGCGAACGGCCGGAGTCGGTGGCTGCATTGCTCGACGCCCTGCAAAAGGCGGGCGAGCCGGATGCTGAAGAAGCTGCCCAGCGCGAAGCGGCGCGCAAGGCCGAGCGGGCTGCGGCGGAGCAGCAGGAGCGCGGGGCGCGTGCCGCGCGCGAACAGCGAGCGCGTTCGGACGCCATTGCCAGGGCCGAGGAGGAAGAACAACGCCGCCAGAAAGAGGTGGAACTGGCGGCAAGGCGCAAGGCGGAAGCCTTGGCAGCGGCGCAGGAAAAGGCGCGCCAGGACCAGCTGCGCCGCGAACAGGAAAGGCAGCGCAAGGCCCAGGCCGAACAGGAAGCGAAGGAACGCAAGGAGCGCCTGCGCCAGCAGTTGATCGCGCGCCGCGACGCCGATGCATTGAAAGCCCGCCAGGCCGAGGAAGAGTACCAGCGCAAGATGGCGCAGTTGAAGGCGGAAGCAGCGTATCGCGCCGAGCAGGAGCGTCACCGCAAGGAACAAGCCGCACGCAAGGCCGCGGAATTGGCGGCCTTGCTGCCGAATGCCAGCAGCCCGGTGGCCGATGCGGAGGGCGTGCTGCGCGACCGCTTCACCGACGGCAGCGGCGTGGGACCGGACCTGGTGCTGATCCCGACCGGCCGCTTCCAGATGGGCTCATCCGAGCATGAACACAAGATTGCCGTCAAAGCCGGCGCGCAGAAGACCTGGCTGGACCGGGAATTGCCCGCGCACTGGGTCGGCATCGAACATTCCTTCGCACTGGGCCGCTATCCGGTGACGGTAGGCGAGTGGCGCGCCTTCGTCAGGGCGACGGGCTGGCAATCGAAAATGGACGTGGACTGGCAGCAGCCAGGCTTTGCGCAGGACGACCGCCACCCAGTGGTGTGCGTGAGCTGGCACGACGCCCAGCTCTACCTGCAATGGCTGAGCGAAAAAACCGGCCAGGAATACCGCCTGCCCAGCGAGGCGGAATGGGAATACGCCTGCCGTGCAGGCAGCCATTCCGCCTTCAGCTTCGGCGACCAGGTCACGCCGGAACATGCCAATTACGACGCCCATTTCACCTACAACGACGGCCCCAAAGGCAACAGCCATGGCGGTACCACGCGCGTCGGCAGCTACCAGCCCAACCCCTGGGGCCTGTTCGACATGCACGGCAATGTCTGGGAGTGGACTCAGGACACGGTGCACGATAACTACCTCGGCGCGCCAATCGATGGCAGCGCATGGGAGCAGGGCGGCGACAAGGCGCGCCGCATCCTGCGCGGCGGCGCGTGGCTGTACCAGCCGCGCTATCTCCGTTCTGCTGTCCGCAATGGCTATTCCGCCCTGCTGGCGAACGATGTGGTGGGCTTCCGCGTGGCACGCAAGTTGGTGTAAATTGCGGGATAAACCAACAAGCAGGAAACCATCATGACCGTTAAAGTAGCCCGCGACCAGTCGCTTCCAATGCGCAGCATCCTGCATGTGCGCAACCACATCGTCTCCGTCGACGGCACCATTGAAGAAGGCGGCAACGATGCCGGCCCATCGCCGCATGACCTGTACGACGCTGCGGTCAGCGCCTGCAAGGCCCTGACCGTGATCTGGTACGCCCGTCGCAAAGGCATTCCGGTCGAAGATGTGCAAGTGACCACCGAACGCGATGCGAGCGATGAGCGCAAGGGCGTGTACCGCCTGGCCGCCACGCTGCACTTGACCGGCGAGCTGACCGAAGAACAGCGCGAAGAATTGCTGGCCATTTCGCAGAAGTGCCCGGTGCACAAGCTGATGACAGCCGTGACCACTGAAATCTCCACCAAACTGGGGTAATCGCCATGAGCATTGCGCAAATCCT
>DASWTB010000431.1:0-1567 GCA_036402315.1 Pseudoduganella sp. | reverse complement strand
ATATTCATTGTCCCCGCAGCTTGACGGCCGCTTCGGCCAGCCGGCGGCCCATCGCGAGCGCCAGGCGTTTTTCATCTTCCGTGAATGGCTTCTTGCCATCCAATCCCGACCAGTGTGTGGCGCCGTAAGGCGAGCCACCGCCGGCCGTCGTCATCAGTTCCGGATGGGTGTAAGGCAAGCCCATCACCATCATCCCATGGTGCAGCAAGGGCACCATCATGGTCAGCAGCGTCGATTCCTGGCCGCCGTGCTGGCTGCCGGTCGAGGTGAACACACAGGCCGGCTTGCCGGACAGGGTGCCGGACAGCCATTGCGCCGACGTGCCATCCCAGAAATACTTCATGGCTGCAGCCATATTGCCAAACCGGGTAGGGGAGCCGAGCGCCAAACCGTCGCACTGCTCCAGATCCTGCAATTCGACATAGGGCGCGCCTTCCAGCGGCACTTCCGGCCCGGTCGCTTCCGCCACCGTGGAAACGGCCGGCACGGTGCGCAGGCGGGCGTCGCAGCCGGAAACGGATTCAATGCCCTGGGCAATCAGTTCCGCCAATTTGCGTACGGAGCCATGCCTTGAATAATACAAAACGAGAATTGTGAGGTTAGTTCGGTTCATCGTTGCTATTATATGGCCCTTTACCAACGTGCATATAGATCAAGAATAAGAGAACTGATGGTTTTAAAGTCCCTCTATACCAATGTGGCCCGGGCCTGCTCCAAGGGCGTCGCCGAGCTGCGCGCCCTGTCCTGGAGCGAAATGCGCGACCTGCTGCACTTCGCGCGCCGGCGCCTGCGCGAAGAAAGCCTGCCCCAGGTGGCGGGCGGCCTGACCTTCACCACCGTGTTCGCCCTGGTGCCGGTGCTGACCATTGCGCTGGCGATTTTCACGACTTTCCCGATGTTCAATTCCTTCCGCACCGCGCTGGAAGCGTATTTCATCAAGAGCGTGATGCCGAAGGCGATTTCCAACACCATCCTCGGCTACCTGACCACCTTCGCCGCCAAGGCGACGCGGCTGTCGGCGGTGGGTGCGGTGACGCTGGTGCTGACGTCGGTGGCGATGCTGAGCATGATCGAACGCGCCTTCAACCGCATCTGGCGCGTCAAGGCCCAGCGCCGGCTGGTGCGGCGCGTGCTGGTCTATTGGGCGCTGATCACGCTCGGGCCGCTGGTGGTGGGTGTTTCGATCACCTTGTCGACCCACCTGTTCGATGCCACCAGCGGGCTGGTTGGCGCGGTGACCGGACCGGTCTTCTATACCTTGCTATCGGTCCTGCTGACGACACTGGCCTTCACTTTCCTCTACATCACGGTGCCGAACCGGATCGTCGATTGGCGCGACGCGATTTGCGGCGGCGCGCTGGCGGCGGTGGCCTTCGAACTGGCCAAGCGCGGTTTCGCGGTGTTCATCACACAAGTACCGACCTATTCGAAGATTTACGGCGCGCTGGCAGCCTTGCCGCTGTTCCTGTTGTGGATTTATGTTTCCTGGCTGATCACGCTGCTGGGCGCCCTGCTGACGGCGGCGCTGCCGGTCGTCAAGTACGAGCGCTGGTGGCACGAAGCGGTG
>DASWTB010000430.1:0-10994 GCA_036402315.1 Pseudoduganella sp. | reverse complement strand
TCCATCGCCACGCGCGAGATATGTGGCGTGTCCTTGCCGGCTTCCACTTGCCACTGGCCGCCCTTCTGCAAGACGATGTAATCGACCTGGGCACTGCCGCCTTTCGGATGCGGCACCGCCTGCTCCATATCCAGCCCGGACGTCGGCGTGTAGGTAAAGGTGACGGTGGCCTTGCAGCGGGCGCCTTCGCAGCTCACGGCGTCGGTCTTCCAGCCGTCGACCAGGTGCACCTGCTCGTAATAGCCTTCGGTATCGTTGTGCAGGCGGCCGCCGTCCAGTTCGAACTTCAGGAATTGATCGAGTGCCGCTTGCGGCGTGGCTTCCGCGGCGTGCGCGGAGATGGCGGCGCACAGCGCGGCCAGGATAGTCAGTTTTTTCATGCTGGTATTATATTTTTCTGTAGAGCAATCACTCAACACGAAAATCCGACGCAAAACTCTAAAATCCATATAATGCCTTTCATGCAAGAATCGACACTATATGGCCGCGTTTTAGGCCTCGCCAACCTCGGCTTGATGGTGCTGGACGCCGACCAGCGCATCATCTTCTGGAATCAATGGCTGGCCAGCCGATCCGGCATGGCCACCTCCCGTGTGCAGGGGCTGACGTTGGTGGAAGCTTTCCCCGAACTGTCCGGCAAGCGCATTGAACAGTCGCTGCACACCGCACTGGCCAACAACCTGCCCTCCGTGCTGCCGCAGAACCAGGACCGTACGCCTTTCCCGCTGTTCGCCGCCGGCACCTGGGGCGGCGAGCGCATCGAACAGGCGGTCACGCTCACGCCTTTCAATGAAGGCAAGGAGCGCTTTTGCCTGGTCGAAGTGGCGGACGTCAGCAACACGGTGGGCCGCGAACGCCAGTTACGCGGCCAGGCGGAGGCCCTGCGCGCCCAGTCCTATGTGGACGGCCTGACCGGCATCGCCAACCGCCGCCACTTCGACGTGGCGCTCGACCGCGAATTGCGCCGCGCGCAGCGCCAGGACGCCAGCCTTTCCCTGCTGCTGATGGATATCGATTCCTTCAAAGCCTATAACGACCACTTCGGCCACCAGCAGGGCGACGCCTGCCTGACCATGGTGGCGGAAGCCTTCGCATCGCGCCTGCAACGTCCGGCCGACCTGGCCGCGCGCTACGGCGGCGAAGAATTCGCCGCAATCCTGCCCGACACCACGCCCGAGCAAGCGGCACAGCATGCGGAAGTGATTCGCGCCGATGTTGAATCGCTGAACCTGGCGCACGCGCCCAAAGCCGTGCACCCGCACGTCACCCTCAGCATCGGCGTCGCCAGTTTCGACAAGGAGCGCCTGAACGATGCCAAGTCGCTGCTGGAAGCAGCCGACCGCGCGCTCTACACCGCCAAGCGCGAAGGACGCAACCGCGTGATCGTCGGCCAGCCGGCCTAGCCCTTGTAGAAGTAAGGATCGAGCGACGTCACCTGCGTGATCTTATCCACCGGCAGATGGTTCATTTCCGCCGTCTTGCGGATCGCTTCCGGCGATGGTGCTTCGTACAGGCAGTAAGTCTTGCGCAGGTCGTCGCTCACATAGGAATGGATCCAGGTGACGCCGCTGCCGGCATTGGTGCCGATCACCGCGTCGCAGATTTTGGCGCCATCGGCGTTGACAGGAATGTGCAAGCCGTCCGGGAAAGTGCGCTCAACAATATAGCGTGGCATGATGGTCTCCTAGGGTGCCCTGATTGGCGGGCGGTCCGCCAACCTTCACCATAGACCATCCTGCAGCGCTGTCCAGTCAAGCCGCCAACTGCGCGCGACTTCGCGATGCGCCCGGCTCGAGCGCTTCCAGCACCTGCCCTGCGATAAGCTCCGCAGTAGCAGCCGACATGGTCCACCCCAGGTGTCCATGGCCGGTGTTGTAAAACACGCCGGGCCGCTTGCCCGCCCCGACGCGCGGCATCAGGTCCGGCATCATCGGCCGCAGGCCGGCCCAGGGCACGACCTGGCGCGTGCATACGCCGGGGAAGCATTGCTGCACCCACTTCACCAGCGGCGCTATGCGATCGGCACGGATGTCGCGGTTAAAGCCGTTGAACTCCGCCGTTCCCGCCACGCGGAAGCGGCTGGCGCCCAAGCGGCTGCTGACCAGCTTGGTGGCGTCGTCCACCAGGCTGACCGTCGGCGCGGCGGCGCGGCTTTGCGCATCCTCCAGCATCACCGTGATCGAATAGCCCTTCACCGGATAGACATTGACACGGTCGCCCAGCACGGCGCCAAAATCGCGGCTGGCCGTGCCGGCGCAGACCAGCAGCGCATCAAAGCGCATGATCTGCTCCGCCCCATCAAGCGCGAACATGACCTGCACCCCATCGCCGCCGGCATCCAGCCCGCAGACCTCGGCGCCGTACAGCATTTGCACACCGCGTGCTTCGGCTGCCTGCGCCAGGCCTACCGTGAATTTGTGAATGTCCCCGGTGCTGTCGCTCTCGGTAAAGAAACCGCCGTAGAACTGCCCCGCCAGCGTCGGCTCGATGGCCCGCATTTCCTCCGGCGTGACGGCGCGGCGCTGCAAGCCGCCTTGCGCCAGCAGCCCGGTTACCTGCGCCGCATGATCGAAACCAGCCTTGTCGCGATAAACATGCAGGATGCCCTCATGCCTTTCGTCGAAATCGATGCCCTCCTCACGCGCCCAGCCGAACAGGTGCTCGCGCGCCGCAATCGCCAGCCGCGTGCTGGCGATGGTATTGCTTTCATAGCGGGGAATGGCAGCCAGGAATTCGGCAAACCAGGACAGCTTGTGCCAGCCCGGCTTGGGGTTGACCAGCAGCGGCGCGTCGCTGCGTAGCATCCACTTCAAGCCCTTCGCCACCGTGCTCCAGCTGTTCCACGCCTCGGCATGGGAGGCCGATAACTGGCCGCCATTGGCGAACGATGTCTCCATGGCGGGATAACGGTGGCGCTCGAACAAAGTGACCCGGAGGCCGCGCCGCGCCAGCGCATAAGCTGCCGTGACGCCAGTGACGCCGCCGCCGATGACTGCGACTGATTTCATGAATATGCCCGGCCTCTTACTGCGTCGCCACCCTTCCGTGTGAGGCGGCGCCGGTTGCGCCCAGCACACCGGCAATCAGCAACACATACCACAGCGCGCCAGTACCGCCGTGCAGCGCCATCAAGGCAGTGGCATCGGCCACCAGGGCAGCCGCACAGCCCAGCGCCAGTAGCAGCAAGGCGATCGACACCGCAAACGAGAGCGCGCGGAAATTGGCCACCCGCGCGCCGGTGGCAAACAGCAGGTAGCCCGCTACGCTAAACAGCGGGAACATCAGCCACAGCGAAACACCGGCCGCCAGTCCCCCGATGCCCAACTGCGCCAGGACCAGCGCGGCTCCGGAAAACAGGCCCAGCGCCAGCAGCAGCGCTCCAACAATTGCCAGGATCATGGCTAACTCCTCAGACCAAAATATGAGAATACTGATAATCCCCATTGTAAACGCAACATGGCGGGCCGCGCCGATTTAGTACAATAGGTTTTTTTCGTCCCTCACGACTCCAGGACTGCAATGAATCAGCTCGAACAGCTCAAGCAATACACTACCGTTGTTGCCGACACCGGCGATTTCCAGTCGATCAAGGCTTACGCGCCGCAAGACGCGACCACCAATCCATCGCTGATCCTGAAAGCGGTACAGAAGGATGAATACAAGCCGCTGCTGGAAAAGGCCGTACGCGACAACCCGAGCGCCACTACCGGCGAGATCATCGACAAGCTGCTGATCGCCTTCGGCACCGAAATCCTGAAGTACGTTCCAGGCCGCGTTTCGACTGAAATCGACGCTGCCCTGTCCTTCGACGTGGCAGGCAACGTGGCCAAGGGCCGCGAGCTGATCGCCCTGTACGAACAAGCCGGCATCCCACGCGAACGCGTGCTGATCAAGATTGCCTCCACCTGGGAAGGCATCCGCGCTTCCGAGCAACTGGAGAAGGAAGGCATCCGGACCAATATGACCCTGCTGTTCTCGCTGTGCCAGGCCATCGCCTGCGCGGAAGCGGGCTCGCAGCTGATTTCCCCGTTCGTCGGCCGCATCTACGACTGGTTCAAGAAATCCACCGGCATCGACTACCAGGGCGCCGAAGACCCGGGCGTGCAGTCGGTCAAGCGCATCTACAACTACTACCGCAAGTTCGGCTACAAGACCGAAGTGATGGGCGCATCCTTCCGCAACACCAGCCAGATCCTGGAACTGGCCGGCTGCGACCTGCTGACCATTTCGCCGGACCTGCTGCAAAAGCTGGCCGACACCCAGGCGCCGGTCGAGCGCAAGCTGTCCCCGGCCGATACCGGCACCGCCGTCAAGATCGCCATGGATGAGAAAACATTCCGCTTCATGCTGAACGAAGACGCGATGGCGACCGAAAAGCTGGCCGAAGGTATCCGCGCCTTCGTGGCCGACTCCAATAAGCTGAAGCAAATGATCTCTGCAATGCGCTGAACGATCCCTTGCCTTGCCCCAAAAGGACGCTTCGGCGTCCTTTTTTGTTATTTTGATCTATACAAAACGTTACAATTGACAGTGTTATACAATTTTCGGCGCAGTCCCACTCCACAACGAGACGCCAATGAAACCTGTATTGCGCACCCTTCCGCTGGCAATTGCCCTGTCGCTTACCGTTGCGGCTTGCGGTGATAAAAAAGACGCCAACAAGGCGGCCCCGCCCCCTCCCACCGTTTCTTTCATCACCGCAACCAGCGGCCAGGTGACCATCACCAATGAGCTGCCGGGGCGCGTCGAAGCTTCGCGCATCGCCCAGGTGCGCGCGCGCACGCCCGGCATCGTGCTGCAGCGGGTGTTCCGGGAAGGTGGCGACGTCAAGGCGGGCGAAGTCCTGTTCCGCATCGATCCCGCGCAATTCCAGGCCAATGTGGAAAGCGCCGACGCCGCGATTGCGCGCGCGGAAGCCAACCTGGCGCAAGCAGACCTGAAGGCCAGGCGCTATAAACCGTTGCTGGCAGCGCAGGCCGTCAGCCAGCAGGAATACGACGACGCTGTCACCGCGCAAAAGCAGGCCAGCGCCGAACTGCAGTCAGCCCGCGCCGCGCGCAAGAATGCAGGACTGACGCTCGGCTACGCCACCGTCACCGCGCCGATCTCGGGCCGCGTGGGCCGCGCCCTGGTCACCGAGGGCGCGCTGGTCGGACAGAATGAGGCGACGCCGATGGCGACCGTGCAGCAGCTCGACCCGATCTACGTCACCATTACCCAATCTTCCGCCGAGCTGCTGCGCCTCAGGCAGGCACTGGCCGCGGGCACGCTGAAAAGCGCCGGCAAGGACCAGGCGCGCGTCACGCTGCTGACTGAAGATGGGCAGGAATACTCGCGTCCCGGCAAGCTGCTGTTCTCCGACGTCGCCGTCGACGAATCGAGCGGATCGGTATCGATGCGCGCCGAATTCCCGAACCCCGACCGCACCCTGCTGCCTGGCATGTACGTGCGCGCCCGCCTGGAACAGGGCGTCAACGAATCGGCGATCACGGTGCCGCAGCAGGCCGTGGTGCGCGGAGCGGAGGGCGCCTCTGTGCTGGTGGTCGGCGCCGACAACAAGGTCAGCTCGGTACCGGTCAAGGCCGACGCCGCAGTCGGCGGCAAGTGGGTGGTCAGCTCCGGCCTGAAAGGCGGCGAGCGCATCATCGTGGAAGGCTTCCAGAAGACCAAGCCAGGTGGCACCGTCAATCCGGTACCGTGGAAAGGCCCGGCAAACGGGCCTGCACCGGCCGGCGCCGCGCCTGCCGCATCGGCCCCGGCGGCCAGGTAAAGGGGCCGCCACATGGCAAAGTTCTTTATCGACCGCCCCGTCTTCGCGTGGGTGATCGCCCTCTTCATCCTGCTGGGTGGAGCGCTGGCGATTACCGTACTACCGGTGGCGCAATACCCCACCATCGCACCGCCTTCGATCGTCATCAGCGCCGCCTACCCCGGCGCTTCGGCGCAGGTGCTGGACGACGCAGTTACCTCGGTCATCGAGCAGGAAATGAACGGCGCCGACGGCCTGCAATATGTCGAATCCCAGAGCGATTCGAACGGCTCCGTCAGCATCACGGTCACCTTCCAGCCCGGCACCAACCCCGACCTGGCGGCGGTGGACGTGCAGAACCGCATCAAGCGCGTGGAGTCGCGCCTGCCGCAGGCCGTGATCCAGCAGGGCGTGCAGGTCACCAAGGCGCGCTCCAATATCCTGATGTTCGTCGGCGCATCCTCGACCGACGGCAGCATGGACACCACGGCCATCGGCGACTACCTGGCCCGCAACGTGGTCAATGAGATCAAGCGCCTGCCCGGGGTCGGCCAGGCGGAGCTGTTCGGCACCGAGCGCTCCATGCGCGTCTGGGTCGATCCCGACAAGCTGACCGGCTACAAGCTCAATATGAGCGACGTCACGGCCGCCATCCGCCAGCAGAATGCCCAGGTGGCGGCCGGCACGGTGGGCGACTTGCCGAATGAGCGCTCGCAGACATGGTTCGCGCCAGTGGTGGTGACCGGCCAGCTCAGCTCGGTGGAAGAATTCGGCAAGATCGTGCTGCGCGCCAACCGCGACGGCTCGCTGCTGCGCCTGCGCGACGTGGCGCGGCTGGAACTGGGCGGCGCCAGCTACCGCGTCAGCGCGCGCCTGAACGGCGAGCCCTTCGTCGCCATCGCCGTGCAGCAGTCGCTGACCGGCAATGCGCTGGCCACCGCCAATATCGTGCGCGCCAAGATGGACGAGCTGCAGAAATACTTCCCGCCGGGCCTGAAGTACACCGTGCCTTACGACACCTCGCTGTTCGTCAAGATCTCCATCGAGGAAGTGGTCAAGACCTTGCTGGAAGCGGTGGCCCTGGTGTTCCTGGTGATGTACGTCTTCCTGCAGAACATCCGCTACACCCTGATCCCGACCATCGTGGTGCCGGTGGCGCTGATGGGCACTTTCGCCGCCATGCAGGTGTTCGGCTTCTCGATCAACGTGCTGACCATGTTTGGCATGGTGCTGGCCATCGGCATCCTGGTGGACGATGCCATCGTGGTGGTGGAAAACGTCGAGCGCATCATGAGCGAGGAAGGCCTGTCGCCGCGCGATGCAACGCGCAAGGCGATGTCGCAGATTACCGGCGCAATCATCGGCATTACCCTGGTCCTGATCGCGGTCTTCATCCCGATGGCCTTCTTCGGCGGCGCAGTCGGGGCGATCTACCGCCAGTTCTCGCTGTCGATGGTATCGGCCATGGTGTTCTCCGCTCTGATGGCGCTGTCGCTGACGCCGGCCCTGTGCGCGACCATGCTGAAACCGGTCGAAGCGGGCCATCACCATGCCAAGACCGGCATTTTCGGCTGGTTCAACCGCGGCTTCGCTTCCACTGCCACGCACTACCAGGGCTGGGTGGCGCAGATCCTGCAGCGCACCGGACGCTTCATGCTGATCTTCGCTGCACTGCTGGGCATCGTGGCCTGGCTGTACGTGCGCCTGCCCTCCTCCTTCCTGCCCAACGAAGACCAGGGCTACATCATCGCCAACGTACAACTGCCGCCGGGCGCCGCGCGTGGCCGCACCGAGGCGGTGCTGGCGGAAGTGGACAAGTACTTCCGCAGCCAGCCGGGCGTGGCGCGCACCATCGCGGTGGCTGGCTTCAGCTTCTCCGGCAGCGGACAGAATGCGGGCCTGGTCTTCATTCCGCTGAAGGACTGGAAGGAGCGCGGTCCCGACCAGTCTGCGGAAGCGATCGCCGGCCGCTCCTTCGGCGGCCTGGCGCACATCCAGGATGCGCAGATCTTCGCTTTGAGTCCGCCGCCGATCCGCGAACTGGGCAACGCGACCGGCATCACGGCACGCCTGCAGGACCGCAGCGGCCTCGGACATGACGCCTTGCTGGCCGCGCGCAACCAGCTGCTGGAACTGGCGGGCAAGAGCAAGGTGCTGGTCGGCATGCGTCCCGAGGGACTGGAGGACGCGCCGCAGATGCAGGTGGATGTCGATCGCGAGAAGGCCAACGCCCTGGGTGTGGCCTTCACCGATATCGCTGCCACGCTCGGCACGGCGCTGGGCTCGTCCTATGTGAACGACTTTGCCAACAGCGGCCGCCAGCAGCGCGTGATCGTGCAGGCCGACCAGGCGCGCCGCATGCAGCCGGACGATATCCTGCGCATCCACGTGCGCAGCAATAGCGGAACGATGGTGCCGTTTGCGTCCTTCGCCACCACCCGCTGGGTGAGCGGACCGATCCAGCTGGTGCGCTATAACGGCTATCCGGCGTATCGCCTGAGCGCGAACGCCGCACCGGGCCATTCGACCGGCGAGGCGATGGAAGAGCTGCAGCGCCTGGCTGGACAGCTGCCGTCAGGCTTTGGCATTGAATGGACCGGCCAGTCGGCCGAAGAGCGCTTGTCCGGCTCGCAGGCGCCGATGCTGTTTGCCCTGTCGCTGCTGGCCGCGTTCCTGGTGCTGGCAGCGCTGTACGAGTCCGAATCGATCCCGGTGGCCGTACTGCTGGTCGTGCCGCTGGGCGTGCTCGGTGCGCTGCTCGGCGCCCACTTGCGCGATTTGCCGAACGACGTGTATTTCAAGGTCGGCCTGATCGCGATCATCGGCCTGTCCGCCAAGAACGCGATCCTGATCATCGAATTCGCCAAGGACCTGCAGGCGCAAGGCAAGGGCTTGATCGAATCCACGCTGGAGGCGGTGCACCTGCGCTTCCGCCCCATCATCATGACCTCGCTGGCCTTCATCCTTGGCGTGCTGCCGCTGGTGATCGCCTCCGGCGCCGGCTCCGCCTCGCAGCGCGCCATCGGTACCGGCGTGATGGGGGGCATGATTACGGCCACCGTGCTGGCGGTGTTCCTGGTGCCCGTGTTTTTTGTGGTCGTGCGCCGCATCTTCAAGGGCAGCGAACGCCAGCGCCGCCTGGCCGCGCATGAACTGGATCTCCCGGAGTCGAAGCAATGATGAAGCCCATCCTCCCCACCCAGCCGGTGTTCCGCGCGCTGACCGCCTCGCTGCTGCTGGCCGGCGCTGTCACCGGCTGCTCGATGGCGCCCACCTACCAGCGCCCCGCCACGCCGGTTGCCAATGCTTTCCCGGTCATACCGGCCGCCGCGGGCGCCACCGGCAGCGACGCTACGCCAGCCGCAACGCCAGCCGCGCAATCCGCCGTGGAAACCGGCTGGCGCACCTTCTTCCCTGATGGCCGCCTCCAGCAACTGATCTCGACAGCGCTTGAAAACAACCGCGACCTGCGCATCGCCGCCCTGCGCATCGAAGAAGCGCGCGGCGCCTACCGCATCCAGCGCGCCGACCGCCTGCCGACGCTGAACGCCACGCTCAGCGAATCGCGCAGCCGCTCGCCCAGCTTCGCCAACGCCAGCGGCCAGCCGCAAATCAGCGAACGCTTTGACGCCGGCCTCGGCATCCCGGCCTTCGAGCTGGACTTCTTCGGCCGCGTGAAAAGCCTGAGCGACTCCGCCCTCGCCAGCTACCTCGCCACCGAGGAGGCCAGGCAAGCAGCCCAAATCAGCCTGATCGCCGAAGTCGCCAAAGCCTACTACACCGAGCGCGCCCTCGCCGAACAGCAAACGCTGGCCGAAAGCACCTACCAAGCCCGCAAGCGCACCTTCGAACTGACGAAGCAACGCGTGGAAGGCGGCGCCTCCTCGCGCCTCGACCTGCGCTCCAACGAGCAGCAGATGGAAACCGCGCGCGCTTCCGCCCTCGCACTGGCCCGCCAGCGCGCGCAAGCGGCCAACGCCTTGGCCCTGCTGGCCGGACAGGCGCAGCCAGCAGGCGCCGCGAGTGGCGGCCCTGCGCCATCGGAAGACGCACAAGCCGACGCCATGTCCGCGCTGACTGCCGGACTGCCCTCCGACCTGCTGGCCAACCGCCCCGACATCCGCGCCGCCGAGCAGCGCCTGAAAGCTGCCAACGCCAACATCGGCGCCGCCCGCGCCGCCTTCTTTCCGCGCATCACGCTGACCACCGCGATCGGCAGCGCCAGCCGCGATTTCAGCGGCTTGTTCGACAGCGGCAGCAACACCTGGAGCTTTGCCCCGCAACTGGTGCTGCCGATCTTCGACACCGGTCGCAACCTGGCCAACCTGGACGTCAGCCACGTGCGCAAGAACATCGCCGTGGCCGACTACGAGAAAACCATCCAGCAAGCGTTCCGCGAAGTCGCCGATGCCCTGGCCGCCCGCAGCTACCTCGGCGAACAGGTCGCAGCCCAGCGCGCGGTGCAGGACGCCCAGGCCGAACGGCTGCGTCTATTACAATTACGCTTTGAAAACGGGGTCGCCAGCTCGCTCGACGTGCTGGACGCCCAACGCGAATTGTTCACCGCAGAGCAGGCCCTGGTCCAGGCACGCCTGCTGCGCACAACCAGCGCCATCGACTTGTACCGGGCGCTTGGAGGAGGTTTGAAGTAGTGGATTCACCGATCAGTATCCGGCTTGGCCAGCGCGCCCGCCAGCGCATCGAGCGCGAAGGCTTGCAGGCCGCCGACATCGCCATCATCCCCGCCGCGGCAGGCGGCCCCAAAGGCCTGATCCTGAACGGCATCGACCAGTGGATGTTCGGCGAATGGCTGAAACAGGCGCCGCGCCAGCGCCGCCTGATCGGCGCCTCCATTGGCGCCTGGCGCATGGCCGCCGCCGCCTTCCACGACCCGGTTGCCGCCCACCAGCGCCTGGCCCACCACTACGCCCACCAGACCTACCCCGACAAGGTCGACGCCGCCTACGTCAGCCGTGTCGTTCGCGGCCTGCTGGACAGCGTGCTCGATGGCCGCGGCGGCGAAATGCTCACCAATCCCGGTTATCTGCTGTCGGTGATCACGGTGCGCGGCATCGGCCCGCTGGCCAGCACGCGCGGCAGCCGCTGGCGCGAAATGGCCGGCTTCCTGCGCGCCGCCGCCGGCAATGCGGTCTCGCGCAGCCGCCTGGCCGGCGCCATGGAACGCGTGGTCTTCCACGACACGCGCGACGACGCAGCCTGGCTGCGCACCAGCTTCGACGCCTTC
>DASWTB010000429.1:0-6680 GCA_036402315.1 Pseudoduganella sp. | reverse complement strand
CAACCCCGCGGCAGCTGAGCTGACGGGGGTCTGACCCTGCGGGTCAGACCCCGGTTTACCGGTTTAAAAGCCCCCTGTGCACTTCATTTTCCGCAGTTAGAATATCGTTTTTCGAATTTAAGGACATACCATGTCTGGCAACCTGCAAAACCCTTACCCGGCGCCTGCCCGTGCCATCCCTACCAAGGCAGTCACGATCCCATCGATCAACGCCTTGAAGGCAGCCGGCGAAAAGATCACCATGCTGACCTGCTACGACGCCAGCTTCGCCTCCCTGATGGACTGCTGCGGCGTGGAAGTACTGCTGATCGGTGATTCGCTGGGCATGGTCTGCAACGGCCACCAGTCCACCCTGCCGGTGACCGTGCAGGAAATCGCCTACCACACCGCCGCCGTGGCCCGTGGCGCGAAGAATGCCCTGATCCTGGCAGACATGCCGTTCGGTTCCTACGCCACCCCGGAATCGGCCTTCAACAACGCCGTGCAACTGATCCAGGCCGGCGCCCACATGGTGAAGATCGAAGGCGGCGCCTGGGTTGCCGAAACCGTGCGCTTCCTGGTTGAACGCTCGATCCCTGTCTGCGCCCACCTGGGCCTGACCCCGCAGTCGGTCCACACGCTGGGCGGCTACAAGGTGCAAGGCAAAACCATTGAAAGCGCCGAGTTGCTGAAGCAGGATGCGCTCAAGCTGCAAGCTGCCGGTGCCGCCATGGTGGTGCTGGAGGCGATTCCTACTGCGCTGGGCAAGGAAGTGACCGAGATGCTGTCGATGCCGACCATCGGCATCGGCGCTGGCCCGGATTGCTCCGGCCAGGTGCTGGTGATGCATGACATGCTGGGCGTATTCCCAGGCCGCAAAGCGCGCTTCGTGAAAAACTTCATGGAAGGCCAGGTGTCGATCCAGGCCGCGGTGTCGGCCTACGTCGACGCTGTCAAAGGCGGCACCTTCCCGGCAATTGAACACTGCTTCTGAAGCGATGAGCAATCCACTTGACGACGACGAGTATGACCGGCTCGATGACCTGCTGGCCGACATGGGCCCGCAGAGCATGGACGTCGCCAAGCTGGAAGGCTTCCTGACCGCGCTGGTGGTCGGCCCGGCCGAGGTGGCGCAAGAGACATGGCTGCCCGTAGTCTGGGGTGGCGCGGCCGGCAACGACGAAGCTGCCGGACTGGCCGTGCGCCATCACGACTACATGCGTCTGTGGATGCAGAAGGACCCGGGCAGCTTCGAACCGATCTACGAATGCGGCGGCAGCTGGACTGCGGAGGCGTGGTGCGAGGGCTTCATGGCCGGCGTCGCCATTGCGGCCGATGCATGGGCGCCTCTGCGCGCCCAGCAGCCGGCATTGCTTGTGCCTTTCCAGCCACCGTTGAATGCCGCCAAGGTGCCGCAGTCGGTCATCAAGATCAACGAATTCTTCCACGCGCCCCAGCCGAAGGTGGCCAAGGCCGGACGCAACGATCCCTGCCCTTGCGGCAGCGGCAAGAAATTCAAGAAGTGCTGCGGCGCCTGAAGCGCTAAATCTGGATCCAGGTCGTTTTCAGCTCGGTGTACTTGTCGAAGGCGTGCAGCGACTTGTCGCGGCCATTGCCTGACTGCTTGTAGCCGCCAAACGGCACCGTGATGTCGTCGCCATCGTACTGGTTGACGTGCACAGTGCCGGCCTTCAGCGCACGCGAGGTGCGGATCGCCTTCGAAATATCCGAGGTCCACACTGCCGCGTGCAGTCCGTATGGCGTATCGTTGGCCTGCTTCACCGCCTCGTCCAGGTCGCGGAAGGACAGCACCGACAGCACTGGCCCGAAAATCTCTTCGCGCGCGATCTTCATCGTGTTCTGCACGCCGTCGAACAGCGTGGGCTCCACGTAGAAGCCCCCAGTCTCCTTGCGCACCGCATTACCGCCCGCGAGCAGCTTCGCGCCTTCGTCGCGGCCTGCATCGATGTAGCCCATCACGGTCTTCATCTGGATCGAATCGACTATCGCTCCCATCACTGTCTTTTCGTCCAGCGGGTCGCCTGGTGCATAAGACGGCACCATCGCCAGCGCCTTCTCCAGGAACTTATCCTTGATCGATTCTTCTACGAACAGGCGCGAAGGTGCATTGCAGCTCTCGCCTTGGTTGAAGTAGATCGAGCCCACGGCCGCAGCAACGGCGGCGTCCAGGTCGGGGCAATCGGCACACACGATATTGGCGGACTTGCCGCCCAGTTCCGTCCAGGCCCGCTTCAGGTTCGACTGCCCCGCCATCTGGATGATCTGCTTGCCGGTGCGCGTAGACCCGGTAAAGCCGATGCAGTCCACGTCCATGTGCATCGCCAAGGCGGCGCCCGCCTCGTTGCCATAGCCGGGCAGGACGTTGAACACTCCGGGCGGGATGCCCGCCTCCACCGCCAGCTCCGCCAGGCGCAGCGCCGACAGCGGCGATTTCTCGGAAGGCTTGAGCACCACACTGTTGCCGGCGGCAAGCGAGGGGGCGATCTTCCAGGCGGCCATCAGCAAGGGATAATTCCACGGCACGATAGCCGCCACCACGCCCACCGGCTCGCGCGTAATCAGGGCCAGCGAATTGCCCGGCGTCGGCGCGATTTCGCCATACACCTTGTCGATCGCTTCGCCGTACCAGCGAATGCAATTCGCAGCAAGCGAAACGTCGACCACCTGGCTGTACTTGATCGGCTTGCCCATGTCCAGCGTTTCCAGCAGCGCCAGTTCGTCCTTGTTCTGCATCATCAGGTCGGCAAACTTGACCAGCACGCGCTTGCGCTGCGCCGGCGCCTGGCCCGCCCAGCGACCGCTCTCGAAGGCGCGACGCGCCACGGCAACCGCCTGGTCGACATCGGCCGCGTCGCAGCGCGCCGTCTGCGACAGGTAACGCCCGTCGATCGGAGACAGGTTGTCGAACTTGCGCTCGCCGCGCGCCCAGGTGCGCTCGCCGTTGATGAAAGCGCGCCCATCGAGGGTCAGCATCTTGGCACGTTCGTGCCAGTTGATCGCTTCTTTTGCCATGGCTTACATCCATCCTCTCTGCTGCAAGTCCGCATAGGTATCGTCCAGGCAGCGCCGGATCAGGGCCACCATTTCGTCAATCTGTTCGCGCGTCATCACCAGCGGCGGCGCGATGATCATGCGGTCTCCCACGGCACGCATGATCATGCCGTTGTTGAACATATAGCCGCGGCACACCATGCCCACTTCCAGCTTCGGATCGAAGTACTCGTGGCCATGGATGGTGGGGCCCTTGCGCCGCACCAGATTAAGACCCGCGACAAAACCGCAGGTATTGGCGTAGCCAACCAGCGGGTGATCGCCCAGCGTGGCAAAGCGTTGCGCCAGATAGGGGCCAGTGTCTTCCGCCACGCGCTGGACCAGCTTTTCTTCTTCAATGATGCGGATGGTTTCCAGCGCCGCGGCGCAGGCGACAGGATGGCCCGAGTATGTGAAGCCGTGCGCGAACTCACCGCCCTGCCCGATCAACACCTCCGCCACGCGCTCGCCAACCAGCACGCCACCAAGCGGTATGTAGCCGGAGGTGACGCCCTTGGCGAACGTGATCAGGTCGGGCCTGAAGTCGAAATATTCGCTGGCGAACATGCGGCCGGTGCGGCCAAAGCCGGTAATCACTTCGTCCGCGATCAGCAGGATGCCGTATTTGTCGCAGATGCGCTGGATCTCCGGCCAGTAGGTGCGCGGCGGGATCACTACGCCGCCTGCGCCCTGGATCGGTTCGCCGATGAAGGCCGCGACTTTCTCCGGGCCGACGTCGAGGATCTTGTGTTCCAGCCACGAGGCGGCCTCGATGCCGAACTCGTCCTCCGTCATGCCGCGGCCGGATTCCAGGTAGTTGGGCTGGCGGATATGCACGATGCCGGGGATGGGCAAGCCACCCTGCGCATGCATGCCTTCCATGCCGCCCAGCGAGGCGCCCGCCATGGTGCTGCCATGGTAGGCGTTGAAGCGGCTGATGATGGTGTGCCGGTGTGGCTGCCCCTTCAAGTCCCAGTAACGGCGCACCATGCGGACATTGGTGTCATTCGCCTCCGAGCCGGAACCGGTAAAGAACACATGCTTGAAACCCGGAGGCGCAATTTCGGCCAGCTTGGCGGCCAGCGTCACCGCCGGCACGTTGGTGGTGTTGAAGAAGCTGTTATAGAACGGCAGCGTCTCCATCTGTTCGAACACGGCCTTCGAGATGCTGTGCCGGCCATAGCCGACATTCACGCACCACAAGCCGGACATGCCGTCCAGAATCTTCTTGCCTTCCGAATCCCACAGGTAGATGCCGTCGCCGCGCACCATGACGCGCACGCCGCGCTCGCCTAGCGCCTTGTGGTCGGTGAAGGGATGCAGGTAATGCGCGTGGTCGCGCGCCTGGATAGTCTTGGTATCGTCCACGGTCGCCTCCTCATACGTGCAGCAGCAGGTGCTCGCGCTCCCACGGGCTGATGACGGTCATGAACTCCTGATGTTCCAGGTCCTTGATGGCTGCGTACACGTCGATGAAGCGCTCGCCCAGCACAAAACGCAGCTTGTCTTCGCCGCGCAGTATCTTCAGCGCTTCCGGCAAGCCTTGCGGCAGCTCGTACTTCATTTCATAAGCGCTGCCGGTGGTCGGTGCGGTCGGCTCAAGCATTTCGGTCATGCCGAGATAGCCACAGGCCAGCGTCACCGCCAATGCCAGGTAAGGATTCGCGTCCGCACCGATAATACGATTCTCCACGCGCCGGTCCTGCACGCCCGATTCGGGCACGCGGAAACCAACGGTGCGGTTATCCATGCCCCACTGGATATTGATTGGCGCCGCAGTATGCCGCACCAGCCGGCGGTACGAGTTCACATACGGCGCCACGATGGCCAGCGCGCTTGGCATGTAGCGCTGCAGGCCGCCGATGTAGGCCTTGAACAGCTGCGACGGCGAGCCATCCTGATTACTGAAGATGTTCCAGCCCGTGCGTGCATCCGTCACGCTTTGATGGATGTGCATGGCCGATCCAGGCTCGCCAGCCATCGGCTTGGCCATGAAGGTTGCATACATGTGGTGCTTCAATGCCGCCTCGCGCAAAGTGCGCTTGAAGAAAAACACCTTGTCGGCCAGGCCAAGCGGCTCGCCGTGCAGGAAGTTGATCTCCATCTGTCCGGCGCCAATTTCGTGGATCAGCGTATCCACGTCCAGGCCCATCATGTCGCAGTAATCGTAGATGTCCTCGAACAGCGGGTCGAACTCGTTGACCGCATCGATGCTGTACACCTGCCGGCTGGTTTCGGCACGGCCGCTGCGGCCAATGGGCGCCTTCAGCGGCAAGTCGGGATCGGAATTCTTGTCGGTCAGGTAGAACTCAAGTTCCGGCGCCACCACAGGTTTCCAGCCCTTGTCTTCGAACAGTTTCAACACGCGGCGCAAGACGGACCTCGGGGCGAAATCGACCAGGCGGCCATCGCTGAAATAGCAGTCGTGGATCACTTGCGCCGTCGGGTCGGCAGCCCACGGCACCATGGTGATGGTGGTGGGATCGGCCTTCAGGATCATGTCGCGGTCGGTACTGGAAATGGCGCGGTCGTAGGCATCATCCTCGGTCGGATAATTGCCGGTGACGGTCATGCCAAGCACCGCTTCAGGAATGCGCATGCCGCGCTCCTGGGTGAATTTGCCGCGCGGGAGAATCTTCCCCCGTGCGACGCCAGTCAAGTCAGGGACCAGGCATTCGATCTCGGTGACTCGCTTTTCATTGAGCCACTCGTCCATGTCGGTGTAACTGAAATTTTCGCGGATTGCCATAGCTTCCTCTCATGTAGTTTAGAAAACAGCACTACTGAAGGAAAGCCACCTAAGGAATGCGATCCCTGTGCACGCGGCATGCGAGGCCGAATGCGCTGAACATGCGCATGGAGTCGTGGTTCTCTTCGACCCGCCATTCTGGGTGCCATTGCACCGCCAGCGCAAATGCAGGAGACGCCATGATGGAATAAGCTTCGATCAAGCCATCATCGGAACGTGCTTCCACTTGCAGGCCGGGGGCCAGACGATCGATGCCTTGCCCATGCAGCGAATTCACTTGTATTTCACTAGCACCGTCGAGGATATGCGCCAGCAAGCCGCCCTTCTCCAGTTTGATGACGTGGGCCGCGGCGTATTGCTGCTCCAGCGATTGAGTCTTGTCTTCGCGATGATCAAAATAGCCGGGCACCGAGTGCACGGCCTGGTGCAGCGTGCCGCCCAGCGCCACGTTCACTTCCTGGAATCCACGGCAAATCGCCAGGATTGGAATGCCGCGCTCCAGCGCAGCACGAATCAAGGGCAAAGTCGTGGCATCGCGCGCCGGATCCAGCGGCAGCGAAGGATCAAGCGTTTCTTGCCCATACAGGCTTGCCTGCACATTGGAGGCAGCGCCGGTCAGCATGATGCCGTTGGCGATGGCGAGCAGGCTTTCAATATCGGTGTTGTCGCCCAAAGGAGGGATCAACAACGGCTGGCAGCGCGCTCCCACAGCCACCGCATCAACGTATTTGTTTTGAGCGGCGTAGCTGGGGTGGGAGCCTTTATTCTGGCTGCAGGCGGGGACCAGTACGATGGGGCGGCGCATGTTTAGTTCTTCGGTAACTATCAGTGTGCAGCTTGATCTTATTCCCAATTTAGGAAAGTGGCAACCGTACAGCGTGATAGCCGGTATACTGGATTT
>DASWTB010000428.1:0-1557 GCA_036402315.1 Pseudoduganella sp. | reverse complement strand
AGCGGCACTTCAACCAGGAAGCGCTTGGTGAAGCCGCCGCCGCAGTCCGCCTCGATTTCTTCGCGCGCCACCAGCACCGCATTGTTGCCGCGGATGACGTAGCCGACCTCATAGCTGTTGGGGACGACGGCGAAGCGCTGCGGCATCGATTTGCTCAAGACCCAGGATTTCATGCGCTCCTGCCAGGCCGCGGCCAGCAGCGCTTCCGGGTCGCCCATCTCGGCCGGCGGCGGCGGGGCGGGCGGCTCGCCGCCATTACGTGCGCGCTGGCTGGGCGCGGTGCTGGCATCGAGCTGCGGGGCGCTGAATGCTTCTACCAGCTTGTCCACGCGGCGCGTGGTATCCAGCACGGCAGTGACGTTTTCATCATTGTCGAAGGTGATCGACACCTTGCCCTCGCCGGCGCCGATCACGGGAATGCCGTCGATCAGCTGGGTGAACTGCACCGTGGTTTCCGTGATGCGCGGCGTGCCCAGCTCGCCGCTCCCGCGCAGCGAGCCGGCGCAATCGTATTTGTACAGCACGCGGTCGAACGTCACGTCATTGCGGTCCAGGCCGAATTGCCGCACCATATCCTGCGCTTTCAGGACGGTGGCCGTGAGCTGCAGCTCGCTGGTGCTGTTCAGGTTAGGAGCGCGCAATTGCGCCTCGTAGGTGCTATTGTGTTCGAAGGCAATGCGGCGCTCCTGGTTTTCCAGCACGATCACCCCGGCCGGGTTCATCGACACCTCGGTCGGCATCGACATGTCGACCGGCACCCGGTCCAGGATCGATTGCATCATCTTGCCGCTGACCTGCTCGATGCCCAGGCGGGCCGTATACAGGCGCTCCGGCAGCTTGTGGTTGCGCTGGCGCATGGCCAGTGCCGAGGTCGACGCATAGTACCAGCGCCAGTGCCAGTAATCGCGGCTGACGGCATTCCAGTCGAAGAAGCGCTCGTTATACAGGCGGTTCTGGGCTTCGGCGGCCGTGGCGCCGCAGGCCACCGCAGACGGCGCCTGGTGGGTGGACACATCGTACCAGCTCATGTCGAGGTGGGCCTGGCTCAGCGACTTCCCTTTGTTCCACTGCTTCCAGAAATCCTTGCCGTAATTGGGCGCATCGATGCTGGTGGTCTCATAGCCGAACAGCATGCGGAAGCCGAGGTTGGGGCCGCCCCAGGTGCGGATCGGGTTGTGTCCGCCCAGCACACGCAGCGAATAGCAGGTGGACCAGAAAATATAGCGCACTTGCTCATTCCCCAGCGACATGCTGCTCGACACGGCATTGGTGCCGAGACCGCCCCAGTTGCTGCCCATGGCCGCGTAGAAAACGCCGTTGCCATCCATGTAGCCGTGGCCGGAATGGTAGACTGCCATGACGGCATCCATGCCGTAGGTATCCTGCCAGTTGTCATACTGCTCGTAATAGGCCCACGGCGCGACGCCGGCATCCTTGTACCAGAAGTTCGCGGCCTGGAATTGCTGCACGTAGTCGAGCCAGCCCTTGGCGTCTTCATGGGTGTACGTCAGGTCGCTGGCGGCGGCGAATTTCTCCACGCTGAATGCGCCATAATAG
>DASWTB010000427.1:0-8252 GCA_036402315.1 Pseudoduganella sp. | reverse complement strand
CCTTTCGCGCTGCTGGCAGCTTGCGGCAGCAGCAGCGATGACGCCCCGGCGCCGCCCGCCACCACGCCCATCACCGGCACCAGCTTCGTGGCCTCGATCCGCTATACCTCTTATGGCGTGCCGCATGTGAAAGCGGAGAATTTCAAAGGCGCCGGCTATGGTTACGGCTATGCCTTCGCCAAGGAAAACATCTGCCTGTATGCCGAAGAGCTGGTGACCCTGCACGGCGAACGCGCCAAGTATTTCGGCGGCGCCAGCGGCTACCTTGGCCAACTGGGCGACACCTTCGGCAATATCGATTCCGATTTCTTCTACAAGCTGTTGTTCACGCCGGCGCTGGCGGCCAAGATCAAGGCGGCGTCCAGCCAGGATGCGCAGGACCTGGCGACCGGCTTCGCGGCGGGCTACAACCGCTACCTGAAGGAGACCCCCGCCGCCAGCCTGCCGGCGGCGTGCAACAACGCTGCCTGGGTGCAGCCGATGACGGAAGACGACGCCTACCTGCGCTTCGCGCAAGCCGCGATGGCGGGCAGCTCGCTGGCCTTCATCAAGCAGATCGGCTCGGCCCAGCCGCCGAAGACCGCCACGGCCGCGCTGTTCAAGCGCAGCAAGCCGCGCCTGCTGGCAGCCGCCGATTACGCCAACTCCTCGATTGCCAAGGGCCTGCAGACCATCCAGGAACACACTATCGGCTCCAACGGCTTCGGCCTGGGCAAGGACGTGACGCAGTCGGGCAAGGGCATGGTGTTCGGCAATCCGCACTTCCCGTGGTGGGGCGCCTTGCGCCTGAACCAGCTGCATCTGACCGTCACCGGCAAGGGCTATGACGTGTATGGCGCCACGCTGCTGGGCGTGCCGCTGCCGCTGATCGGCTTCAATGACAAGGTGGCGTGGACCCATACCTTCTCGACCGACAACCGCTTCACCTTGCGCTACCTGGCGCTCGATCCGGGCAACCCGACGCGCTACATCAAGGACGGCAAGCCGGTCGCCATGACGGCGGTGCCGTTGACGATCAGCGTCAAAGGCGCCGACGGGGCGGTCACTCCGCTGTCGCGTACCCTGTACACCACCGAGTTCGGCCCGATGCTGATGGACAGTTCCTTCGCCTGGGGCACGTCGTCGGGGTTTGCGATCCAGGATGCCAACCTGGCCAACTACAAGCTGATCGACCAGGTCATCCTGAACGGCAAGGCGACCAGCGTGGACGGCCTGCGTACCGCGGCCTCCACCTATGTCGCCATGCCGTGGGTGAACACGATGGCGGCCGACAGTGCAGGCGACACGCTGTACGGCAATTTCTCGGTGGCGGCCAACGTGCAGAATGCCCAGCTGGCAGGCTGCGTTCCCGGTGCGGCGCAAGGCGCGCCGTTCCAGGACATCATGGCCACCACCGGCGTGGTGGTGATGGCCGGCACCTCGTCGGCCTGCGACTGGTCGGGCGCGCTCGGTGCTGCCCAGCGTCCCTGGGTCAAGCGCAGCGACTACATCCTGAATGCCAACGACAGCCACTGGTGGCCTTCCACGAGTACCTTCCTCACCGGCTATCCGAAGATCATCGCGACCGGCCCGAACCTGGAAGGCGCGCCGCAGAACAACCGCACCCGCACCGGCCACGCCATCGTGCGCGACCGCCTGTCTGGCGCCGACGGCTTGCCGGGCAACCGCTTCACCATGGCCAACCTGCAGCAGATCTACCTGCAGGCGCGCTTCTTCAAGGCGCAGAAATGGCTGCCCGAGTTTACCGCCGCCTGCCTCGCTTCCAGCACTGCAACGGAAGCTGCCAAGGATGCCTGCTCGGTACTGCAAGCATGGGACAAGACCCATGCGCCGGGCAGCGCCGGCGCCATCCTGTTCCATGAGCTGTATGCCGCGCTGGGCGAGTTGAATGCGGCCTCCTGGTGGAGCGTGCCCTACAATCCGGCCGATCCGCTGGAAACGCCGCGCGGCGCCGCCGGCATTCCGGCCGCGTTGGCGAAGCTGGAAGCGCTGGTGGCCGGCAGCCAGTTCGATACCGCGGCCAAGCGCAGGACCCGGCCGGAAGAAGTGCAGAGCATTTCGCGTCCCGACGGCAGCCTGGCGGTGCCGGGCGGGCGCTATACCTTCATGAACTGGCGCGGCGTGAAGAACCAGATCTATCCCGGCATCTGGATTTACACAGCGGACTCGAAAACCAATGCCGGTGCGTATGGCAACAGCTATATCCAGTTTGTGACCTGGGACGCCAGCGGGCCGGTGGCGGAAGGCATCCTGACCTACGGCCAGTCCTCGAATCCGGACAGCCCGCACTTCAACGACCAGACCAAGCTGTACGCCAAAGGCCAGTGGGTCAAGCTGCCTTACACCGAAGCCCAGATCACCTCCGATCCGGGCTATAAGCTGGTCGAGATCTCGGAGTAAGGTTCGGGATACGGCTTAGCCGGCGCGGCGCGCGGCGCGGCAGGCTTCGAGCTGGGTGCGCAGCTCGGAGGCTTCCGCCAGGTAGTTGTCGCGCGCCGTGGTGGCGCCCACCAGCTCCATTTCCGCCGCCAGCTTGGCGTCGGACAGCGTGGCGGCAATGGCGACGCTGCGTTCAAGCTGGCTGCGCAGTTCGGCGATCTGGGCATCCTTGCCTTCGATCGCCAACTGGTCCTTGGCCTTGCCGACCAAGGCGTCGGCCGCGATATTGCGCGCGTTGCGCGATTCGCCGTTCAGGCGCGTGATCTGGTCTTCGTTCTCTTCCAGCGTGGCGTGGGCAGCGGCCAGTTGCGCGCGCAAGTCTTCGATCTCGCTGCGCAAAGGACTACCCACTTGCTGGGCGGCTTGCTGCACCCAGCTGTTCAGCGCAGCGGTGACTGATTCGGGGATGTCCAGCTGGGGGATGTCGTGCTCTGCCATGTCCGGCTCCGGTGAAATTCCACAATCCGGACACGATACCGAACGATTTTCCACAGGGCAATGGATGAATGGAAACTAAACCTGTCCCTTGCTGGGAACGGCCTAAGCAGCTTGTCGCGGGCCGGCAACACCCCTGGAAACTGTCGGTTTTTTTTACACTTGGCGTTATGGAAATTAACAGTTTTGTTTGAAATCAATGACTTGTTCTACATGGAATAATTCTTGCTCTAAAGGTCATCTAAATTCTTTTGGACAACTTTAGGTGAACATGAACCGAAAAATTCTCGCCGTAGCACTGGCTACCGCCCTGGTGTCAATGTCGCAGGCAGCGCAGGCTGCTCCTTTCACGCTGACCGGCTCGATCGGCAATGGCAGCTACCTGGGCGCGGGCAACCATGCCGGCAGTTTCGATGGCACCTCGATCCTGCCGCAGAAATACAAGATCAACAGCGCATCGTTCGCATTCGATTTCAGCGACGATTCGGATGCCATGCATCAAGGCCAGCCCCAGTCGAACGGCTCCAGTGCCGGCAGCTATACCTGGCAGAACCAATACTACGATGGCCGCAACTGGCAAACCAACTACCTGCGCACAGTGAACAACTACGCGACCGTCATGCAAGCCGGTGAAAGCGAGAGCGTTTCGGTCTCGCTGGAAGGGATCGGCGCGGGCTTCGGCCAGACCAGCATGACCCAGTCCGCCGCGACCGATACGCGCTACAACGGCCGCCTGTATGAAGGCCGCTCCGGCTATGACGGCTATTACTACACCTACCGCTGCGGCAATCACACCTGCGGCTGGTGGAGCAGCGGCAGCTACAGCAATTATTACGGCGACAGCTATACCCAGACCACCACCCGCACCACCGACTGGAATGGCGGCTTCTCCGTGGCCGGCACCATTACCGACCTGAGCCTGTTGGACGGCCTGCTGGCGAACCATGCGCTGAACTGGAGCCTGGGCGTGAGCGGCGACCTGTTCCTGTCCAATGCCAGCCTGACCCTCGATATCGAGGAGATCAAGGCGCCTGCCAGCGATGTGCCCGAGCCGTCTTCGGTGCTGTTGATGGGCCTTGGCTTGCTCGGCCTGGCCGGTATCAAGCGCCGGCGCTCCCGCTGAAAATGACCGCACCCGGGATTGATTTCATCCAGTCGGCCCGCCGTTTGTCGGGCCGGGAGGAATTCCACAAGCACCTGTTCGAATCGATGCTGGGAGGCCAGTGGCGGCAGCGGGACATCGGGCTGCCGCCCGGCGACGAAGCGGTCTTGCTTGAACTGCTGGCGCGCTGGATCCGCGAGGCGCCGGTCAAGGATGAACTGGGGGTGTTGCGGCTGCTGGTGGTCAGGGGCGTGGTGCGCAACCTGGTGCAGGCCACGGCCACCGGCTACCGCGACTTCCTGATGGGCGTCCTGGGTGCCAGCGAGGACGAGCTGCAGCACCCGCAACGCATGCCGGGCTGGAAGCAGTTGAAGCTGGCCGCCCTTGGCGACGGCTCCTTGCTGTCGGCTGCTGCACTGGCCGAATGGAGCAGCCACGACCCGGTGCATGCGCGGATGGCGGCGATTGCCTGCCTGGACGCTTGCCCCCTCGATGCAGAAGTCGCGCAGCGCACCGGCGACATCGGGCGCTGGCTGATGTCGGTTCCTGCAGTGAAGATGCCGCTGCGCTACCTGGAACCGTTGCAGGCCTCGGCATTTTTCGTCAGCTACCTGGGTGATCCCGATCGCCATGAATTCAAGAAGGCCATCGTGCGCCAGGCCGGCGCCATGCTGCAGGGCCTGCCGCTGCCTGCACCGCGCCAGCCGGCGGCCGCGGCGGACGGCAAGCCGCGCCTGACCATCGTCGGCGAACTGCTGTTTCCGCAGCACGCCATGTTCCGCTGCTATGCGGAGCAGTTGGCGGGGCTGAAAGAACACTTCCACGTGACGCTGGTGGCGGACCAGCCGACGCGCTGCGCCGAACATGGGCAGTTCAGCCATGCCCAGGTGTATTTCCCGGCCCACGAACGCGACGTGGTGCGCCTTGCCCACATGGTGGCATCGACCGCACCGGACGTCATCCTGTACCCAAGCGTGGGCATGTCCTATTGGACGTTCGTGCTGTCGATGCTGCGCCTGGCGCCATTGCAGCTGATGTCGGTCGGCCATCCCGCGCCTTCCTGCAGCGAGCAGATCGACGCCACCCTGGTCTACCATGAACTGGCCGGTGCGCCGCTGCCCGAATATGGCCTGCTGGCGCCTTACGATGCGCAGGCATTGCCCGCGGCGCCACCCGGCGGCTGGCACACCGGCGCCGCGCCGGCGGACGAACGCGCGGCCATTGCGGTCAATGCGGCGCGCATCAAGCTCACGCCGCAATTCCTGACATTGATCGCCAAGGCGCTCGAGTCGGCGCCGTCGCAGGTGGAAATGCATTTCTTCCCCAATGCCAGCGGCGTCGAATTGCTGGCGCTGCGCCGTGAGCTGGCGCAGCAATTCCCCGGCGCCCAGGTCCATGCGGCGGCAAACTACGCCGATTACATGGCAAGCCTGTCGCAGGCGTCGGTGATCCTGCAAAGCTTCCCGTTCGGCGGCACCAACACCGCGATGGATGCGCTGGCGCTGGGCATCCCGCTGATCTGCCTCGAAGGCGGCGACCTCGCATCGCGCGTCGATCCGCTGCTGCTGTCGCGCGCCGGCCTGGGCGAACTGCGTGCCGCCAGCACCGCGCAGTACCTGGCACTGTTGCAGCGCTTCCTCGCCTGCAGCGACGAGCGCGCCCGCATCGCCGCCCTGGCCAGGGCCGGCTTTGCGACGCTGGCCGCGCAAGACGCCGGCGGGCAGCTTACGCTGGCAGGGGCCGTCCTGCGCGCGTGGAAGGCGCGCATATGACGGCAGCGCCATTCCACGACGCGGCGCGCTTTCCCTTCATAGCGGAACTGGAACGGCAGTGGCAGGACATCCACGCCGAGTTCCTGGCGGTGCAGGACGCATTGATCGACTATGTCGAGTCCCATCTCTACGACCAGGGCTGGCAAGTCTTCGGGCTGTGGAACTTGCCGCACCGCGAGCCGCTGACGGAGGGCGTGCAGAGATGCCGGCGCACGGCGGCGCTGATCGAGCGCCTGGTGCCGTCGCATGGCGCGGTGGCGTTTTCCGTGCTCACGCCCGGCACCAGGATCAAGCCGCACCAGGGCAAGCCCGGACCTTACCTGCGCTGCCACCTCGGGCTTGAGGTCCCGCCGGGCGACTGTGCGATCCGCGTGGCCGGCGAAACCAGGGGCTGGCAAGAGGGCCGCGCCCTGGTGCTTGACGACCGCCTGGAGCATGAAGCATGGAATCTGGCGCAGCAACGCCGCGTGGTCCTGCTGTTCGACTTTATCCCGTAATGGTGAATTGCAGGCCGCGCGTGCAGCGCCGGTAAATCGGCGTCGCGATCAGCACGCTGACCGGCGTGCGGAAGTAGTGTTCGCCCGCCTTGTCCGAAGCCGGCGCCTGGAGCAGGCCCGCGCCGCTGTTCAGGCGCAGCGCATGGCCGTGCTGCTGGCTGACGTAGCTGACCAGCGTGTGGGCGCCGAACAACTGGGCCGCAGCTGCGATCAGCGCTCCCCCCAGGCGTGGCGGCAGGGAAGTGCGCTGCCGCTCGCCGGCAATGATGACGCCGATCTCGAGCACCCCGGCTTCCGCGGTGGGCTTAAGGAGGCCGAAGCCGATCGCGCGGCCGGCGGCGCGGCCCAGCAGGATCAGTGGCGTCTTGCTGTTCTTCTCCAGCAGCGTTGTGCTGACCCAGTCGAGGTGGCGCTGGTAAGGGATGGCCTGGGCGCCGGGCATGAAGGGAATGACGGTCGGGTCGTTGCGGATGCCGAACAGCGCGTCGGCATCGGCCGCATCGAATTGCGTGAAACGGACATCGCCGATGGCAAAGCTGATCCGGCTGCCGGCCCGATGCCATAATTCCAGGGCGACTGGAAACTCTACATCGAAGTTGGGACTCGGTATGACTGGAACTGCGGCAGGCGCATTAAGCAATTTGGACTCCTTCAGCATCGTCGACGCGCAAGCAGACCTGCTGCACACCGCCGATGGCCGGACCTTGATCGACTTGTTCACCGCGCACGGCACGGTGTGGCTTGGCCATCGCCATCCGGCGGTGCGCGAGGCCATCGAGCACCAACTCGGCAAGGTGTGGATCACCGGCGGCTACGCGACGCCCATGGTACAGGAAATGCGCGCGGCCATGAATGCCTTCCTGCCCGGCGGCTACACGCTGGCCAGCCTTGCTTCGACCGGCATGGAAGCCAACGAGCAGGCTTTCCGCATTGCGCGCGCGACCACTGGCCGCAACAGCGCGCTGGGCTTTGCCGGCGCCATGCACGGCAAGTCGTTCCTGACTGCGGCGCTGGCCTGGGACAACGGCGATGGCCTGGCCATCCCGCAAGTGCACCGCATGCCTTGCGGTCCCGGCGTGGACGAAGGGGCAAGCCTGGCCGCCGTCGAGGCCAGCCTGCGCAGCGGCGGGATCGCTGCCATCTTCGTCGAGCCCGTGCACGCCACGTCCTTCGGATGGCGCGCTTCGCCGGGTTTCTATCTTGCGCTGCGCGAGCTGGCGACCCGTCACGGCGCCTTGCTGGTGTATGACGAAGTGCTGACCGGCTTCCATCGCACCGGGCCGCAATTCTGCTTCCTCCAGCACGGCGTGCAGCCCGACATCATCGTGTTCGGCAAGGCTTGCGGCAACGGCTTCCCGGTGGGCGGCGTTGCGGTGCGCGACGGCATCGCGATCTCGCCGCGCATGCTGCTGGGCAGTACGTTCTCGAATAATGCGCTGGCGGCAGCAGCGGCCAGCGCAACCTTGTCATGCCTGCAAGCGCTCGATCCCGCAGCGCTGGTGCGGCAGATCGAATGCACGGTGCAGCAGGCCCTGCTGCCGGCCCTGGCGGGCAGCGGCATCGAGCTGGCCGGCGCAGGCGCCATGTGGATCCTGGTCTTCCCCACGGCGGAACAGGCGGCAGCCTGCGCCCGCTCCCTGCTGGCGGCCGGCGTCTGCATCGGTTTCCACAACCGCCAGGTGCGACTGCTGCCGCCGCTCACGATCCAGCCGGGGAACCTGCAGGCGGCCTGCCGCAAGGTCGCTGAGTGCTGTATCCTCCTTGCATGACCGATGCATTAGCGCGCCTGCCGGAGTTGTTACTGGATGCCGTCTTCATGGTGGACGAGGGCGGGTGCATCGTGTTCGTCAATCCCGCCTGCCGGACGATCTTCGGTTATGCACCGGAAGAAATGATCGGCCGCTTCATCCTTGAATTCATCCATCCCGACGACCAGGCCCGCACCGTGGCGGAAATGGGACATGTGCTGAACGGCCATCCCCGCCTCGGTTTCGAGAACCGCTACCT
>DASWTB010000426.1:0-7557 GCA_036402315.1 Pseudoduganella sp. | reverse complement strand
ATTTATGGGGTAGTGAAGTCGGGCAAACCCTTCAACCCGGACCACATGGCGAAAGGGCTTGCTATTCAAGACGGTATCTGACCCCGACTTTCAATTTAGGCGGGATAGGTGGCGCTGGACGCAGAGCAGGGCGCCGACCAGGCCGAGGCCGGCCGACAGGGCCAGCAGCCCGGCAGTTCCAGCCGGGTCGAGCGGGGCCAGCTGGAATTCGGAAGCGTACAGTCTTGCAAAGTCGGCAATTGCGCGGTTGAGCGGCTGCAGGGCGAGCGCCACGCCGCCCAGGGCCACGCCGCCGGCGCACAGTCCCAGCAGGGCGCCGGAGTAATAGAACGGACGGTGGATGAAGCTGTCGCTGGCGCCAATCAGCTTGGAAACCAGGATTTCCTCACGCTGGGTCATGACTTGCAGGCGAATGGTGTTGAACACCACTGCCACCACGACCGTGGCCAGCGTGGCAGCCAGCAGCAGCAGGGCCAGGCGCAGTATCCCCAGCAGGGCGGCCAGCCGTTTGACCCAGGCCGAATCCACTTGCACCGATTCCACGCCGGGCAAGGCGCGCATCTGGTCGGCAATGCTGTCGATCTTGCTGCCTTCGGCGGCGTTCTGGAAGGCGTTCAGCTTGACCACATAGCTGTCCGGCAGCGGGTTCTCGCCCAGCGTGGCGACCACGTCGGACAGGCCGCTCTTGGCATTGAGCTGTTCCAGCGCCTTTTCGCGCGAAGTAAAGATGATCTTGGCGGCGGGCGCAATGCTGCGCAGGGAGGACGCCAGCCCCATGGCCTGTTCACGCGGGGTGTCGGCCTTGATGAAAACGCTCAGCTCAGGCTCGACTGCCATCTGCTCCGACAGCGGCCGCACGTTGTCGAGCAAGGTCACGCCCATGAACGGCAGGGCCAGCGCAATGGCCACTACCAGGATATTGAACAGGAATGAGCCCGGCGCCCGGCGCAAGTGCACCAGCGCGGAGCCGAGGGCAAACAGGTGTTGGCGCAGCCAGGTGCTCATGCAGCTTCCTTCATCAGTTCGCCACGCTCGAGGTGGATCACGCGCGCGGCAGCGTCGAGGATCTGTTCATCGTGCGAGGAAATCAGGCAGGTCACGCCCACCGAGTGGAAGGCATGCAGGGCATCGATCACTTTGCTGGCGCTGGCGCGGTCCAGGTTGGCGGTCGGTTCGTCGGCCAGGATGATTTGCGGGCGGTTGACGATGGCGCGGGCGATCGACACGCGCTGCTGTTCGCCGCCGGACAGGGCCAGCGGCCGGGCCTCGGCGCGGTCCAGCAGGCCGACCTTGTCGAGGGCGGCGCGGGCGCGCTGTTCGGCGGCCGCGCGCGGCGCACCGGTCACCAGCAGCGGCATCATGACATTCGCCAGCACGCTGCGGTCGTTCAGCAGGCGCTGCTCCTGGAAGATCAGGCCCAGGTTGCGGCGCAGGAAGGGGATGCCGGCGCGCTTCAGGGCGCCGATGTCCTGGCCATTCACCAGCACTGTGCCGGACGTCGGCCGCTCCATGGCGGCGATCATCTTCAGCAGCGTCGACTTGCCGGCGCCGGAAGGACCGGCGAGGTAGACCAGCTCGCCTTTGGCAATGGTGAAGGAAATGTCGCGCAGGGCGACACCATCGGGGGAATATTGCTTGCTGACGTGCTGGAATTCGATCATGTAGGCCGCGAATCGGTCATGTTATGCGAGCAGTGCTTCAACAAAGTCAGCCGCATTGAACGGCTGCAGGTCTTCAATCTTTTCGCCGATACCGATGAAGTACACCGGAACCGGGCGTACGCGGGCAATGGCAGCCAGGATGCCGCCTTTCGCCGTGCCGTCGAGCTTGGTGATGATCAGGCCGGACAACTGCAGGGCATCGTCAAATGCCTTCACCTGGGCCAGGGCATTCTGGCCGGTATTGCCGTCGATCACCAGCAAGGTCTCGTGCGGCGCACCTTCCAGGCCTTTGCCGATCACGCGCTTGACCTTTTTCAGTTCTTCCATCAGGTGCAACTGGGTCGGCAGGCGCCCGGCGGTATCGATCATCACCACATTGGTGCCGCGCGCCTTGCCGGACTGCACAGCGTCGTACGATACGGCGGCCGGGTCGCCGGATTCCTGGGAAATCACGGTCACATTGTTGCGCTGGCCCCACACCATCAGCTGCTCGCGGGCGGCAGCGCGGAAGGTGTCGCCGGCGGCCAGCAGCACCGACTGGCCGTGGGCCTGCATATGCTTGGCCAGCTTGCCGATGGTGGTGGTCTTGCCGGCGCCGTTGACGCCCGAAATCATCATCACCAGCGGCTGGTGGCGGCCCAGCTCGAACGGTTTTTGCAGCGGCTGGAGCAGGTCGGTCATCAGCTGCTTGAGGGCGTCCTTGACCTGGGCGGCATCCAGCAGCTTTTCTTCCTTGACCTTGCGCTTCAGCGCATCGAGCAGGTATTGGGTGGCGTCGACACCGGCGTCGGACATCAGCAGCGCCGCTTCCAGCTCGTCGTACAGGTCTTCGTCGATCTTGGCGCCGACGAACAGGATGGACAGGTTGGCGGAAGTTTTCGACAAGCCCGCCTTCAGGCGGCTCATCCAGCTTTGCTTGGGCTCGGGCTTGGCGGCAGTTTCGACTTCAAACGCCAGCGGCGCCGCAGTCTCGGGGCTGGCTGGCGCGGCAGGAGCAGGGGCCGCAGGCGTTGCGGCCGGCACTGCGGGCGCGGCTTCCGGCGCGACCGGTTTCTTCTTGAAAAAACTGAACATGGACAGGTTGGCAGTGGGTCCTTCAATCGAACCGCGTATTCTACCAGAGGCTAGCTGAGGGCTTGCCGTTGGCGCTGCCGCCATTCGGTGACCGCCCGGCTGATATCGCCCAGCTCGCACACCGTCACATCGCCTGGCGGGCGTTTGCGCAAGGCCGAGTTGGCGCCACCGGCCCAGATTTCAGCCTGCTCCGGCAGGCGGGCCCGCAATTCGCGCAGGCTGTCGCTGACGTGGCGCGGGTTCATGGTGGCCGAAAACGATAGCGCAACGATGTCGGCTTGCATGGCGAGGGCGCCTTCGACGATATCCGGCAGCGGCGTCTGAACGCCTAGCGGAATGCAATGCGCTCCCTCGGCGGCGAACATGGCCTCGGCCATCAGCAAGCCTAAGCCGTGCCGCTCCTGCGGCAGGGTGGTCAGCAGCACGCGCGGCCGCGGCGCCCCGCTGCTGTGGTTCACTTGCGGCACCGAAAACACGGCGCTGCGCAGCACGATCTGCACGATTCGGCAAACAAATGTTCTTCAAATACCGCGAACTGCCCGCAAGCCCAGGCTTCGCCCACCAGGGTGGTGAGCGGGGCGACCAGGTTGATGACGAAGTGTTTCAAACCCATCACCAGCATCGCTTGCGTCAGTTGGCGGCGAAAAGCCTCCATTTGATGGGCTTTGCAGAGTTCCAGATAGGCTTGCAGTTCGGGATGGGGCAGGGCGCCCTCGTCCTGCGGGGCGGCAGCGCTCTTTTGTGCCAGGGCCTGCAATTCTTCGGCGGAATAGCCGATCACCTTGCCTGGCCGATAGCCCAGATCAATCAATCTCTTGATCAATCTCAATTTAATGACTTGTTCGCTTGGATAGACTCGCTCTCCGAATGTGTCGCGTTCAGGGCGGGGGAAATCATAACGTCGCTCCCAGACGCGCAAGGTTTCCTTGGCAAGACCGGTGTCCCGTTCCACATCGCTGATAGTCGATGGAATTGTTACAGAAATCGCACTCGTTTTCATTCGCCGACAGCGCCCCCAGATTGATACGCGACCTGCATTCTAACGCTGAAGTCTGACACAAAGTTGCATACAGTGCAGACTAGTTTCACTATGAAACTGGGGTGCCACGCGCTTGTCCATGACACAATTCAGGCGCCTTCATTTGGGCCGCGAAAACAATCGAAAGTGTGAAATATGTCCTGAACAAAAAATAAGAAAGTTGCATAAATTTTATTCGGCTGCTGTGGCTAAAAGCGTCATCTTGCAATACGTATTACTACGTGATTAGCAGGAAATGTTGAGATCATATAAAATGACGGGCGATCAGCGCCGAAGAGCCCTGGTGATCGACAACAAAGAAAAGGAAGAAGCACATCATGAAGAAAACCCTGATTTCCCTCGCGATCCTGGCAGCATCGGGCAGCGCCTATGCCCAATCGAACGTAACCATTTACGGCATCATGGATGCCGGCATCGTGTCCGAACACGGTGGCAAGAACGGTAACGTGACCAAAGTGTCCTCCGGTGTTGCCAATGCATCGCGCATCGGCTTCAAAGGCACCGAAGACCTGGGTGGCGGCCTGTCCGCAGTGTTCCTGCTGGAAGGCGGCATCAAAGGCGATACCGGTGAATCCGACGTTTCCGGTTCCATCTTCCAGCGCCAAGCATATGTTGGCCTGGCGTCGAAATCGGCTGGTACCCTGACCCTGGGCCGCCAGTACACCCCTTGGTACAACGCCTTCGTACAAGTTGGCGATCCGTTCCAGGCTGGCCTGTCCGGTTCGGCCAAGAACATCTTCCCAGCGAACGGCATCAACGTGCGCAACAGCAACTCGGTGTACTACAAGTCGCCAGACATGATGGGCGTCACCGCTGAGGTGTTCTACGCTGCCGGCGAGCAGAAAGAATCCTCGACCGGCCGTCAACTGGGCGCGTCGATCGGCTACAAGAACGGCGGTTTCGAAGGTCGCCTGGCTTACAACAACCGTAACAACGACACCGTTGCCAACAACGTCGTAACCGGTCGTGACATTGGCCACAACACCCTGCTGGCTGTGAACTACGACTTCAAGGTTGTTAAAGCCTTCGCCATGTTCAATGCCAACAAAGGCCTGAACAGCGTTGCCTACCCGAACGGTACCGCTTACACCGCTGCTGCAGTTGCTCCTTCGACCGACAGCCGCAACTACCTGCTGGGCGCGACCGTGCCTGTGTCGGCAGCTGGCTCCCTGGTAGCTTCCGTAGCCCGCGCGGATGACCGTGACGTTGCGAACCGCGATGCTAACCAGTACGCAATCGGCTACCTGCACAAGCTGTCGCCACGTACCACCACCTACATGTCGTACGGTAAGATCAAGAATCGTAACGGCGCTTCCTTCACCGTTGGTAACAACGCTGAATCCGGCTCCGGTGACTCCGCTTACAACGTAGGCATCCGTCACAGCTTCTGATACACACCAGTTCCTGGTCAAAACGGCTGCCTCGTGCAGCCGTTTTTTTTTACAATGCGGATATGAAAACTTCCCATCGCATCGGCAGCGCACTGCTGCTCGCTTCTGTCACCGTGCTGCCTGCCGCGCTGGCGGCCAACAAGGCCGGCGGCTTGCCGCGCCACGGCATGCTGGTCTATTCGGACCTGTGCGTGCATGAAGGAAGTGGTGAATACGGCGGCCAGCGCATTACGCTGCAGCGTTTTGCCGAAGTCGATACGGTGATTTACGAGTACACGGCAGGCGGCCTGAGCTGGCCGCTGGTGGCAACCGACGTCAATGTCGATCCGCGCGGCAAGATGATGTACTTTACCGTGCAGGAAGGGGAAGAAGAGCGCACCATCAGCGGCAAGTTCTCACCCAATGGTGAAACCCTGACGCTGGACGGCGGCTACTGCGACGACCAGTCGCAGCCGATGGTGCTGTCGAAAGTGCGCGACTTCGGCCGCACTGCCAAAGCCTGCAAGGCGTGCCCCGCGCCGAAGCGGCGGGGCGCGGACTGATTACTTGCCTGCGGCGACTGCCTGCTTGCGGATGGTGTCGAGGGTGGCGCCTGGGGTGATCAGGTTGCCGTCGTAGCGCAGCTCGATGATGGCTGGCAGGCTTTGCTCGCGCGTGAAGGCGAGGGCGCGCTGCAGGGCCGGGCCGAATTCCTCGGTCGCCGTTACGCTTTCGCCGTGGCCGCCGAAGGCGCGCGCCACTGCGGCGAAGTCCGGGTTGTGCAGCGTGGTGCCGGAAACGCGGCCTGGATATTCGCGCTCCTGGTGCATGCGGATAGTGCCGAACATCTGGTTATTGAACACGATGATGACTACGCCCGCCTTGTACTGCACGGCGGTGGCCAGCTCCTGGCCGTTCATCAGGTATTCGCCGTCGCCGGCAAACGTCACCACGGTGCGCGCCGGATCGATGATCTTGGCGGCCACGCCAGACGGCACCGAGTAACCCATGGCGCCGCTGGTCGGCGCGAGCTGGGTGCGCATGCCGCCGTAAGGCCAGTAGCGGTGCGCCCAGGTGGCGTAGTTGCCGGCGCCGTTGGTGATGATGGCGTCGGCCGGGCACTGGGCCTTCAGTTCCTGCACCACTTGCCACAGGTTCAGCGGGGCGTTGTTGTCCTTGAAGATGGCAGGCTGCTGCTGCCAGGCGTTGTATTCGGCGCGCGCCTGTTCAACGCTGCCGCGCCATGCGCTCGAATCGACCGGTTCCATTGCGGCCAGCATTGCCGCGGCTTGCGGCATGCCGGAGGCGATCATCAATTCGCCCTGGTAGACGCTGCCCAGTTCTTCAGGGCTGGCGTGGATATGCACCAGGCGCTGCTGCGGTACCGGCGAAGCGATGATGGAATAGCCGCTGGTAGTCATTTCACCCAGGCGCGGGCCGATGGCGATCAGCACGTCGGCTTCTTTCACGCGCGCGGCCAGCTTCGGGTTGATGCCGATGCCGACGTCGCCGATGTAGTTCGGGTGCGTGTTGTCCAGCAGGTCCTGGAAGCGGAAGGCGCAGCCGACCGGCAGCTGGTTCGCTTCGGCGAACTTGCGGATGTCGGCCGTAGCTTGCTGGTTCCAGCCGCCGCCGCCCAGCAGCAGCAGCGGGCGCTTGGCTTCGGACAGCATCTGGCGCAGCTGGGCGATCTGCGGGGCGGATGGCGAACCTTGCGTCGGCACGTAGGCGCGGGTGTCGGCCACGGTGGCCTTGGTGGTCAGCATGTCTTCCGGCAGTGCCAGCACCACCGGGCCAGGGCGGCCGCTGGTGGCGACCTGGAAGGCACGCGCAATGTATTCAGGAATGCGGTCGGCGCGGTCGATCTGGGCCACCCATTTCGCCATCTGGCCGAACATGCGGCGGTAATCGACTTCCTGGAAGGCTTCGCGATCCATGAAGTCGCTGCCGACCTGGCCGATGAACAGGATCATCGGGGTCGAATCCTGGAAGGCGGTGTGCACGCCGATCGAGGCATTGGTGGCGCCGGGGCCGCGGGTGACGAAGCAGATACCGGGCTTGCCGGTCATTTTGCCGTAGGCGTCGGCCATGAAGGCAGCGCCGCCTTCCTGGCGGTTGATGATGAAGCGGATGCCCGATTCGTGCAGGGCGTCCAGCACGTCCAGATAGCTTTCGCCGGGCACGCCGAAGGCGGTATCGGTGCCGTGGACTTTCAGCGCATCGACCAGGATCTGGCCGCCGGAACGAGGAGTTTGCGTCATGGTACTTGCCTTCTTATACATGGATTTGGCATTCTATGCCTGCTCTAGAGAAATAGCTTTCGGTTTTGCGACACGGGATTTCGCCAAAAACCGGCAACCCGGTGTCAGACCCGCAGGGTCAGACACCGGTACGCGGCTGCCGCGGGCCAAGT
>DASWTB010000425.1:0-7947 GCA_036402315.1 Pseudoduganella sp. | reverse complement strand
CCGGTGTCTGACCCGCAGGGTCAGACACCTGACACGCGGCCGTTGCGGGCTAGGTGCCTGACCCTGCGGGTCAGGCACCGGCTTACCGGTTTTAGAGCGCGCGCGTCAGGTCGACCCAAGCCTGCGGCTGCGGCTTCGCGCGCTCGCGGACGCCGAAGAACGTCACCACCAGCTCGCCTTCCTTGTCGAAGAATTCAACCGAAGTCACGCCCGCGCGCTGCACTACGTATCCACTCTTCAGCGCAGTTTCGCGGATGTGCAGGTTGAACTCGGGATCGAGCACGTTGTACCAATCGCCACTAGCGGCCGTCTTGGTGATCTTGCCGCTGTAAATTTGCGTCGCCGCCCCATTGCCCAGGAAGGCCATGATCGGCATCTGCTGCTTGGCCGATTCATCTAGCAGCTTGCGCAGCGCTTGCGGGCCAATCTTCTGTACCACGCCTTCTGGCGCCAGGCGCATCGCCTGCTCGCGCGTCAGCTTGAATTCGCTGACGATGCGGTTGAACTGGTGCACGTCGGTCATTTCTTTCCACGCGAGCTGGAACTCCTTCACGTCTACCGCGCTGTCGGCCAACTCGGCCGCTTTCGGCGCCGCGGCAACGATCTTCAGCTCGCCCGTCTGCTGCGGGTGCTTGAAGTCCGCCACGATCTTGTCGAATACCGCCACGCCGGCCTCGCTTTTCACGTAGACCTTGTGCGCCGCATTGCCCTGCGCGTCAAAGAATTGCAGGCTGCGGCTGGTCGTGCCGTCGCGCCCGGGCTGCACCACCGCGAATGCATGCTTCCAGTTGGCGAAATGGAAGCGCATGTCAATCTCGCCGCCCAGGTAGCCGCCGGCGACCGCGCGGAAACGTTCCTTGTCGCTGAACGATTCCGGCTTGGCCTTGGTCGCCACGCCGGTGCGTTCCAGCACGCCGTTCTCGTTGCGGGTCAGCGCCAGCACCGTGCCAAGGTCCAGCGCACGGATCATGATGTCGTTCACTGCGTGGTCGGCGTCGGACAGCCGCGTCACCGTCTTGCCGATGCCGGTTGCCAGCAGCTCTGCTTCCGAAGCGCCCAGCGTGCGCGCAGCGTCGCGGATCTGCAGCTTGGGTTGTTCGGTGCGCAGCGTTGCCCAGCGATCTGCCAACGAAGCCGCTGGTGCGGCTGCGTTCACAGTGCCGGCAGCGATGGCGATGAGACCTGTCAGCACCAGCACCGCATAAATCTTCTTGGTCTTCATATTCTTCTCCTTGTCAGTACATCAGTTTGAAATTGACGGCCACGTGGCGGCCTGGGCGTGCCTGGCGTTCGATCTCGGCCCGCGCGGCTGGCGTGGTGCCGGCGGCCAGCGTGCGCACGGCTGCGTAATCCCAGTACTTTTTGTCGCCCAGGTTGTAGATGCCGGCGTTGAGCTCTGCGTGCTTGCCGATCTTCCTGTAGCCGGCCAGGTCGACCACGGTGGCCGAGGGCACAGCGAAATATGCCGCCGGCTGCGACTGCGCCGCTGCGACTTCCGGCTCCGCCTGCTTGCTGCGCGTGTGGAAGGCGCTCAGCGAGGCGCCGCCCCGCTTTTGCGGGTCATCCCAGGCCAGGCTCGCAGTCGTTTTATAAGGTTGGATCGAGTTCATGCCGGCCTTTTTCCCCGTGCGCTTGTTTTCCAGTGTGCCGCGCGAGGCGCCGGTGGCCAGAGAGGCGCTGAAGCCTTGCAGAGCCGGCGCCAGCTTGCCCATTTCCGCCACCACCGAAAGCTCGCCGCCCCAGCTGCGGGCGTTGCCGATGTTCTCGGGCCGGAACAGACCGAAAGTGATGGTCGGGAAGTTGACCGGGTCAGCCGGCTGCGCGACGTACTCGATGAAGTCCTTGTAGCGGTTGTAGAAGGTGGATGCGCTCACTGCCAGCCAGCGCGCTGCCTGGCCGCGCAAGCCCAGCTCGAAGGCATTGCTGCTTTCCTTGCCGAGATTCGGATTGCCCAGCGTCGCGTAGCCATTGCCAGCGCCGGTGTAGCTGAAGGAGTCATATGTGCCGGTGCGTTCGGCGGCGCTCGGCATGCGGTAGCCGCGCGTGACCTTGCCGTACACGTCGATATCCGGTGTTACCGCCACTGTCAGGCCGAGGCTGGGCGACAGGTAGCTGTCGCTGTCGTCCTTGATCTCCTTCTTCGCACCGGGCACCGCGATCACATAGTTCTGCAGGTTCTTCGGCTCCAGCTTGCGGTATTCGGCGCGCAGGCCCGGTGCCAGGGTGGCGCGCAGGCCTGCCAGCGGGAATATGTATTCGCCGCGCACGAAGGCGGACAGCTTGAGCGTATCCATATCCGCCATGCGATTCTTGTTGGTGACCTGGTGCGCGCCGGTGGCCAGCACAGTGCGGTCCTCACGCCATGGGCGGCGCGCTTCCTGGTCTTCCACCGCCGCGCCGAACGCTATGCTGTCGTTGCCGAACTGGCGTGTGGCACTGGCCGCCAGGCCCTTGCTCTTGTTGAGAAATGCCGTGTCGATGCTGCGCGCGTAACGCTGGGGGCCCACCACGTATGCCGCCTTGGTATGGTCCTCTACACGGGCATCCTGCACAAAGACACGGCTCTCGACCAGCCACGAGCCGGCAGCCAGTTCATACTCCGCGCTGGCGCGGTTGCGGCGGGTGCGGGACGATTGCATGGCGCCCTGCGGATAGGATGCACCCAGCTTGTTGTCGAACTCGCGCCCATGCTCGGAGCGGAAGCCGTCGAAGGTGAAGCCCAGCTTCTGCCCCGGCGTCAGGCGCCAGGCCAGCTTGGCCAGCAGCGCATCGGAGTTCCAGTCGTCGGGATTGGGCGCTACGCTGCCTTCACTCTCCGTCTGCTCGCCGCTGCGGTGCACGGCTACGGCCAGCGCCTGCAGGCTGCCAAATTGCGCGGCGCCGGTCAGGGCGTTGAGCTTTGCATTGTTGGCGCCGTGATAGCCGGCTTTGTACTCCCCGTACAGCGGCCGCTCGGCGCTGACGTAGTCCGATGGCGCTTTGGTCACGAACGACACCTTGCCGCCCAGGCCTGCACTGCCGCCATCAGCTGCCGTGCTGCCGGCGCCGATCCGCACTTCGCGGAAGGTCTCGGGATCGAAATAGTCGCGGCCCACGCCAAAGCTGTTCAGCGTCGAGCTGTCCGGCCGTGGTGCGGCGTCCGGCAAGGCGATGCCGTCGAGATCGAGGCCAATGCGGTTGCCTTCCACGCCGCGGATGTTAAAGCCGGTATTGCCCGCACCGTCCCAGATGTTGGCGCCGCCACTCAACGCTGCCGGCACGGTCACCAGCGTTTCGTAGCGCGCGATTTGCGACATATCGGTCACGCCGCGCTTATCGAGCTCGCGCGAGTCGATAGTCTTGGTTTCTTCAGGCTTGGCGGTGACGAGGATTTCGCCGAGGCGAGTCGCCTCCTGGGCGTGGGCGTGCGCGCCCAAGGCGGCGGCCAGCAACAGCGCAAGGCGCTGCGGCCGCAATACGGATGCAGTCATGATGGTCCAGTCGAGAGTCTGTCATAAGCTGGCTCTCGGCTGGCACGGAGAATAGCATTCTAATGCGAATAATTCTCATTCGCAAGAGCTCCCCTGCCTGGGCCGGATCATTTGGAGTATCCTGAGCGCCTTCCGTATTTGCCCAGGATACCTAATGCTGCCTCACCGTTTTTCGACCGCAGTCCTTGCCGCCAGCCTGCTGGCCTCCCCTCTCGCTTTCAGTCCGGCCTTGGCAGCACCGGCCACCAAGCAGCAAGCCAGCCAGGCCAGCCGCCAGCTGGCGCAACTGGCCAATGACTTCCACGTCGCCCGCGCCCACTACGATCCGCTGCTGTTTGCAACCGCTAACGGCGACCCGCGCTACAACGATCAGATCGGCATGGCCATCTCGCCGTCCGTGCGCGCAAAACAGTTCGCCACCTACCGCCAGATGCAACAGCGCCTTGCGAAAATTCCGCGCGCGCAATTGGCAAACCAGGACCTGATGACACTGGACCTGCTGGCCTACGAACTCGATGCAGCATTGGCGCTAGCACCGTTCCCGGAGCACCTGCTGCCGCTCAACCATTTCGACAACATCCCGAGCACCCTGGCCAACTACGCCGGCGGCACCGGCTCGCAGCCGCTGGGCACCGTCAAGCAATACCAGGACTACCTGAGCCGCGTGCGCCAACTGGCGCCGTGGATTGACCAGGCGATCGCCAACATGCGCGAAGGGATCAAGCAAGGCATCGTGCAGCCTAAGCCAATCACGCAAGCAATGCTGCCGCAAATGACTGCGCTGCGCAGCGCCACGGCAGAAGCGAGCGTCTACTACTCGCCGATCAAGCGCATGCCGTCCACCTTCAGCGACGCCGACAAGCAGCGCCTGGCGCGCGACTACCGCGCCGCTGTCGAGAAACTCAACCCGGCGCTGGAACGCCTGGTGAAATTCCTGGAATCGGAATACCTGCCGGCCAGCCGCGACAGCACCGGCTGGAGCGCCCTGCCGAACGGCGCTGCATGGTACAAGGCCCGCATCAACGACAGCACCACCCTGCCGCTGACGCCGCAGGAAGTGCATGAGCTTGGCCTGAAGGAAGTGGACCGCATCAGCGCCCAGATGCAAACCCTGATGGGCAAACTCGGTTACGACGGCCCGGCTCAGGCCTTCCCGCAATGGGTGCGCGACCAGAAGCAGTTCAAGCCCTTCACCAGCGAGGCCGACGTGCTGGCCGAATACCGCCGCATCTACGACACCGTGCAGGCCAAGCTGCCCGAATATTTCACGCTGGTGCCGAAATCCAGGCTGGTGGTCGACCTCGAGCCTGAACTGACCCGCGCCACCGCCTCCGACCATTACACCCCACCTGCAGCCGACGGTTCGCACCCCGGCGTGTTCTGGGCTGTTGTCAACGACCCGAAAGACTACAGCCGCACCGGCATGGCCAGCCTGCTGCTGCACGAAGGCGTGCCAGGCCACCACTTCCACGCTGCGCTGCTGAAGGAAATGCCGCTGCCCGACTTCCGCATGTTCAGCACCGAGAACCAGAACAACGCCGCCTACACCGAAGGCTGGGCGCTGTATGCGGAAACGCTGGGCAAGGACTTCGGCCTGTACGAAGACCCGGTCTGGTACTACGGCCACCTGAATGCGGAAATGCTGCGCGCCGTGCGCCTGGTGGTCGATACCGGCATGCACGCGCTGGGCTGGAGCCGCGAAAAGGCTATCGCCTACATGATGGAAAAACAAGGCGTATCCGAAGCGCGCGCCAAGAACCAGATCGAGCGTTACATGGTCTGGCCGGCGCAGGCCCTGAGCTACAAGGTCGGTTCGCTGAAGATCCTGGAATTGCGCGACAAAGCGCAGCGCGAGTTGGGCAGGAACTTCAGCTACCCTGCCTTCCATGCCGTGGTGCTGGGGGATGGCACCTTGCCGCTGCCGCTGCTTGAGACGCGCGTCAACGCCTGGATTTCACGCACCAAGAGCGACCAGGGCAAGTGAGAATCCGCGTGTATCTTGACCAAGGGAAAGTGCTATGCTCGGCGATATGAAAACCATCATCTTTTCTCTCGCCGTCGTCTTTGGCAACGGCATCGCCGCAAGCTGCATGGCGCAGAGCGCCCAGCCGGAATACGCCATCAAGGAGGACGCGCCGCGTACCGGCACGCATATCCGGCGCAATGCCATCCACACCCAATCAATTGCGCTCAATAAGCGCTACCAGGAACTGAGCGCTGAAGACCGGGCCAAGCTGCACGCCTGGTGGGAATCAATGCCGGAGGGGGACGAACCCCCGTTCCCGGATCGCGGGCTCAAGCCGGTTCATGCGGCAATTCTGAAGGGACAGGCCAAGCTTTTGGCTCAAGGGGAGTTGTACCTGATTGCGACAGTCGACGGCAATGGGGATGTGTCACAGGTGAAGGCAATTGGCTCGCCCAGCCCGGAAATGACCAAGTTCGCCGCCTCAGTGGTCGGGCTGACAAAGTTCAAACCGGCTATTTGCGCAGGCAAGCCATGCCAGATGGACTTCCCATTCCTCTACAAGTTCGAAATCACTCATTAAGGCTGTGCATCGGCGGGGGCCGGCCTGGCCTGGTCCTTGCCGAGGATTTGAACGTAGATTTCGTTCTGCTTGATCATGCTCAGCTCAAAGCGGGCACGCTCTTCGACGGCGCCGGTGCCGTCTTTCAGGTCATTCACTTCAGAAGCCAGTTTGGCATTGCGCTGGCGCAGGCCCTCATTTTTTTCCTGCGCAGCCGCGACCTCTTTCTCCAGCTCCGCCACGCGTAGCCAGCCGCCCTTCCCCAGCCAGAGCGGGTATTGGATCAAGAGCAGCAACAGGGCAAGGGCAACAGAAATCAGGCGCATTGGGTCAAAACTGAACCGGCCGGGGAGTCCCGGCCGGTGGGATTGCAATTACTTCAGATTATAGAACGCATCGCGGCCTGGGTAGGAAGCGATATCGCCCAGATCTTCTTCAATACGCAGCAGCTGGTTGTATTTGGCCATGCGGTCCGAACGGGACATGGAGCCAGTCTTGATCTGCAGCGCGTTGGTGCCAACGGCGATGTCGGCGATGGTCGAATCTTCGGTTTCGCCGGAACGGTGCGAGATCACAGCGGTGTAGCCGGCGCGCTTGGCCATTTCGATGGCGGCGAAGGTTTCGGTCAGGGTGCCGATCTGGTTGATCTTGATCAGGATCGAGTTGGCGATGTCCTTCTGGATGCCTTCTTTCAGGATCTTGGTGTTGGTGACGAACAGGTCGTCGCCTACCAGCTGCACTTTCTTGCCCAGGGCCTGGGTCAGGTGCGCCCAGCCGGCCCAGTCGCCTTCGTGCATCGCGTCTTCGATCGAGATGATCGGGTACTTGTCGCACCAGGTCGACAGCAGGTTGGTGAATTCTTCAGCCGACAGCACCATGCCTTCGCCTTCCAGGTGGTACTTGCCGTCCTTGTAGAACTCGGACGCGGCGCAATCGAGGCCGATCGCAATCTGGGTGCCTGCTTCGTAGCCTGCTTCTTCAATCGCTTGCATGATCAGCTTGATCGCTTCTTCGTGCGAAGCCAGCGAAGGAGCGAAGCCGCCTTCGTCGCCCACGGCGGTGTTCATGCCCTTCTTGTGCAGGATCTTCTTCAGGGTGTGGAACACTTCGGCGCCGTAACGTACGGCTTCTTTGAAGGATGGAGCACCCACCGGGATGATCATGAATTCCTGGATGTCCAGGTTGTTGTCGGCGTGCGCGCCGCCGTTGATCACGTTCATCATCGGCACTGGCATCTGCATCGCGCCGGAACCGCCGAAGTAGCGGTACAGCGGCAGGCCGGCTTCTTCAGCAGCGGCCTTGGCGACCGCCATCGACACTGCCAGCATAGCGTTGGCGCCCAGGCGGGACTTGTTCTCGGTGCCGTCCAGTTCGATCAGGGTACGGTCCAGGAAAGCCTGTTCATTGGCGTCCAGGCCCATGATGGCTTCCGAGATTTCGGTATTGATGTTTTCGCAGGCTTTCAGCACGCCCTTGCCGAAGTAGCGCTTGGCATCGCCGTCGCGCAGTTCGATCGCTTCGCGCGAACCGGTGGAAGCGCCGGACGGCACTGCGGCACGGCCCATCACGCCGGATTCCAGCAGGACGTCGCATTCCACGGTCGGGTTGCCGCGCGAATCGATTACTTCGCGGCCGATGATGTCAACGATTGCACTCATGTGTTTTCTCCAATGTTAAAGCAAATATCTGGGGCAAAATTGTTGCAAGGATAACAGACCATGACAAAACCGGTAACCCGGTGTCTGACACCAGTGTCAGACACCGGCCACGCCGAAGCCGCTGGCCGCCGCGCAGACAGTGTCAGACACTTGTGTCTGACACTGGTTTACCGGTTTAAAAAAAAGGCCGCAAACAATGCGGCCCTTTGGGATACAACTTAGTTGAAGTTGGTCTCGAGGAAACCAGCCTTCTTGGTCACGCGGTCCAGTTCGATCAGAACGGACAGCAGTTCT
>DASWTB010000424.1:0-8801 GCA_036402315.1 Pseudoduganella sp. | reverse complement strand
GTCAGCTCCGGCAATCGGACATTTTGCTTTGCAAAATGTCCGATTGCCGGAGCTGACCCCGACTTTCTTATTGCTTGTCTTCGTCCAGGGGATCGGTGGGGGCGGAGCCGGGGATGGTGTATTTTTCCTCGGCCCAGGCGCCAAGGTCGATCATCTTGCAGCGCTCGCTGCAGAAAGGGCGGTATTTATTGGCTTCCGTCCACTCTACCTTGGCATGGCAGGTGGGGCATTCAACGACAGTAGGCATGGTGCTTAGAAATTACAGAGGGTGAGCTCGAATGGTACATCTTCTTCCAGCGGCTTGGGTTTCAGGTCGCCGCCTTGGGAAGTAAAGCGCACCCACAGCATGTATTTGTTGGCCGAAATCTCGGGAATCGCTCCCAGCGCTTCGTCGACCGACAGGCGCAGCATCTGGTAGACCTTGCCTTGCAGCATCTGCTGGTAACTCCCGGCATTGGCGATCATTTTCACCGGGGCGCCGGAATCGCGCAGCAGGCGCAGCACCAGGGCCAGGGCGTCGAACAGCGGCGCCAGCGGGTTGAACCAAGTGACGATATCGTTGAAGCGCTTGTCGGCCGGCTGCTTTTGCCAGGCGTAGTAGGAGGGCAGGTCGAATTCGCAGGCGCCGCCTGGAATGATGGTGCGGCCACGAATGCTCATCAGCCATTCATTGTCGCGCACATTCTGGCCGGTCTTGCCTTGCGAGGCGACCAGGGCGCTCGAGACGCTGTCGAGCTCGGCGAGGATGGCGTCCAGCATCTCGGCCTGGACGTTCGGATTGGTACGGTAGCCCAGCAGGCTCTGGCGCTGGCGCTCGAGTTCCTGCAACAGGTCGGATTTGAGGTCGGCGCGGCCGGCTACTTCGAGCATGTCGAAGATGGTGGCCAGTGCGACGTGATGCTGCATCGGGTGTTCCTGATGCACGAAGAACTTGAATTTCTCGTATAGATCCTCCAGGCGCAACAGGGTGCGGATGCGCTCATTGAAAGGATATTCGTAAACGATCAAAGCATCCCTCGTGTGGAAGACCTATTAATAATCTCGTGATTCTGAACTATGCGAAGCAAAATTACAAATATTGCTGATAAAAACCATGCAAACGGTCTACTTGAGGGGTTAAAGCTTCGATTCGGCCGCCATTGTCTATGACATCATCGGCCGCTGCCAGCCGCACTGCGCGCGGCACCTGGGTCGCCATGATGGCTCGCACCTGGTCTTCGGCCAGGCCGTTGCGCGCCATCACACGCGCTACCTGGATTTCTTCCGGGCAGTCGATCACCAGTACGCGGTCGACGCGCTGCTTCCAGGCGCCGGATTCGACCAGCAGGGGGATTGCCAGCATCACATAGTCGCCGGTGGCATCGGCGGCGGCCGCCAGGGTGGCGTCGCGGATCATGGGGTGGAGGATGGCTTCCAGCCGGCGCTTGGCGTCCGGCTCACGGAACACCAGTTCGCGCATTTTGGCGCGGTCCATGGCGCCGTGGCTGTCGGCCATGTGGGGGCCGAATTCGGCCAGGATGTCGGCCATGGCGGCGCCATTGGGCCCGGTCAGGGCGTGCGCGATCTGGTCGGTGTCGACGATGCTGGCGCCGCGGTCGGCAAACATATTGGCTACCAGGCTCTTGCCGCTGCCTATGCCGCCAGTCAGGCCGACCACGAAGCGCGCCGTCATGTCAGTGCGGGGCCGCGTACAGGACCGCGCTGATTTGCTGGCCGAAGAACAGGGCCGCCAGACCGGCGCCGGCCAGGTAGGGGCCGAACGGGATCTTGTGGTCGAAACCCATGCGCGAAGCGATGATGATGCCGATGCCAACCACTGCGCCAACCACCGAGGACAGCAGGATGATCGCCGGCAGCATCTGCCAGCCCATCCACGCCCCCAGTGCCGCCAGCAGCTTGAAGTCGCCGTAGCCCATGCCTTCCTTGCCGCGCACCAGCTTGAATATCCAGTACACGGTCCACAGCACCATGTAGCCGGCCGCTGCGCCCAGCACGGCGTCTTGCAGCGGCACGAACAGGCCCTTCACGTTGACCAGCAGGCCCAGCCACAGCAGCGGGTAAGTCAGGTCGTCCGGCAGCAGCTGGGTATCGAAGTCGATGAAGGTCATCGCAATCAGCAGCCAGCCGAACACCAGGGTGGCCATGCCGGCCCAGCCGGAGCCGAAGTGCCACACCAGGGCGGCCGACAGCAGGCCGCTCAGGAGTTCGATGGCCGGATAGCGCGCCGAAATCGGCGCCTTGCAGGCGCTGCATTTGCCGCGCAGCACCAGCCAGCTGATGACCGGGATGTTTTCCAGCGCCGTGATCTGGTGGCCGCAGTGCGGGCAGGCCGAACGCGGCACCATCAGGTTGTAGCGCTCCGGATGCGGGTCCGGCTCGTTGCGCTCGCAAGCGCATGCGCTGTCGAACTCGCGCTGCATCATGATCGGCACGCGGTGGATGACCACGTTGAGGAAGCTGCCGATCAGCAGGCCAAGGATGCCGGCCACCACGGCGGCGGCCAGCGTTGCCGGCGGCGAGAACAGCATGAATACGTCTTGCATGCTGATTACACCACCGAACCGAGTTTGAAGATTGGCAGGTACATTGCGACCACCAGGCCGCCGATCACCACGCCCAGGATCACCATGATCATCGGTTCCATCAGGCTCGACAGCTGCGCCACTGCCTCATCGACTTCTTCTTCGTAGAAGTCGGCCACCTTGCCCAGCATCGAATCGAGCGCGCCGGATTCCTCGCCAATGGCCACCATCTGCGTCACCATGCTCGGGAACACGTCCGCGTTCTGCATCGCCACGGTCAGGCTGGTACCGGTGCTGACTTCGGTCTGGATCTTTTTCGTCGCTTCCAAGTAAACGTGGTTGCCCGATGCGCCGCCCACCGAGTCCAGCGATTCCACCAGCGGCACGCCGGCGGCGAACATGGTGGACAGGGTGCGCGTCCAGCGCGCCACGGTGGCTTTGCGGATCACGTCGCCGAACACCGGAACCCTCAGCAGCAGACGGTCCATCGAAGCCTGCATCTTTTCCGAACGGCGCCAGGTCTGGAAGAAGAAATACAGCCCGGCAAACAGGCCGCCGAATATCAGGTACCAGTACTGGACGAAGACTTCCGAGATATTCATCACGATCAGGGTTGGCGCCGGCAAGTCGGCGCCAAAGCTGCTGAACACCTCCTTGAAGGCCGGCACCACCCAGATCATGATCACGGAGGTGACGATAAACGCCACCGCCAGCACGGCGATCGGATAGGTCAGCGCCGATTTGATCTTGGCCTTGATGGCCAGCGTCTTTTCCTTGTAGATCGCGAGGCGGGTCAGCAGGTCTTCCAGGATACCTGCCTGTTCGCCGGCCGCCACCAGGTTGCAGAACAGCGGGTCGAAATACAGCGGGTACTTGCGGAACGCCATGTTCAGGCTGGTACCGGTTTCGATATCGGCGCGCAGGTCCATCACCAGCTTGGAAACCGATGGGTTGGTGTGGCCCTTGCCGACGATGTCGAAGGCCTGCAGCAGCGGCACGCCGGCCTTCATCATGGTCGCCAGCTGGCGCGTAAACAGGGTCAGGTCCTTTTCGGTGACCTTCTTGCCCGACCGGTAGGCCTTTTTCTTGATCTTGGTGGCCATGATGCCCTGGCGGCGCAGGGTCACATTGACCACCGCCTCGCCACCGGCGCGCATTTCGCCGCGCACGGTCTTGCCGGTCTTATCCTTGCCTTCCCACGTGAAAACCTGTTCTTTTGCGGTGCCCGCAGTAGCCATATCCTAAGTTCCTATTCGTTGGTGCAGCCCAGCACTTCTTCCAGGCTGGTCAGTCCGTTTTTGACCTTGACCAGGCCCGATTGGCGCAGGGACTTGACGCCTTCTGCTTCCGATTGTGCCGCGATCTGCATCGAGTTGCCGTGTGCCAGGATCAGTGCTTCGATCGCGGGCGTGATCGGCATGATCTGGTAGATACCGACCCGGCCTTTATAGCCCGAGCCGTTGCAGCGCTCACAGCCCACCGGGCCGTAAGGTTTCCAGGTGCCATCCAGGTCTTCTTCCTTGAAACCTGCCTTGATCAGCAGTTCCGGGGCGATATCGATCGGCTTCTTGCAGGTGCACAGCCGGCGCGCCAGGCGCTGGGCCGTGATCAGAATGACCGAGGAGGCAATATTGAAGGGCGCAACGCCCATGTTCATCAAGCGCGTCAGGGTCGACGGTGCGTCATTGGTGTGCAGGGTGGAGAACACCATGTGGCCGGTCTGTGCAGCCTTGATCGCGATGTCCGCCGTTTCCAGGTCACGGATCTCACCGACCATGATGATGTCCGGATCCTGGCGCAGGAAGGCTTTCAGCGCGACCGGGAAGGTCAGGCCGGCCCGGTCGTTGACGTTAACCTGGTTGACGCCCGGCAGGTTGATCTCGGCCGGGTCTTCCGCGGTCGAGATATTGATGCCTGGCTTGTTCAGGATGTTCAGGCAGGTATACAGCGACACCGTCTTGCCCGAGCCGGTCGGGCCGGTCACCAGCACCATGCCGTAAGGGCGGTGCACGGCGTCCAGCAGGATTTCCTTCTGGTCCGGGTCGTAGCCAAGCGAATCGATGCCCATCTGGGCCTGGGTCGCATCCAGGATACGCATGACGGTCTTTTCGCCGAACAGGGTCGGCAGGGTCGACACGCGCAAGTCGATGGTCTTGGTGGAAGAGACGATCAAGCGCATGCGGCCGTCCTGCGGCACGCGTTTCTCCGAAATATCGAGCTTGGACAGCACCTTGATGCGCGATACCAGCTTTTCCTTGATCGAGGTCGGCGGCTGGGCGTGTTCGATCAGGTTGCCGTCGACGCGGAAGCGGATGCGGTAGAACTTCTCATAGGGCTCAAAATGCAAGTCGGAGGCGCCCATATTGACCGCATCCATCAGCATCTTGTTCAGGAATCGCACAATCGGCGCGTCTTCCACCTCGGCGTCGGCGCCGGCCCCCTGCTGCTGCGATGCGCTTTCTTCTTCGGCGAACTCGATGTCGCCCTCGTCCCCGGTCATGTCGAGAACGGTCTGGGTCGAGCTCTTGGTCAGGGTTTCCAGCAGCTTGAGCAGCACGTCGTGCTGCACGATGACGGGTTCCACCGACGATTCGGCTTGGAACTTGATCTGGTCCAGGGCCTGGGTATTGGTCGGGTCGGACAGCGCCACCGACATCTTGTTGCCGCGCTTGGCCAGCGGAATCACGCGCTGGGTGGCCATCAGGCGCACATCGATCGCCTTGGGCGGCAGGAATTCCGTATTGACGGCGCTTACGTCGAGCAGCGGGTAGGAAAAAGTCTCGGCGCAAAAGACTGCCAGGTCGCGCGCGTTGATGGTGCCGCTCGCCAGCAGGACATCGATGAACGTTGACTTTTCGGTAACCGCCTTTTTATTCAGCGCGTCCGCTTGCGGCGGGGTAAGACGCCCCGCTTGCATCAGGGCCCGGGCCAGTCCCGACATAGGGGAACCAGACGCCGAGGTGGGTTGGACTGCTGCCATAGGAGCGCACTATCAGAATATTAATAAAGAGTGAGTCTCCGGATGATGCCTGTAGGCATCATTTTTGTAAAGGTCCGCACGGTTCACTCTGCCTGGCGGGACTCCGGACGTCGTAATTTCACTACTTTAATGGCTTGGTCTTGTGCTTGCACCACTTCCACGATGCAATTCCCCACTTTAATGGAAATGGGGGCGTCGGGAATGTCCTGCAATACTTCCAGCAGCATGCCGTTCAGGGTCTTTGGCCCATCCAGCGGAAAGTTTAAACCCAGACGCTTGTTAATGTCACGTAATGCCGTGCTTCCCTCCAGCAGGCATTCGGCGTGCTCATCCCAGCCAAAACTGTCGGCGCGCGCCGCGCTTGGGGTGGAGGTGGTGAATTCGCCAATCATTTCCTCGATGATGTCGTCCAGCGTGACCAGGCCCTGCACCTCGCCGTACTCGTCGACCACGATGGCCAGGCGCTCCTTGTTCTCCTGAAAGTTCTGCAGGGCGGCAAAGGCCGGGGTGTCTTGCGGGATGAAAAAAGGCTCGGACAGCAGCTTGCGGAAGTGTTCGACCGTCAGTTCGTCCTGTTCGTTCAGCAGGGCGATGGCCTTGCGCACGTGCAGGATGCCGACAATGCGGTTGATCTCGCCGTCATAGACCGGCAGCTTGTTGTGGAAGCAGGTGGTGAGCTGGGACTTGATGTCCGCCACCGGCATGGCCAGGTCCAGCGCCTCGATGTGGGCGCGCGGGGTCATGATGTCTTCCACCGAAATGGTGTCGAGGTCGAACAGGTTGAGCAGGATGCTCTTGTGCTTTTTCGGGATGAAGCTGCCGTTTTCCAGCAGTACCGAGCGCAACTCGTCAGGCGACAGGTTGCCTTCGTGGATCTGGCCGGTCGGCTTGATACGGAACAGGCGCAGCAGGGTGTTGACGAACAGGTGCACGAACCACAGCAGCGGCTTGGACACTGAAAGCAGCGGGCGCAGCACAAAGGAGGCGGGCAGCACGATCTGGTCGGCGTAGCGCGCTCCGACGATTTTGGGCGAGATTTCAGCCAGCACGATCAGGATGAACACCACGATCACGGTCGACAGCAGGATCACATGCTGCTCCAGTCCGAACTGGGTGATCGCAATGGCCATGGCGTTGAGCAGGGTATTGGCGACCAGCACCAGCGACAGCAGTTGTTCGGTGCGCTCCAGCAGCCACAGGGTGGCGATGGCGCGGCGGCTGCCGCGTTTGGCCTGGTGGCGCAGGCGGAAGCGATTGGCCGCCATCAGGGCGGTTTCGGCCATGGCGAAGAAGGCCGAGGCAAGAATCAGGAAGGCGAGGACGGCAAATTGCGCCCACAAGGGAACGGTATCCAAGGTCGTGATGACGAGTCAGTAAGAGGGCGATTCTATCATGGCAACCCGGCATGGCTGCCGCCAGCGCTCTCGCCCGAAGCAGCCTATAATCTGCGGCCATGCGTGATGTGGATGCGATTCTGGCGCCGATGCGCCTGGCCATAGCCCCGCCGCCCCGGTTGGCGGGTGTGGTGCGCTATTTCCATGTCGAGCTGTACAGCCCCGGCGCAGTGCTGGTGCCGGCCTCGCCCTGTCCCATGCTCACTTTCTTCATTCGGGGCGGCACGCGCTTTGTCGATGCCGAAGGACGGGAGCGCCTGCATGCCGACCCCTTTGTTACAGGTCCCATGACGCAGCACACGCCCGCGGTGTGGGAACCCGGTACCACCTTTATCAGCGCGGTCATCGAAGCGGGCCAGTTCGGCCGCCTGTTCGACATTCCCCTGGGCGAGCTGCGCGATACCGTAGTGCCGCTGGCCGACGCCGCTCCCGAGTGGCGCGGCGCGGCTGCGCTGGAAGAGCGGTTGCGCGGCAGCGGCGACAGTGCAGGCTGGATTGCGCTGCTGTGCGAGTGGCTCCAGCAGCGCCTCGCCGCGCGCGAGGAACGGCTGGCGCGAGGACAAACGCCATTCATGATGCCTCCGGCCTTGCTGGCGCTGCCTACTGATGAAATAGCTACCCGCTTCGGCATCAGCGTGCGCCAGCTCGAACGGCGCGTGATGGCCAGCTATGGCCAAAGCATCCGCGACGGGCGCCGCATGATGCGCTACATCCGCGCCTTGTCGCTCATGATTGCTGCACCGCTGCGCCACGGCGGACTGACCCGGCTGGCGGTGGATTGCGGCTACCACGACCAGGCGCACATGGTGCGCGACTTCGTACAGTACACCGGCATGGCGCCCAAGGCTCTGATGCAAGCAGCCTCCGACGCCAGCGGCGCCCTGCGCCTTCTGCGCTACGATGACGCCTCGCGCGCCATCGTCACCCGCGACGGTTAGGAGCCGGCGGCGCGTGTCGCATCCATACAATATTTCGAGCGTACTCCCCGCTATCGTAGCGACGCTACTGAAAGGGGAACGAAATGGAACTGGAAGCTACTTTGGAGCGCGACGGTTACGTGCTCACTTCGCTGGATACGCTGATGGAAACGGTGCGCACCAACAGCCTGTGGTACCTGAGCTTCGGCCTGGCCTGCTGTGCGGTGGAAATGATGGAGGCGGCATCGGCGCGCTATGACATGGACCGCTTCGGCATGTGCCCGCGGCCTTCGCCACGCCAGGCCGACCTGATGATCGTGGCCGGCACCCTGACCAACAAGATGGCGCGCGCCATGCGCAAGGTGTACGACCAGATGGCCGAGCCGCGCTACGTGGTGTCGATGGGTTCCTGCGCCAACGGCGGCGGCTATTACCACTATTCCTATTCCGTGGTGCGCGGCTGCGACCGCATTGTGCCGGTCGACGTCTACGTACCGGGCTGCCCGCCGACGCCGGAAGCCCTGCTGTATGGCCTGATGCAGCTGCAGCAGAAAGCCCGGCGCGGCGAGCGCGCCGTCATGCTGCGCGATTAGCTGCCGCGATAGGTCGAATACGACCAGGGCGACACCACCAGAGGCACGTGGTAGTTCTGGTCGGCGTGCGCGATGCCGAAGGCGATCGTCACCTGGTCGATGAAGCGCGGCGTCGGCAGTTCCACTCCCTGCGCCGCGAAATAATCGCCGGCGCCGAACACCAGCTCATACTGGCCGGGGCGCATGCTGCCGCCCTCCAGCAGCGGCGTGCCGCAGCGGCCATCGGCATTCGTCACATCTTCCTTGACCAGCGTGCGGCTGCCGCCGGCCAGCGCGTACAGCGCCACGCGCACGCCGGCGCCAGGCTTGCCATTGGCGGTATCGAGGACGTGTGTGCTCAGTTTTCCCATTTTGCATTCCTTATTTTGCGTATCCGGCAAATCATATACTGGTGC
>DASWTB010000423.1:0-34484 GCA_036402315.1 Pseudoduganella sp. | reverse complement strand
CCCCGGGCCACCAAGAATAAAAAGTGAAAACGCCGACCCTCGTGGTCGGCGTTTTTGCTTGCTAGTCATGCATACCCGTGTTTGCGCGATTTCCGCACGCATCACAATGTTTATCGCAACGCGCGGGCATTGAATGTCAGTGCCAGATCCGGTAAACCCAGTAACTCTCATGCCCCAGCTGTTCGCGTAACAAGGCGCTTGGGCTGATGCCAGAGAGATCCCGTGCATCGCGGCTCAGGTGCGCCTGGTCAGAATAGCCATGGCGATATGCCGCCTCTCCGAGTGACAGCTTGCCCGCCAGGGCATCGTCGCGCGCCTGCACGAACGCCTGTTCTGCACGTTGCATGCGGCGTAGCGTACGCAAGGACTGGCCAGCCCATTCCCGCACGTGGCGTTCGGCCATGCGCACGCTGCGCCCGAACCCGACGGCGGCGGCCTGTACCCCGAGGCGCCGCACCCAGTCGCCCAACAGGCCCTCCGTCAGGCCGCCCGCCTTGCGGACGGCGCGCCAGCGCAGGTCCAGGAAATCTTCCACGACAGCGACACGCGAATGATCATCCGGTGCAGCCTGTACGGCCTGCGCCATCGCCTGCCAATCAGGGCCAAGCGCCTCAGGCAGCGACAACATATTGTTAATCAGCGCGCCCATATCCAGACCCGTTAGCCGATGGAACGCGTCCGGAAAAAACATCACCACCAAAAAATGTGCCGGGCCCGGATTGCGGGTGGCCATCGGCCGCGGCCGCGGCCGCGGGCCAGTGATCAATGCCTTGCCCGCCTCCAGCAATCCCCGTCCTTCGGGTGGAGGCGGATCGATCATCAGGCTGTCGCCCGCCAGCTGGAAGTAAATGCTGCAAAAAGGCGTGGCTGGATATCGGTTGACGCGCTGCTCCGCATCCAGCGGTGGGCTGTCAAGGGTGCTTCGGACCATATGCGCGCGTACGCAAGATGCCAGCGAAAGGCGCGGCACGATCAGCTTTGCAATTGGTCCATTTGTCATGTTGGCAATTGTAGCCCATGTCGCAAAAATTCAAGACCTTGCCCCAGCGCCAATCCACACTGACGCCAGTTCAGAAAGTTCCCCCTTGGAACAATCGACCTTTACTTGGGAGTATGAAGTGGAACACATTCGAGTTGTCGGCATGCGCCCGGCGTGGGGCTTGCCTAGCAGTAGTCCGTTTTGCTTGAAACTGGAAACCTGGCTCCGCATGGAAAAGATTCCGTACACGCCGATCGCCCTCACCAAACCACCTCGTTCAGATACAGGCAAAGTACCCTACATACTTCAGGCGGATGGCAGCACTGTGGCCGATAGCAATTTCATTATCAGCACCATCGCCAAGGATTTGAGCATTGATCCCGCGCACGGCGCGACTGAAGAAGAGCGCGCGCGGACCCACCTTATCCTTCGTACGCTGGAGGAAAGTCTTTATTTCGTCGCGGTATGGGAGCGCTGGCAGCAAACTGAATACTGGCCAACGACGAGGGAGGCGATATTTGGGTATCTCCCCCCGGTCCTGCGGCAACTGTTGGCAATGACTATTCGCCGAAAGATGCTGGCGAGCCTTCGGGGACAGGGTATTGCAAGGCACGATCCTGCGCGCATCGCCGCCATCGGGCAGGCAGATTTGACGGCCCTGTCGTCGCTATTGGGCGAGCGCCCCTACTTTCATGGTGACAGGCCCGGCCTGGCAGACGCGTCCGCGTACGGCACATTGGCCAACTTGCTGGCCTTCCCGCACTCAACGCCATTGAAACGGGTGGTTGAACGGCACGAAAACCTGGTCGAATTTTGCGGACGCATGAAAAATGCCTTTTGGAGCGAGGCAGCCAGCGAATAGATCGAAGAGTGCCTTTCGCAAGGGCGTCGGTGGTTCGATTCCGCCCCGGGGGGCAAGAATAAAAAATGTAAACGCCGACCCTGTGGCCGGCGTTCTTCGTTTCGGTTTTGGCCGCCCAACAGTAGCATTTCCTTAGCTACCAAATTTTCCTGTCGGAAAACTTTACATTTCATCAATGTATTGCACCGCCCGTCCCAGCTAATTCCAATGGAAACAAGGAATTAGACAAACATTTCCAAAGTGGCATGAACATTGCTCTCCTGTGAAGTTTATTTAACACAGAGAAGAAAACATGCTGAAAATTAAGACGCTATCGGCCGCCGCGGCCCTCATTGCTACTATGTCGGCCGCCCAGGCTGGCGTATTCCTCGGCGGTACTGCGACCAACAATATCGCCACCGCATTGAACAACCTCGGTGTTTCCTATACCCACGTCGGCGGGGTCATGCCGTCCGGCGTTGGTGCTGGCGACACGCTGGTGCTGTCCTTCGATGGCGGTACAGGTCCCTACCTGAACTACACCAGCGCCCTGAACGCCGGCCTCGACATCGTCGTCTTCGGCGGTTCCTGCGACGGTCCTAGCGGCTTCAGTAGCTGGATGGGCCAGTACATCAACAACACCGGCGGTTGCTGGCATACCGACGGCGCCTGGACTACCGTCACCAACAACACCGCGACCCAATTCATGCCAGGCACCTACATGCCGCAGGCGAATACCGTGACCTTCCACATGACCCACCTGCTGGCGACCCCAGATACCGTCATGCTGGGCGTAAACGGTGAAGGCAATAACATTGCCGCGCTGCGCACCTACGCCAACGGCGGTTCGTTCAACTACCTGGCCATGGATCCGGGCCCGTATGGCACCGCAGGCGATATGAACAATTTCACCGTCCCTTACCTGCGTGGCGCCCTGGCCGCCGCCGCACAAGTGGCGGTTCCTCCAAATGCTGTGCCGGAGCCAGCCACCCTGAGCCTGTTCGGCCTGGCCCTGCTGGGCATGGGCTTCGCCCGCCGCCGCAAGCAGTAACGGTAGAACGAAAAGTGAAAACGCCGATCCTTCTGATCGGCGTTTTTTTATGGCTTAGCTTTGCTTCGGTGAGAATTGACGCATTTTTAGCAGGTATCAAGATGATACTATCTCGCGTTTTTCATTTCCCCTTAGCAAATAAATTGAATAGCATGAAGAAAACTGTATTCGCCCTCGCGGCGCTGGCAATCGCCTCCTCCTCGTACGCCCAAGTCGCTGCCGCTCCTGCAAGAACGGTGCACGGCTTTGTCGGGATCGGCGCCACCGCTGGCGGCGACAAACTGGCCACCGCCAAGTACACCAACGGCGACAGCGCCAGCATCCGTGCCGGCAGCGGCGTGTACTTCACTGGCGGCCTGGATTTCCGCATCAACGAGCAGTTTTCCGCACAGACCAGCGTGAACTTCCATGTGGACAACCAGAGCGCGCGAAACGGCAGCCTGAGGTTCCAGCGCTTCCCGATTGAAGCCCTGGCCTTCTACCACATCGACCAGAACTGGAAGATCGGCACCGGTCTGCGCTATGTCACCAGCGCCAAGCTGAGCGGCAGCGGCGCGGCCGAAATCGACGACGTGAAGTTCGACAACACCCTGAGTGGCGTGGTCGAAGCGGAGTACCTGTTCTCTCCGCAATTCAGCGTTAAAGTGCGTTACGTGAATGAGAAGTTCGAAGTCAAGGACCAGTACTACCAAGGCGAGGTGAAGGCTAACCACGTCGGTATCTCGGGCAATTTCTACTTCTAAGCGCCCCCTTTCCTGAACTCACCCCCGAGAGTTGGACACCAGCTTTCGGGGTTTTTCACCCTGCATTCGGTCCATTCAGGCACTGCGCCTGGTCACCACGACCTCAAGATACTCGCCTGGAACCACCAGCGACGCGCCGCCAGCAGTATTAAACCGATCCAGCAAGTCCGTAATATCCTTCGCCAACGCCCTCTCGCCATCTGCACCCACCGCGGCAAATGCCTTGTTGACCGGCCCATAAAAATCGCGGAACACTTGCAGCCAGTGCGCGGCGGAGGCATAGCGGAAGTTGAAGCTCTTGCGCGTCGCCTGGATGCGTGCGGCGCCGTCGCCAAACAGTTCGCGCAGGTAGTCTTCAGTGCCCCACATCGCCGGCGATTTCAGGCCGGCCGGTGGCGGCACATGCTTCCCGATCGTCTTGAACAACTGCCCTATAAATCCTTCCGGCGTCCAGTTGGCCATGCCGATGCGGCCACCCGGGCGAACCACACGCATCATTTCGCTCGATGACCTGGCATGGTCCGGCGTAAACATGACGCCGAAGGTGGACAGCGCCGCGTCGAAACTGGCGTCCGGGAATGGCAGCGCCTCCGCGTCGGCTTCGCGAAAGTTCACCGACAAGCCTTCGGCAGCAGCGCGTGCCCGCCCCTTTTCCAGTAGCGCAGGGACATAATCGGTGGAAGTGACCTTGGCGAAACGGCGTGCCGCCGCCAGCGTTGCGTTGCCGTTACCGGCAGCGATATCGATAACCTGTTCATTGGCGCGAATGTCTGCAGCCTCGGCAAGCGACTCGCCGACGAGCTGAAGCGTAACACCGATGATGGCGAAATCACCGCTCGCCCAGGTCGCCTGCTGCTTTTGCTTGATGGCGGCAAAGTCCGGTGTGTTGGCGTCGCGCTGCTGGGATGACGGCGTTGACTGGCTAGGTTGACTCATGGCGTTCTCCTGTTGAAAGAATCGGTCCAACTCCACCACCTTAGGAGACAAAGCCGCGAAGCGCCAGATCGCCAGTCCCAAGTCGCGTTTGTTTGTCGAAAACCTTTACACATTGCTCTTCAGGCAACAAATTTCACTACCAAAACTCTGCATAACTCCTTGTAACTACAAGTGAAACTAGCAATGTTGCTCCAATGGCATGATACGTGCTAAGGGTGTTGAGTCTTTTTCGACTCCTGGGACTCAATATGAAAATTGTTCGCCAACTCCTGGCTGCCGCCACACTGATTGCCCCGCTGTCTGCCTTTGCTTTCCCGATCGCCACCTCCGGCACCGAAGGCAACCCCGTGTTGGTCGGCAGCGCCGCCAACATCGTCGCTCGCTACGAAGGCAACTCCGCTTCTTACAACAACGACCTTTACCTGGTCACTGACGATGGCATCGCAGGCAACGATATTCTGCTGTTCAATAACCATGGCTCCGCCGTCGGCGCGACTGTCGACCTGGGCAGCTTTGCCGTAGGCACTGAACTCGTCTTCCGCTTGCATGTCAACAACACCAATACCGATTACTTCACTGGCCTGGCCGGCCGCAACCCGGATGGCGCCTTCCACGCGCGCGTGCAAGGCAATTGGCTGCCGAACACGACGCTGGTAAGCTTCGAAGACCTGTACAACGGCCCTTTCGACTTTAACGACCTGAGCTTCTCCTTCACCAACACCACCACGCCGAGCAATGTCCCGGAACCAGCCAGCATGCTGCTGCTGTCCCTGGGTTTGGCCGGCATCGCTGTTTCGCGCCGCAAGCCACGCAAGGCTTAAGCCGGGCGACACCTGAAAACGCCGACCCGGGTGGTCGGCGTTTTTATTTTGGGGCAAGAACACGCTTGACTGGCGTCCTCCTCCAGCCTATATTAAACCAATAGGTTAATTAAATAATTGGTGAAATTCGATGCAAGACCCTCTCAGCCAAACCTTCTCTGCGCTGGCAGACCCGACACGGCGCGCCATGCTGGCGCGGCTGTCGCAGGGCGAGGCCAACGTTACCGACCTGGCCGAGCCCTTCCTGGGCGAGATGAGCCTGCCCGCCATCACCAAACATTTGCAGGTACTCGAAAAGGCCGGCCTCATCACCAAGACGCGCAGGGCGCAATGGCGCTCTTGCAGGATCAATGGCGATGGACTGAAGAATGCCGCGGACTGGATGGAGCAATACCGTATGTTCTGGGAAGAGAGCTTCGACCGCCTTGACGCCTACCTGAAAACTGTCACCGCAAAAAATCCACCCAAAGGAGATGAAAATGCCTGAATTCAGTGCCCCGAATGAAATCCGCATTGTCCGCACCTATGACGCGCCTGTGCAGGCGGTCTGGGATGCGTGGACCGATCCGGCCCAGGCGGCGCAATGGTGGGGGCCGCGCGGCTTCACCCTGACTACGCATAGCAAGGACTTGCGCGTCGGCGGGACGTGGCGCTACACCATGCACGGGCCGGACGGCACCGACTGGCCGAACAAGACCACCTATCACGTGGTGGAACCGCTGCAAAAGCTGGTCTACGACCACGGCGCCACTGACGACACCCCGCCGCTGTTCCGCGTCACGGTGCTGTTCGATGAGGTGGACGGCAAGACCCGCATGGACATGACCATGGCCTTGGCCGATGCGGAGGCGGCGGCCCAGACCCGCCAGTTCATCCGTCACGCCAGCGGCGATTCGACCTGGGACCGGCTGGCCGAATACCTGGGCAAGCGGCTGGCGGACGAAGACAAGTTCGTCATTAACCGCAGCTTCGAAGCGCCGCTGGAAACCGTGTTCGACATGTGGACCAAGCCCGAGCACCTGGCGCGCTGGCTGCCGCCAACCGGCATGGAAATGCGCTTCCTGCGCGCCGACATCCGCAGCGGCGGCGCGTCGTTTTACTGCATGAGCAATGCGGCAATCACCATGTACGGCCGCGCCCATTACCTGGAGATCCGCCGCCCCGACCTGCTGGTCTACACCCAGCAATTCTGCGACGAGAACGAAAATATCGCGCGCCACCCGATGGCGCCGGTCTGGCCTGAAACCATGCGCACCACGGTGCAGTTCGCAGCAGAAACGCCGGATCGCACTCGGGTTACCGTGACGTGGAAAGTGGAAGGCAAGGCTACTGCGGCAGAACTGGCGGCCTTCCTGGAACACCGCGCCAGCATGACGCAGGGATGGAGTGGGTCATTCGACAAGCTCGAGGCCGCATTGGCAGCCTGAGCGCATTTGACTCCCCCCGCCGCGCAGGCGGCAGGGGGAACATCACTTAAGGCTTGGAGACTGGCGCCGCGCCAGCTGCACCGGCAGCTGCTTTGGCAAAGTCACCGGCCTTGATCACCGAAACGGCTTCCGGCTTCAGGTTGGCACGCAGTGCTTCGTTGACCTGCGCCACGGTCAGCGCGCTGACTTTGGCTTCCAGGTCTTTGTCGAAGGCCATGGTGCGGTCGAAGCTCAGGTAGCCCGCCAGGCGGCCAGCCAGGCCAGCGTCACCGGTACGGCCCACTTGCTGCGATTGCAGCCAGGCTTTCTTGGCATCAGCCAGTTCGGCTTCAGTGAAGCCGTCCTTGAGCGCCTTGCCCAGCTCTTCACGCAGCGCAGCTTCCACTTTGGCGGTGTTCTGCGGCGCGCTGATCGCGAACGCCAGCCACAAGCCGGCCGGATCGCGCGATGGCACGGACAGTTGCGAACCGACGCCGTACGACAGGCCTTCCTTCTGGCGGATGCGGTCGGCCAGGCGGCTGCGCAGTGCTCCGCCGCCGAGCATGTAGTTACCCATCAACAGCGCCGGGTAGACCGCAGCATCGTCCTTCATCGGCACCGGCTGGATCGCAAACAGCACCGAGTTCGCCTTGTCCGGCGTCTCCAGGGAAATGTTCTGGCCTGCCACCTGCTTCATTTCGCTGGCGATGCGAACGTAGGGCTGCTCCGCCTTCCAGTTGCCGAACAGCTTGGCCGCCTGCGCCTTCACGGCAGCGGCATCGAAGTCCCCCACCACGGCCAGCGAGCCGTGGCCGGCGCCATAGTAGGCTTTGTGGAAGGCTTTGACTTGCTCCAGTGTCACAGCTTTTTCTGCCGCCAGTTGCTCCGGCAAGGTCATGGAGTAACGCGGGTGGCCCGCCGGGAACGTATTGGTCAGGCGATGCATCGCGTTGCTGGCCAGCGGTTGCGGCTCGGTCATTTGCTGCTCGGTACCGGAGATCATCTCGCGCTGCTGCTCGGAGAAGTCCTTCGCGGTCAGCGCTGGCTTCATCAGCGACTCGGCCAGCAGGTCCAGCACAGCAGCCAGCTTGTCGCGGGTGGTGGTCACGTTGACGGACACGCCCTCGGCGCCGCCATTGACGTTCACGTTGGCCTTCAGCTTGTCGAGGGCATCCTTGACTTCCTGGCGCGACAGGCGTTCGGTACCGCTCATGAGCAGCGACGCGGTCAGGTTGCCGATAACAGCCTTGCCAGTCAGGTTCTCGGCAGTGCCCATGCGCAGCTGGATCGTCGCGCTGACGGTGTTGCCCTTGGTGCTCTTTGGCAGCAGCGCCAGCTTCATGCCATTGGCCAGCGCTGAACGCTGGGTGCGCTTTTCGATATTATCCGGGCTCGGGTCGAACACTTCCCCCTGTGCGATCGCGGCGCGGCCCTTGTAGTCCTTGACCAGTGCAGCGATATCCGGCGTGTTCGGCACTTCGGTACGGTCGGCCGCATCGGTCGGGATGAAGCGTGCCAGGGTGCGGTTCGCGGGTTTCAGGTATTTGATCGCCGCCGCCTGCACTGCTTCCACGTCGACCTTTTCGACCTGGTCGCGGCGCTGGTGGAACAGGCGCCAGTCGCCGGCGGCTTGCGCCGAAGTCAGCGCAATGGTGAAGCGGGCGGTGTCGTTGACGGTCTGGTCGATGTCCTTGGCGATGGCAGCCTTGGCGCGCTCCACTTCGGCTGCGGTGATGGGATTGGACTTGATGTCTTCCAGCGCCTTCAGCATCGCCTCTTCCACCGCTGCGGTCTGGCCGTCTTTCGGCACCACGGCGGCGAACAGGCGGTAGCCTGGTTCCATCTGGTTAAAGTCGAGGTCCATCACGGACGACGCCAGCTTGGCATCCACCAGGGCCTTGTGCAGGCGGCCGCTTGGCGCATCGGCCAGGATCTTGCCCAGCACCTGCAGCGCTGCCGCATCGCTATGGCTGGCAGGGGCCACGTGGTAGCCGGTGGCGACGATCTGCGTGCCGCCGGTGCGGCGGATAGTGACGGAGCGTTCGCCGTCCTGCGTCGGTTCGGCCGTATAGGTTGGGGCCAGCACGCGGGTCGGCTTCGGAATCTTGCCGAACAAGTCGTTGATCTGTGCCAGTACCTTGGCTTCGTCGAAGCGGCCGGCCACCATCAGGATCGCGTTGTCCGGCTGGTAGTAGCGCTGGTAGAAGGCGCGCAGGCGCTCGATGCTCACGCCTTCGATATCGGAGCGGGCGCCGATGGTCGACTTGCCGTAGTTGTGCCAGTCGAAGGCGACCGACATGGTGCGCTCGAGCGTCACGCGGAACGGATCGCTTTCGCCCCGTTCGAATTCGTTACGAACGACCGTCATTTCCCCTTTCTGGGTCTTGTTGTTCCACAGGTCGTCCTGGCTGATCGGGGAATTGACCATGCGGTCGGCTTCCAGCTCCAGCATCAGCTTCAGGTTGTCGTCGTTGGCCGGGAAGGTCGAGAAATAATTGGTACGGTCATACCAGGTGGTGCCATTGAAGCGGCCACCGGTCTGGTTCAGCACTTCCACCGGCGTCTTGGTCCCCTTCTTGATGCCAAAGTTGGCAGTCGGCTTGAACAGCAGGTGTTCCAGCAAGTGCGCCATGCCGGTCTCGCCATAGTTCTCGTGGCGCGAACCCACCATGTAAACGATATTGGTGGTCAGGGTCGGCTTGCTCGCATCCGGGAACAGCAGCACGCGCAGGCCATTGGCCAGGCGGTATTCGGTAATTCCCTCGACCGAGGTGACTTTGACTGGAGCGGCCTTGATAGCGGTAGCCTTGGCCGGCGCCGCAGGCGCGGTGGCGAATGCTGGCGACAGGATCCCTGCGCTGAGCATGAGGGCGGTAAGTAGCTTCACTCTGGGTAGTTCCTATATAAAAATAAAGGTTATAAATTATATAACCAGAACCAGCCCGGATGAATTTTCTTTCGGTGTCCCACCGAATCACCACAGGTGCTTGCCGTCGATCACAGTGACGTCGGCCGTGGCAGCATCGAAGTCGGCGAACAGGCGTGCGTTGACGCCTATGCGGCGGGTCTGGCCATCCCAGCTTCCATCCATGTGGAAGTCGGGCGAGTCGGAGTATGTGGCGCAGCCGCACAACGGGCAGAAATGGTGCGCCACTGCCCTGGTATTCCAGCGATACGCACTGTCGCCCGAAGGCGCAGGCACCAGCTTGAACTGGGCTGGGGAAAAGTAGGCCAACAGTGCGCCGCGCTTGGCGCAGAACGAGCAGGTGCAACGTGTGAGTTGGGCGGGGATCTCGCCATCGATCTCGAATGCGACGGCGCCACAGTGGCAGCTTCCTTTGATAGTCATGGCCGGCCTCCCTGTCGAAATCGTCAATGTAGCGCCACCGACGGCCCAGGAGCGCGCAGCAAGATCATTTAACAATATAATCGCGCCCCATGAAAAAACACCTGCAACTCGCCTTCGGGGCGCTCACACTTTCCAGTGCGGCACTGGCCAATGACGGCATCGCCGCCGTTGGCGTTGGCGGTATCGTGTTCGGCAAGACCGACTCCATCGCCATGAAAAAGGAAGTGCTGAACATCAGCCATAACCTGATCAGCGTCGACTATGAATTCCTGAACGAGTCGGCCACCGATCGCGAGGAAACCATCGTCTTCCCGCTGCCGCCTTATCCCGCCGCGCAACAGGTCAGCGAAAGCTACGCCGGCCAGCCGGACGGGTTTTCGATTCGCGTCGACGGCCGGCCGGTGGCATTCCAGAGCCAGCTGGTGGCAAGAACCCCTGATGGAAAGGACGTCACAGCGCAATTGCGCAAGCTGGGACTGAGTAACAAACAGATTGCCTACTCGCCGCGGCTTGCCCGCAAGTCGGGCAAAGTCGACGGGTACACGGAAAAGCAAGGCAATCAATTGGCCAAGCTGGGTTTGGTGGACAAGGACAGCTGGGAGCCAACGTGGACGGTGGATGTCAATTACGTCTGGCGCCAGAAATTCCCTGCCAATAAGATCTTGCGCGTTCACCATGAGTACCGTCCTTTCGTCGCAGGCGGCCCCGGTGAATCGACCATGTATGGCGACTTTCAGAAAACCTATTGCACCGATCAAGGCTACCTGAATGCACGGGCAAAGGTGGAGGAACGCAAGAATGGCTACGTTAACACCAGCAACGTCTCATACATCCTCACTACCGGCAACACCTGGAAGCGCGGCATCGAAGACTTCACGCTCAACATCATCAAGCGCAGGCCCGATGAACTGGTCAGCCTGTGCTTCCCGGGCAAATTCAAGAAACTCGACGCGCTCACCTACCAGGTGCGCTTGTTAAACTTCAATCCGGCCAAGGACCTCGAAGTCCATTTCGGCAACGTCGAGGACGACGCTAACGAGAACGGCGTCATGCCGGTGCTTCCGAAATAACCGAATTTCACATTGCAAAAACTCGATCTCATATCGTAGAAAATTGCTTGGCGGCGCACCATACCGAACAGTTCATTCTACGAAAAGTAATTTCATATCATGGCAAATACAAAATAACTCATTGAATATAAAGTAAAAAATATAGCTTATATGTCTTATATAAGACATGGTGCGTCGCAAAAGAACGGCCTATCATTATTCCAAGTGCTTCGCTTTTTTCAATCCGCTTTTTTGCTAGGAATAGACCATGTCCCACTACCAAGACGACATCCAAGCCATCGCAGCCCTCAAGGAACGCAACGGCAGCGCCTGGAACGCCATCAGCCCGGAAGCGGCCGCCCGTATGCGCGCCCAGAACAAGTTCAAGACCGGCCTGGACATTGCCCGCTACACCGCCAAGATCATGCGCGCCGACATGGCACGCTACGATGCCGATCCATCCCAGTACACCCAGTCCCTGGGCTGCTGGCACGGTTTCATCGGCCAGCAAAAAATGATCTCGATCAAGAAGCACTTCAACAGCACCGACCGCCGCTACCTCTACCTGTCGGGCTGGATGGTTGCTGCGCTGCGCTCCGAATTCGGCCCGCTGCCGGACCAGTCGATGCACGAGAAAACCGCCGTGTCGGCCCTGATCAAGGAGCTGTACACCTTCCTGCGCCAGGCTGACGCCCGCGAACTGGGCGGCCTGTTCCGCCAGCTGGACGCCGCCACCGGCGACGCCAAGAAAGCGATCCAGGAAAAGATCGACAACCACGTGACCCACGTGGTGCCTATCATCGCCGACATCGACGCCGGTTTCGGTAACGCCGAAGCGACCTACCTGCTGGCCAAGCAGTTCATCGAAGCCGGCGCCTGCTGCATCCAGATCGAAAACCAGGTTTCCGACGAGAAGCAGTGCGGCCACCAGGACGGCAAAGTCACCGTGCCACACGAAGACTTCCTGGCCAAGATCCGCGCCGTGCGCTACGCCTTCCTGGAACTGGGTGTGGACGATGGCATCATCGTGGCCCGTACCGACTCGCTGGGCGCCGGCCTGACCAAGCAGATCGCCGTCACCAACAAGCCAGGCGACCTGGGTGACCAGTACAATTCCTTCCTGGACTGCGACGAAGTCGCTGCCGACGCCCTGGGCAACGGCGACGTGATCATCAAGCGCGACGGCAAGCTGCTGCGTCCTAAGCGCCTGCCTTCCAACCTGTTCCAGTTCCGTTCCGGCACCGGCGAAGCGCGTTGCGTCCTGGACTGCATCACCTCGCTGCAAAACGGCGCCGACCTGCTGTGGATCGAAACCGAGAAACCGCATATCGGCCAGATCGGCGGCATGGTCAAGGAAATCCGCAAGGTGATCCCGAACGCCAAGCTGGTGTACAACAACAGCCCATCGTTCAACTGGACCCTGAATTTCCGCCAGCAAGCCTACGACCGCATGAAGGAAGCCGGCCAGGACGTGTCGGCCTACGACCGCGCCGCACTGATGAGCGCCGAGTACGACAATACCGCGCTGGCGATCGAGGCCGACGAGAAGATCCGCACCTTCCAGGCTGATGCAGCCCGCGAAGCCGGCATCTTCCACCACCTGATCACCCTGCCGACCTACCACACCGCGGCCCTGTCGACCGACAACCTGGCCAAGGAGTACTTCGGCGACCAGGGCATGCTGGGCTACGTGGCCGGCGTGCAGCGCAAGGAAATCCGCCAGGGCATCGCCTGCGTCAAGCACCAGAACATGTCCGGTTCCGACATCGGCGACGACCACAAGGAATACTTCAGCGGCGAAGCGGCCCTGAAGGCGGCCGGTAAAGACAACACCATGAACCAGTTCTAAGCTTCCTCCTGAGGCTGAACGCCACCTTCGGGTGGCGTTTTTTTTTTGCTTGTTTCCACCTGGAACTTGTGTGGTTTGCCGGTCAATTTTGGGGAAAACGACAATGTTACGGTTGACATAACGATGGAAGCCTCCTAGCATCGATTTCGATAGCCGCCACCAGCGGCTGTCTTTTTTCTGTTGTCCAAGGCCACTCATTCCACATTCGATCCCAGGACTCATCATGTTCAAAAAACAGAGCAGAAATACCCGCGCCAAATTCGCCATGACCGTGCTGGCGGCGGCCGTCAGCGCCCAATTCCCTATTGCCAGCGCCGCAACCGGCGACGTGCGCGTGATCATCGGCTTCAAGGCCGGCGGCGCGTCCGGCGGCAAGGCCGCGATCGCGGCGGCGCGCGGCAAAGTGGTACAGGACCTCGCGGAAATCAACGCCACGGCAGCCGAGCTCCCCAGCAGCGAACTGGCCACACTGCGCAAGAACGCCCAGATCGAATTCGTGGAAGAGGACAAGAAACGCTACCCCTTCGCCACCAGCACGCCGTCCACCGGCACCCCGTACTTGCTGGGCCAACAAGTACCGTATGGCATCAGCATGGTCCAGGCCGACCAGTTGCCCGATACCTATGCCAGCAACCGCACGGTGTGCATCATCGACTCCGGCATCGACATGGCGCATGAAGACCTGAAGGGCAACCGCCTCACGGGCAACAGCAATCCCGGCACCGGCAACTGGTTCACCGACGAACTGCACCACGGCACCCACGTTGCCGGCACCATTGCCGCCATCAACAATGCCGGCGTCGGCGTGGTCGGCGTCAATCCTGGCCGCCAGTTGAACATTCATATCGTCAAGGTATTCAGTGCCGACGAATGGACCTACACTTCGACCCTGATCGGGGCCGCCAACAAGTGCGGCGCAGCGGGCGCTAATGTGATCAGCATGTCGCTGGGCGGCGGCGACCCAAGCGTCGCCGAAGAACTCGCCTTCGCAGGCCTGGCCAAGCGCGGCGTGCTGTCGATTGCCGCCGCCGGCAACGACGGTAACAACACCCAGTCTTACCCAGCTGGCTACAGCAGCGTGATGTCGATCGGTGCGCTGGACGAGAACAAGCAGATCGCCAGCTTCTCCCAGTTCACGCCGAAAGTCGAACTGTCGGCGCCGGGCGTCAGCGTGCTGTCGACAGTGCCGATGGGCGCCGGCCGCGAGACCGAACTGAAGGTGGGCGCAACCAGCTATGCGTCGCGCGTCATGGCTGGTTCGCCAGCCGGTGACGTGACCGCAGCGCTGGCCGACTTCGGCCTGGGCACCGCGACCGACGGTGCCATGGCCGGCAAGATCTGCCTGATCAAGCGCGGCTCGATCTCGTTCGCCACCAAGGTGAGCAACTGCCAGGCCAGCGGCGGGGTGGGCGCCGTGGTGTACAACAATGTGGCCGGCGACTTGAACGGCACGCTGGGCGGCACGGTGACCACCATCCCATCGGTCGGCGTCTCCGATACCGTTGGCGCCAGCCTGGCGGCGCAGCTTGGCCAGCAAGCCAGCCTGAAAGTAATTGCCACCAACTACGCCTTGTACGACGGCACATCGATGGCAACGCCGCATGTATCGGCAGTGGCGGCGCTGGTGTGGAGCTACTTCCCGAAATGCAGCGCGGCCCAGATCCGCAACACGCTGGACAAGACTGCGCTTGACCTGGGTGCGGCCGGCCGCGATCCATACTATGGCTATGGGCTGGTGCAAGCCAAGGCAGCCTATGACCGCATCCGCACCATGGGCTGCAGCAATTAAGCGGGAGTCAGCGCTTTCAGGGCGAGGGAAGCCATGGCGCGGATTCCCTCGTAGGATTTGGCAGAAGCGATGAACCTGCCGTTATGGCAAAAGCCGGCGTCAGGCACGCCGGTGACTGCCGCCAGCTCGGCATCACGCAACCCGGCCCAGGCCTCCGGCAAGTCAGCGCGAGCATCGAAACTGTCCGTGCTGACCGGGACCGTATGCAACAGGTGGCGCTGCTCGGCGATGCTGTAGCTGATCACGAACAGTACCTTCGGCATTTCCTTGCGCACCACCTGGCTCCACGGCAGGTCGCCATTCTTCAGGAACAGGACTTTGCCACCCTCCAGCACTTCGGCCTGGCGCACCTGCTCCACTGCCAGCAAGGCGCCGACACGGTATTTGACGGCATTGATCATGACATCGGTCAGCACCGCCATCGCACGACGGAATTGCGACAGGCGGAAATCGGCGGCGGCCTCGCCATAACCCAGCCTTTGTTCATCGAGCCAGTTGGTGTTGTAGCCGGAAATCACTGCCGACAGGCCGTAGCCGCCGGGCGCGCTCTTCGCCGCACCCACGTCAGAGAGGTCGAGGTACTGCACCACGTCCGCATCGATGCCGTAGGCGATTTCGCGCGCCTGCCCTTCCGCCAGCTGGTGCCCCGTGTGCGCGAGGGCCAGCGCAGCCACGCAGCGCGCGCCGTGTTCGCGCCACACCAGCCCTGCGCTGGCGTAAGGCACGCCGGTCTGCCGCGCCACGTCGAAGCCCTTCTGATGGTGGTCGAAGCGGCCCGCGGCCGGGTCCCATACGCCGCCTACATCAACCGCGAAATCGGCCGTGTCGATAATGGCCTGGTCGCGCGTGCGGACGATCTCGGCGCCGGGATATAAAACGTTCAGGACAGCAACCGCCCACGCATCGTCTGCGTGGAACTTGCCGCTGTGAGTCACTATAAGCATGCCAAATCCAATCGTTGAAACTACAGTCATGATATACCGTGACACAATCCAGATACGTTTCGTTCCTATACTTAGCCCAACCCTTAGCCCAACCACAACATAGCGGAGGAAGCATTGGACAAGCAGATCGATACGCAGCGCCGTTCCCTGATGGGTGAATTCCTGGCCATGGCAGGCATGGCCGCGCTTACGCCAATCGCGCGTGCAGCCGCTTTGCCGGCAAGCGCCGGCCGCTCCCTGGGCGCGCTGCGCACCGTGCGCACGGCTGAACTGGAAATCGGATACGCAGAGCTTGGCCCGGCAAGCGGCCAGCCGGTCATCCTGCTGCACGGCTGGCCCTACGACATCCACAGCTTCGAAGAAGTCGCACCGCTGCTGGCCGGCGCCGGCTACCGCGTGCTCATGCCCTACCTGCGCGGCTACGGCAGCACGCGCTTCCTGTCCAAAGACGCCTTCCGCAACGCCCAGCAAACCGCCGTGGCGCTCGACATCATCGGCATGATGGATGCGCTGAAAATCGACAACGCCATCTTCGGCGCCTTCGACTGGGGCGCACGCACAGCCTGCATCATCGCGGCCCTGTTCCCGGAACGCTGCAAGGGACTGGTCTCGGTCAGCGGCTACCTGATTGGCACACCGGCCGGCAACAAAAAGCCGCTGCCGCCGCAAGCCGAATACGAATGGTGGTATCAGTACTATTTCGCGACAGAGCGCGGGCGGCTCGGTTACGAAGCTAACCGCAATGACTTCAATCGCCTGATCTGGAAAACGGCCTCGCCTAAATGGGCCTTCGACGACGCCACCTTTGCGCGCAGCGCGGCGGCCTTCGACAATCCGGACCACGTCGACATCGTGATCCACAACTACCGCTGGCGCCTGGGCCTGGCAGACGGCGAGCGCAAATACGATGCGCTGGAAGCGCGCCTGGCGGCCGGCCCCGCCATCACGGTGCCGTCGATTACGATGGAAGGCGATGCCAACGGCGCACCCCACGCACCGCCAGCAGCCTACGCCAGGAAATTCAGCGGCAGGTACCAGCACCGCACATTGACAGGCGGCATTGGCCACAACCTGCCGCAGGAGGCACCGCGCGAGTTCGCGCAAGCCATCCTGGACGTGTCAGCGCTGTAGCCCCTGCTCAGGGAAGCGCGGCAACGAATTTTGCCGGGTCCGCGTCGAACAGCTGCTTGTGCCCTGCCATGCAGAAGTAGTATTTTCGCTTGCGGTAGAGAGATGAGGCGGCGGTGGCTTTGTCCACGTCCATGTCGCACACCGGGCAGAGCGGCTGTTGTTCGGTTGAGACGCGGCGCTTCGCATAGGCATTGTTGGACATCGGGTCGAGCCAGCCCTGGCCCTGGTACTCCAGCGTATTGGCCGTGTTCAGCGCTACGGTGCGGCCGAAGTAGCGCTCCACCACGCGCAGCGCCAGGTCGATGCCGGAAGACAGCCCGCCTGCGCTGGCCAGATTGCCCTCTTCAACGAAGCGCGCGCCGCGCTTCAGCTTCACGTCCGGGAATTCCATGGCGAACTGGTTGAAGCTGCCATGGTGGGTGGTGGCCGACTTCCCGGCCAGCAGCCCGGTGCTGGCCAGCAGGGTTGCGCCGGTACACACTGACATGGTCAGGTCAGCCTTGCGGGAAGCCTGGCGGATCCACTCCAGCACCGCCGGGTCGCGCGTACTCTGTGCCGGGATCACGATCACTTTCGGTGCAGGCGCATTGGCGATCGTGTAGTTCGGCACGATGGTCATGCCGCCGCTGGCCGTGATCGGGGCTGCGCTCGCGGCGACGGTGTAGAGTTCAAAGGCCGGATCGCAATTGCAGCCAGCGTTTGAGGCATTGGAGAACACTTCCCATGGGCCGGCGAAGTCGATCACGACGGCGTTGTCGGACAGCAGGAAAGCCACCGGGATCTTGCCTTCGGCGGGGGGCGTCAGCGGGCCTGCCAGCGCGGCTTGCGTCTTGGCCTGGCTCAAAGCCGGCAGCGCCGCGGCCAGCCCCATGGCGGTCGAAATGCGAAACAGGTCTCGTCTTTTCATGATTCTTCTCATTGGTTAAGCCACCCTGGTGGCGAGGCTTGCAGTCTCCCACTGCCGTCCCCTGCGAAGCGATGCAGCTGGCTGCAGCCTGGCGTACATTCGCTGCAAAGCGTCGCCTGCCGTCTTGAATTCCCCTATGATTGCCACCCATGAGAGCAAACACTACACACCCTTGGCGCTATGTTGTCGGCGCATGGCTCGCCATCGGCCTGTTCGAGGCGACGCAGGTCGTTGTCTCCATGAAGGCAATGGGCATGCAGCACGCGTGGTGGACGCTATTCTTCGTCACACTCGCCGGCTGGGTGGTATGGGCAGGCGCCACGCCATTCGCCCTCAACCTGCTGCAGCGCTTTCCGCTGCCGGCACGGAAAGCCAAGCCGTGGCTGGTGCATGGCGCGGCGTGCATGGCCATCAGCGCGGTATGGGCAATCTGGGCCGCGCTGCTTGAACACACGACCAATCCTTTCGCCTACCCGCATGGCGCCGACCCCTTCCTGCAATTGTGGAAGGCCAGGCAGGTGAACAACCTGGTGGGCAGCGTCATCCTGTATAGCACCATGGCTGCATTCGGTGTCGCCCTCGATAGCCAGCGCCGCCTGTCGCAGCAGCGGGAATTGCTGGCGCAGGCGCAGCTGGCAGCGCTGCGGCTGCAAATCGAGCCGCATTTCATCTTCAACGCCCTCAATGCCGTCACCGGCTTGATCCGCGAGAAACGGGATGATGAAGCCATTGCCGCTGTTGCATCGCTGGGCGACCTGCTGCGGCGCGTGACCGACCGCTCGGAGCGCCAGTACGTAGCTCTCAATGAAGAAATGGATTTCCTCCTCAAGTACCTGGAGATCCAGCAGCTGCGCTTTGCCGAACGCCTGCGCTGCCATCTCGACATCCCGGCCGCCCTGGCGCGCGCCCAGGTGCCGGACTTCATCCTGCAGCCGCTGGTGGAAAACGCGATCAAGCATGGCATCGCCAAGCGCGCCAGGGGTGGCGAATTGCGCATCAGCGCTGCGCGCGAAGGCGAGCTGCTGACCTTCAGCATCTTCAACGAGGGTCCTGCGCTGGCGCCTGGCGCACCGGATGGCGTCGGGCTGGCCAACACGCGCCGGCGCCTGCAGGCGCTGTATGGCGAAGCCCAGTCCCTGGTGCTGCGCGACGTGCCGCAAGGTGTGCTGGCCACCGTCACCCTGCCCTATTTGGAGCAAGCATGATGCGCGCCCTGATCATCGACGACGAACCGCTGGCTCGCAGCAACATCGCGCACCTGCTGGCACGCGATCCTGCCGTGGAACTGGTCGGCCAGTGCGGCTCGGCGGAAGAGGCGCTGGAGGTGCTCCCCACCGCGCGCCCCGACCTGGTCTTCCTGGACATTGAAATGCCCGAATGCGACGGCTTCGAACTGCTGGAACGCATCGGCGCCGCGCCGCCGTTTGCCATCGTGTTCGTCACCGCCCACCACCAGTTCGCCCTGCGCGCATTCGAAGTCGGCGCGCTCGACTACCTGCTCAAGCCTTTTGGCGACCAGCGTTTCGAACGCGTGCTGGAACGCGTCAAGGAGCGCCTGCGGGTGCCTGGCGAAACCAGTCGCTTCATCATCAAGAACGGCAATGCCCTCGAAGTGGTGAAATTTGGCGACATCGACTGGGTCGAGGCCAGCGATTACTACGCGACCTTGCACGCCGCCGGCCGCTGCCACATGCTGCGCCGCAGCCTGGCCGACCTGGCTGACGAACTGGCGCCGCACGGCTTCCAGCGCATCCACCGCTCCGCCATCGTCAACCTGGAACGCGTTCGCTCACTCGCGCTGTGCGAAGCCGGCGAATACGAGGTTGTGCTGGAGGGCGGCCAGCGCCTGCGCATGAGCCGCCGCTACCGTAAAACAATTCTGGAACGGATGTCCCCGACTTAGTTATACTTGCATTTTTTCTAACCGTAGAAGATATGCAACGATTGACACTGGCCATTGCCGCGCTGGCCCTGAGCGCGTGCGCCACCAAGGACCAAAACCGCATCCAGGAAATCTCGACCACGCCGCTGCGGGACCTGAACATCGCCAAAGTCGAAATCCCCGACGTCCTGCGCGACGCCATCGGCAATCCGTACAAGGCGCCTGCCGACAAGAGTTGCCCGGCCCTGCTGGCGCAAGTGGCGGACCTCGACGAGGAGCTCGGTCCGGACTTCGACGTCCCCGAAGAAAAGCAGAGCCATATGGAAGCTGGGAAGGAAGCCCTGGGCGATGCGGCCACCGGCGCCTTGGCACGGACGGTGGAAGGCGCCATTCCTTTCCGCGGCTGGCTGCGCAAGCTGAGCGGCGCGGAGCGCCAATCGAAGAAAGCGCAAAGCGCGGTCCTGGCAGGCAAAGTCCGCCGCGGCTACCTGCGCGGCCTGATGGAGTCGAATTCCTGCCAGAAGGCCTGAGCACACAACAACGCTTGCTTTTGCTGCGTCGCATCATGCTAGAATCGTTGCAATCTTAGCCACAGCGGGGGCCAGCAAATGAAACGCGTAATCTTCAACCAGAAGGGCGGCGTCGGTAAATCGACCATTGCGGTAAACCTGGCGGCCATTGCGGCGCACCACGGCAAGCGCACGCTGTTGATCGATATCGACCCGCAGTGCAACAGCAGCCGCTACCTGCTCGGGGCGGCGACGCAAGGACTGGCGCCCACCCTCGGCGCCTACTTCGAGCAGATGCTCAGTTACGGCATCTTCGCCAAGCCGGCCGTTGAATACGTGCACGCCACGCCGTTCGACAACCTGTCCATCATGCTGGCCCATCCCGAGCTGGGCGACCTGCAATCGAAGCTGGAATCGCGCCACAAGATCTACAAGCTGCGCGACACGCTGAACGAGCTGGAAACGGAGTACGACGAAATCTACGTCGATACGCCGCCGGCCTATAACTTCTTCACGCAGTCGGCCCTGATCGCGGCCGACAGCTGCCTGATCCCCTTCGATTGCGACGACTTCTCGCGCCAGGCGCTCTACACCCTGGTCAACAACGTCAAGGAAATCAAGGCCGACCACAATCCGAACCTGCAGATCGAGGGCATCGTGGTCAACCAGTTCCAGCCGCGCGCCCTGCTGCCGCAGCGCATGGTGGACCAGCTCAAGGAAGAAGGCTTGCCGGTGTTCGAGAACAAGCTCTCAAGCTCGATTCGCATCCGCGAATCGCACGAGCGCAACCTGCCGATGATCCACCTCGATCGCAGCCACAAGCTAAGCCAGGAATTCCTGGCCCTATACGGCGAGCTGCAACCGGCGTAATACGCAAAACTTGATCCAGGTCATGGCCGGGCGACGGCGGCAGGGCTACGCTGGCGGATTTTGCCTGCCATGCTGACCGCCCCCGAACTCCTCCTGCCCGCCGGCTCCCTGGCCAAGATGAACGCCGCTTTCGACTACGGCGCCGATGCCGTCTACGCCGGCCAGCCGCGTTACAGCCTGCGCGTGCGCAACAACGACTTTTCCACCCTGCAGGCGCTGCAGGAAGGTATCGAGGGCGCTCACGCGCGCGGCAAGCAGTTCTTCGTCGCCAGTAATATCTTCGCCCACAACTCCAAGCTCAAGACCTACCTGCGCGATATGGCGCCCGTCATCGCCATGAAGCCCGATGCCCTGATCATGGCCGATCCGGGCCTGATCATGATGGTGCGCGAAGAGTGGCCGGATATGCCGATCCACCTGTCGGTGCAGGCCAATGCCGTCAACTGGGCCGACGTGAAGTTCTGGCAGCACGTGGGGCTGACGCGCGTGATCCTGTCGCGCGAACTGTCGCTCGACGAAATCGAGGAGATCCGCCAGCGCTGCCCGGACATGGAGCTGGAGGTCTTCGTGCACGGCGCCTTGTGCATGGCGTATTCGGGCCGCTGCCTCCTTTCCGGATACTTCAATCACCGCGACGCCAACCAGGGCACCTGCACCAACGCCTGCCGCTGGGACTACAAGGTGGGCGAGGGCTGCCAGGATGCGACGGGTGACATCTCGGTGCTGCACCAGCAGCCGCGCCACCCGCTGGCCAACCAGACCTACCTGCTGGAAGAAGCCGGCCGCCCCGGCCAACTGATGCCGATCTTCGAGGACGAACACGGCACCTACATCATGAATTCGAAGGACCTGCGCGCGGTGGAGCACGTCGAGCGCCTGGTCAAGATCGGCGTTACTTCGCTGAAGGTGGAAGGCCGCACCAAGTCCGCCTATTACGCGGCGCGGACGGCGCAGGTGTACCGCAAGGCCATCGACGATGCGGTGGCCGGCCGTCCGTTTGACGAAAGCCTGCTTGGCCAGCTCCAGGGCCTGGCCAACCGCGGCTACACGGACGGCTTCTACCAGCGCCACCACACGCAGGAGCACCAGAACTATATGCGCGGCGCGTCGGAAACCGATCGCAGCCAGTATGTCGGGGATGTGTTGGGGATCGAAGGCGGCTGGGCGCGCGTCGACGTGAAGAATCATTTCGCGGTGGGCGACCGCATTGAAGTCATGCACCCGGGCGGCAACCGCGACATCACCATCGCCCGCATGCTGGCGGACGACGGCAGCGAGATCGCGATTGCGCCGGGCAGCGGCCACATCGTGCGCATCCAGCTCGATGCCGGGCTGGATCGCGCACTGCTGTCGCGCTACCTTTGATTATTGCAGGTTGATGGCACTCACTGCGCTTGGTGACAGGATGTAAAGAACACCGTTGCTGGAGATCGCAATGGTACCGCCCTCCGGATAACTCCATACAACCTTGTGCGTCGTCAGGTCCACCGCTACCGTCTTGCGATCGCCGGTGACGAATGCAAGGTTGCGCGTGGCGATCACTTCAGCCACGTTGTCAACGCCCAGCTTTTCAGAGCTCCATTGCAACTGGCCATCCGCAATATTCCTCGCTTCCAGAACAGTGCCAGCCGCCCCTGCGGCATAAATAAGGCCATTGCCAACGGCGGGCTGGCCAACAATATTGTTGGACGCCGACCACGCAAGCGCGTGCGTCGTGGTGTCATAAGCCATCAGGCGACCGGCATACACGACAATGGCATACTTCCCGTACAGCGCCACGGCCCGTCCGTAACTCGTGCCGGAACTGTTTGCCTGGTCCTCGACTTGCCAGCTCGTCTGGCCATCGCCGGTGTTCAATGCACGCAGCGTGCCAAGCGCAAAGCCATATGCGTGATTCGCATCAACCGCCGGCGTGTATAAATCGAATTGCGAAATATCCTTGGACCAGAGCTTCCCCAAGGTCGACGACGAGAACTTGCTCATGCCGCCATTCAAGCCATCGGCCGCATACACATCGGCGCCATAGATTGTCGGCATCCGGTACGTTGGCAGCTGTGAATTGACTGGCGTGCGGGACAAGATCTTGCCGGTCTGCTGATCGAAAATCCAGAAGGTCGAATACAGGCCGGCGGTTGTGGTGACATACACCTGACCGTTAGCGGCAGCAGGCGGATTGATGCGGCTGACTGTTCCCAGGTAGGTTGACCAAGTTGTCGAGCCGTCGGATTCCCTTATTCCCATCAAAAACGCTTCATTCGTGCTTCGGGAAACAAACACCACGCCGTTATCGATCGCCACGCTGTTATAACTCGGGCTTTGCCCGTTCAGTGCATGTTCGAAGCGCCGCAGGAAGTTTGCTGTATCGAAGGACGCGTCAACATATCCGGTATGTGCAGCGCCGCCTTGATAACTCGTCCAAGGCCCCAGGCCGGCCACAGGTTTGAGCGGCGTCAGATTGGTGGCGCTCTTGACCGTCAGCTTGAACGGCAAGGTCCAGGGCGAGCCCACGACAGGCAAACTGCAGATTTTCGGGTCGTCGCGGCACACCCTTATTTCTAGGTTGCTGCTGTATTCGCCTTCAGCCAGCCAATGCGAAGACATCACGCTCGCAGTGAAAGCGCCCCCCGACTGTTCGATGATGGCAGGGTCGCTGATATTTCCCTTATCGAAAATGCCAATACGAATCGGCAATCCCGTCAAGTCTCCTGTAAATGCGCCAGTAAATCTGATGGCCGCCTGATCGTAGCGATAGGTCGTGGCTTGCAATGATTGCACCGACAACGCCAACCGTTTGGCCGCTTCGGCAGCTGTCTTCACGCTGACTTTCAGCGGCACACGCCAAGGGGAACCAGGTAACGGTTTGCTGCATGTTAGCGGGGAGTCTTCACACAAGCGAACTTCAAGGTTGGCCGTGTGGGTACCGGCTGTAAGCTGTGGCGCAGTCTTCAGTTTGGCCGAATACATCATTTGGTTCAATGCCGTGAGCTCCACTTCGGTCGTGATGGTGCCAGAGGTATCGACGATACCAATGTTGAATGGATTGGAGAATGTCCGGCTCGAAGTCGCCTTAATTGCGAAGGGAATTGACTCCCCTTCATAAGTCGACACTTCGACCGAATTGGGAGAGAACGACAGCCAGCCCCCTTCAGCGCTGGTGGCGTTGACGCTGGAAGCACCGCCGCCGCTGCTACCGCCGCCACCGCATGCTGCTATGGCGAGTACCATCCAAAGCGCCGCCGAACCACGTAAAACTGGATGCATATAAATAAGCCTGAAGAAAAAAGCGTTATTGTATTGCAACCATTTTTTTCAATTTATAATAATTATCCATTTCACAACCGAAATACAACACTCCTGAACAAATCACCAGCGACCACGTCACCAGAAGATTGCGCGCTGTTCGGGTGGCAGGTACATCTTGTCGCCTTCCTTCACGCCGAAGGCGTCATAGAAACCCGGATGGTTCTTCACGCTGCCGTTCACGCGGAACTCGGCCGGCGAGTGCGGGTCCGACTTCACCTGCTGGATCAGGAAAGCGTCGCGGCCTTTGCCGCGGCGTGCCTGCGCCATGCCCATGAAGATGCGCTGTTCGGCGGTGTATCCATCGATCACCGGGCCAGGCCGGCCTTTCATGTAGATCCTGTAGGCGCGAGTGGCCATGATCAGGCCCGCGTTGTCGGCGATGTTTTCACCCAGGGTCAGCTCGCCGTTCACGTTATAGCCCGGCACCGGGCTGTAAGCGTTGTACTGCGCCACCAGCATCTTGCCGCGCGCAGCGAACTTCTCGCCGTCTTCCCTGGTCCACCAGTTGCGCAGGTTGCCGTCGCCATCGTACTGCGAGCCTTTGTCGTCGAAGGCGTGGCTGATTTCGTGGCCGATGGAGATGCCGACCGCGCCATAGTTGACCGCCGGTTCAGCATTGGCATCGTACAGCGGATACTGCAGGCGTGCGGCCGGGAACACCACCTCGTTCAGCGCGGGGCTGTAATAGGCATTGACGGTTTGCGGCGTCATGCTCCAAGCCGAACGGTCCACTGGCTTGCCCAGCTTGTCGATGCTGAAGTTGTGCGCAAATTCGCGCGAGCGCAGCACGTTGCCAACCAGGTCGTTGCGCGCCACTTTCAGCTTCGCGTAATCGCGCCATTTGTCCGGATAGCCCACCTTGACGTTGATCTTGGCCAGTTTGGCCTGCGCCTGCAGCTTGGTCTCTGGGCTCATCCAATCCAGCGACTCGATGCCTTCGCGAAAAGCCACGATGAAGTTCTGCGCCATCTCGGCTACCTGCTGCTTGCGCTCCTCCGGGAAGTATTCCTTCACATACGCCTTGCCGACCATTTCGCCCAGTGCCCGGTTCACTTCCGCAATCGCGCGCTTCTGCAGGGGGCGGTTTTCCCTGGTGCCGGCCAGCACGGCGCCGCGGAAAGCGAAGTTCTCATCGACCAGAGGCTGCGACAGGTACGGCGCGAAAGAGCTGAGCATATGAAACTCGAAGTAGGCCTTCCACACCGGCAGCGGCGTCGTGTCAAGCAGCTTGTCCAGCGCCGCCAGGTAGCTTGGCTGGCTGACGATGACGGAATCGATCTTGCCGGCGACGCCAACGCCCTTCAGGTAAGCGTCCCAGTCGAAGCCCGGCATCAGTGCTTTCAGTTCGGCCAGCGATAGCTTGTTGTAGGTCTTGACCGGATCGCGGTTGTCGACTGCGGACCAGTGGGCCCGGGCCATCTCGGTTTCCAGCGCGATGATCTGCGCTGCCTCCTGCGCTGCGTGCGCATGGCCTGCCAGCGCCAGCATCTTCTCCACATGCTGCTGGTACCTGGCGCGAATATCACTCAGGCGCGCATCCTTATCGGACAGGAAGTAGTCGCGGTTCGGCAAGCCCAGGCCGGACTGGCGGATGCCCACCACGTAGCGCGTCGAATCCTTCGCATCCTGTCGCACGCTTATGTCGAGCGGCCCGCCGGCATCGATGCGATTCAGATGCGCCACCAGTGCAGCGATGTCCTTTTTATCGGACAGGGCGGCAATGCGTGCCTGCTGCGCCTTCAACGGCTTCAGGCCGAGCGCATTGCGGCGCGCTTCATCCATGAAGCTGGCGTAGTAGTCGCCGATCTTCTGCGCGTCGGAGCCAGGCTTGCGCGCCTTATTTTGCTCGGCCTTCTCGATGATGGAACGCACCTGGCCTTCAACGTTTTCCTGCGCCACATTGAACGCCCCCCAGCTCGAACGATCGGCCGGGATCTCGACGCCGCTCAGCCACTTGCCCTGGGAGTAGCGGAAAAAATCGTCCTGCGCGCGAACCTGCTGGTCGATGCCTGCGGCATCGATGCCCGAGCTCAGCTCCGCAGCCAACGCGTGCGAACATGCCAGGCCAACAATCAGGCCGCCGAGGATAGTGCGTTTCATGTGATCACTCCGGTAAAAAATGCTTCCGGCAGTATGCCGCAGCGCACGCCTCGCGTGGTCGCCGAGGCCCAATGAGCAACAGTAAGTTACATAAGGACCGGGCATTTGACCTGCGGCTGTGCAGGGCCGATACTTGCCGGGTTTTAGATCCATTCACCCCAACCAGGAGGTAACCAGTGAAACATTCCATGCTGGCCACCGTGCTGCTGGCTGCAGCCGCAGCGCAAGCGCAGGACATGCCGAAGATCGATCCTCAGCGCCTGTCGCAGGACGTTAAAGTTTTGGCATCCGACGAGTTCGAAGGCCGCGGCCCGAACACCGCCGGCGAAGTGAAGACCGTTGAATACATCGCCAAACAATTTGAAGCGGCCGGCCTGAAGCCGGGCGGCGACCTGGTGAAAGGCAAGCGCAGCTGGTACCAGGAAGTGCCGCTGGGCCGTTTTGAAATCAAAGGCCCGGTGGTGCTGAACGCGCACGCCGGCAAGGAAAGCATCCCGTTCGCGCAAGGCGAGCAAATGGCGGTGCGCGCCGCGATGAACGGCGCCAAGCGCGTCGACTTCGACAAGGCCCCGCTGGTCTTCGTCGGCTACGGCGTGACCGCGCCTGAGCGCAAGTGGAATGACTTCAAGGGCGTGAACCTGAAGGGCAAGCTGGCCGTGGTCCTGATCAACGATCCGGACTTCGAAACCGGCGAAGGCGAATTCGGCGGCAAGGCGATGACCTACTACGGCCGCTGGACCTACAAATACGAGGAGATGGCACGCCAGGGCGCCATCGGCACCCTGATCGTGCACGAAACCGCACCGGCCTCCTACGGCTGGCCGACGGTGAAAAACTCCAACACCAACGTGATGTATGACATCGTGCGCAAGGACCCAGGCAAGTCGCACGCACCGATGGAAGCGTGGATCCAGCGCGACGTGGCGGCCGACCTGTTCAAGCGCGCCGGCCTGGATTTCGACGCACTCAAGAAGCAGGCGCAAACGCGCGAGTTCAAGCCGGTGGAACTGAAAGGCGTGAGCCTGTCGGCTCACTACGCGGTGGATACGCAAGTGATCAAGTCGAAGAACGTGATCGCGGTGCGCGAAGGCACGGCGGCGCCGAATGAAACCGTGATCTACAGCGGCCATTGGGATCACCTCGGCATCGGGCTGCCTGATGCGAAAGGCGACAAGATCTACAACGGCGCCATCGACAACGGCACCGGCATCGCTGCCCTGCTGGAATTGGGCCGCGCCTACGGCAAGGCGCCTGCGCCCAAGCGCAGCGTGGTATTCCTGGCCGTGACAGCGGAAGAAAAAGGCCTGCTTGGTTCGGAGTATTACGCCGCCAACCCGGTCTACCCGCTTGCCACCGCCGTCGGCATGATCAATATGGATGCCCTGAGCCCATTTGGCCCGGCGCGCAACTTCACCATTTCCGGCAGCGCCAAGCTGGACCTGCTGGATATGCTGGTGGCCAAGTTCAAGGCGATCAATGTGAGTTACACGCCTGACCCGCACACCGAAGCCGGCTATTTCTTCCGCTCAGACCACTTCCCGATGGCCAAGCGCGGCGTGCCTGCGTTCTCGCTGGGCTCCGGTGAAGATTGGGAACAGGGCGGCGCGGCTGCCGGCAAAGCGGCACAGGAAGCCTACACCGCCAACGACTACCACCAGCCTTCGGACGAATGGGATGCAAAATGGCCGTTCACCGGCATGGCGCGCGACCTGGGTATCCTGTACAGCCTCGGCCGCGACCTGGCCGAATCGAAGGAATGGCCGAACTGGTCAAACGACTCCGAGTTCCGCACCATCCGCGACCAGAGTGCTGCAAAACGATCTAAATAAAAAAGCAATCCCTGTGCAAGGCCCTCCACGGAGGGCCTTTTCTTTTTCCGCGAGCCGTGCCATGCTGAGTTCACAAAAAGGATTTATAGCTGGAGACAACCATGAACTTCACGCAGTCGATGAGCATTGCCAAGAAACTGGCAGTGCTGAATGCCGGCGCCATCCTCGGCATCATCATCCTTACCGCCATCTTCCTGATTTCAGAACGCACCCTCATCCTTGAGGAAAGAACCAGCAATGTGCGGCAGGCTGTCGAAACGGCCTACGGCGTGCTCGATTACTACCAAAAGCAGGAAGCCAGCGGCGCTCTGCCCCGCGCCGAAGCCCAGAAGAAGGCCATGGATGCGATCAAGCTGTTGCGATATGGCAACAACGAATATTTCTGGCTGAATGACATGCAGCCGAAGATGATCATGCACCCGATCAAGCCCGAGCTCGACAACAAGGACCTCAGCACCAACAAGGACCCGACCGGCAAACTCCTGTTTGTCGAATTCGTCAACATGGTCAAGAAAGCAGGCGCCGGCCCGGTCGATTACATGTGGCCGAAACCGGGCAGCGACAAGCCGGTGCAGAAAGTCTCCTACGTCAAAGGCTTTGAGCCTTGGGACTGGATCATCGGCTCCGGGGTGTACATCGACACCGTCGATGCCACCGTACGCGGACGCGCCGTCACCTTCGCCGCCGGTGCGGTCTTGCTGGCTGCCGTGCTGCTTGGCATCGGCGTGTTCATCGCGCGCGGCATGCTGCGCCAGCTGGGCGGTGAACCCGATTACGCTTCCTCGATTGCCCGCAGCATTGCGGGCGGCGACCTGACCGTGCCGATCGACGTCAAGCGCGACGACAACAGCAGCATGGTCAACGCGCTGAAGGGCATGCGCGACGACCTGGCGCGCATCGTCAGCTCGGTGCGTACTGCCACCGATACCATCGCCACCGCATCGAGCGAAATCGCGGCCGGCAACAGCGACCTGTCGGCGCGTACCGAAAGCCAGGCCAGCTCCCTGGAGGAAACCGCCGCCTCGATGGAGGAACTGACTCCCACCGTGCGCCAGAACGCAGACAATGCGCGCACCGCCAACGAGCTGGCCGCCAACGCATCGGAAGTGGCGCAAAAAGGTGGTGCCGTGGTATCGCAGGTGGTGGAGACCATGGCCTCCATCGACAGCTCTTCGCGCAAGATTGTCGACATCATCAGCGTGATCGACGGCATTGCGTTCCAGACCAATATCCTGGCGCTGAATGCGGCTGTGGAAGCGGCGCGCGCCGGTGAACAGGGGCGCGGCTTTGCGGTGGTGGCGTCGGAAGTGCGCAACCTGGCGCAACGCAGCGCGGCGGCGGCCAAGGAGATCAAGGACCTGATCGGCGCCTCCGTGGAAACCGTCGGCGTCGGCAACTCGCTGGTGGCGCAGGCCGGCAGCACCATGCAGGAAGTGGTGGAGAGCGTGCACCGCGTGCGCCAGATCATTAATGAAATCAGCACCGCTTCCAACGAACAGAGCGCCGGCATCGCGCAGGTCAATGAAGCGATTTCGCAAATGGATGCGGTGACGCAGCAGAACGCGGCGCTGGTCGAACAGGCTGCCGCCGCTGCGGCCAGCATGCAGCAACAATCGGCGGCACTGCTGCAGGCGGTGGGCGTGTTCCGCGTCGATGCCGACACTTCCGCAGTGACGGCACGCCGTACGCCACGGCTTGGCCGCAACTGAAGCGGGCTATCGCCGGTGCAGTAGATGCCCGGCGGCCCGCTCTTCTATTCCGCACCGGGCATGCATCACGCATCAAGCCAATTGACCGAACTTTCGCAATAGCGGTTTTAGCGACTGGATCAGCGGCTCCGGCGAGACTGGTGGACCACCAACGACCCAGGAGTTCTGAAACTCGGCAATCTCCAATCCAACGGTTTCGCACTCCGCGAGGACTTCGCACGCACTGCGCACATCCTCCAGCGTGAGGCCGTTCGGAGACACATAGTCGGTCGGGACAATTCCGGGCTCCAGCACATCGCAGTCCAGGTGCACATACACTGTGCGCCCGGCGATAGCCGAGCGGAGCTTCTCGGGCAAGCCGGGACCCGGCGCAATGTGGTGCACCTTGCCCGATTCGATAAGGTCCACCTCAAATGGGTCCAGGTCGCGCTGCCCGACCAGTACAAGGTCGCCAAGTGCAACTCCAGCGCCAAGGCCCGAGTCCCATAGCCCTGCCGGGCCGGATAAGGCCAATCCGCCGAGATATCCGCTGGTCGTCGATGCCGGTGTATTCAAGTCGGCGTGCGCGTCGAACCATACGATGCAGACATCTTTGTGAAAGGCCGATATGACAGGGAGCGTGGCGAGTGAAACGGCGCACCTGCTGGTTGCCGAAAGCGGCTTCGTCCCACTGGCAAAGATTTCCTTGAAGCGCTGCTGGACGGCATGCAGTGCCGGCAGCGCATGGTCCAACTCTGTACGCCAATTCGTACTGAGTGCAGGCTCAGGGTGGCCGATGGTCACCGCCGGTATCGGGAATAGCTTGCTGAGGTGTTCGCCGATGGACCTGGCGCCGGGAATCGCCAGGTCGTTGTGGTCGCCTGCACGTCCTTGGAAGATGGTCAATGCAGTAGTCATGGCAATGCGGTGACTGGGCGCCGCCACACAAAGGGCGGCGCATCCGTTGAGAATCAAGTGACGAAGTTCCGTGCTATTTGATGCGGGTGTAGCTCATCTCCATCCACTTCATGTCCTTGCCGTTCGGCCCCGGTCCCCACATCTCGAGCTTGTGGTTGTCGTTATCCGTGATGGCGACGCTCATCGTATAAGGTACTTCCTTGCCGCTCATCGGGTCGGACATCATGCCCTTGTACTTGATGGTGTTGCCTTTCATGGTGCCGTGCGCCAGGGTCATGCCCGTGCTGCCGGAATCAATCCAACTGCCGAAGTATTTCTTCGTCACGTTGTCATAGCCCTGCACACCCATGCCGTCGAAAGGCTGGCCCATGAACTTGCCCTGGTAGTTCTCCTGCAGGTAGCGGTTGCCCATGATCCACTTGCGTTCCGTGGAGCCGTCGCTTTCTTCAGGAGGCTTGGATGGGTCCATCCACATCTTCGACTTGACCGTGAACCTGCCGGCCAATGCATCAAGCTTCTTGTGCGGCTCGCCGGGGGTGGCGGCCTTGGTCATCATCTCCATCGCCGCCTTCTCGTCAGGCAGCTCGGCAGCCTTTTTCTTTTCCGGCGCAGCGCTGAGCGCAGCGCCGGCAAGGGTACATCCCGCAACGACAACCAGGTACTGCGCGACACGACGGAGCTTCATGGCATCCTCCTATCCAGCAGGGTTGTGGAGCAGCCATTCTCCGCGCCGCCGCGCAGGCCTGTCAACCGCGCCGTTGCGATTCGCGCAACTTGCGGCGCAAACGCAGGTTGTCGGCCACCGCCGACACCAATGCTAGCGTCATCAGCGCGATTACCGCATCGGCACCCAAGTAGCGCCAGAATGCCCACGCTCCAATCGCGCAGGCAATCGCGCACAGGAGAAGAAGAATCTGGTCTCTCATCATTGAGTCCTCCCGCTCAATAGCTTCGCACAAACGGAAAGCTAGCGCCGCGCGGGGCGGCGCGTCTTGAGACGGGACAAGTGTTGTGTTTAAGCAGAGTAGATGCTGACGGCTTCGACCTTGAAAGGGGCGAGGTCGGGGTGGATGTTGTCGAAATTGGCGCGGAAGCGCGGGTCGTCACGGTAGGTGGCGGCGAGCCTTGGCAAGTGTTCGCGCTCGGCGGGCCAGAAGTGCCGCATGTGTTCATGCCAGCGTGCGACCAGCGCTTGCACGGCGTCGCTGCCGGCGCCCTGCACCATCGCGGCCGCCAGCCCGGTGTAGATGGCGTTGCCTTCATCGATCAGGCCTTGCTGCTTGCCTTCGCTGTAGCCTTGCCACTGGCGCGCCGAGGCTTGCACGACTTCCTTGCCGTATTTCTGTTCCGCTTCCTGCTCGTACTTGTGCTGGCGCTCGCGCAGGCCGTCGAAGAGTTGTACTGCTTTCATGGTCTGGTTTCCTTTCAGGTGGAGGATGGTTTTGTCTACCGTGGAAATCAGCCCTTGCAGTTCCTGCAGCCGGCTGGCCAACGCCTGCTTGTGGCTTTGCAGCGCCGCCAGCACGTCGAAGCCCGGTTGCGACATGATGTCGCAGATGGCGCCCAGCGGCACATCCATCTCCCGGTAGAACAGGACTTGCTGCAGCCGCAGCAGGTCCGCTTCGTTGTAATAGCGGTAGCCGTTATCGCCAATGCGCGAAGGCTTGAGCAAGCCGATGCTGTCGTAGTAGCGCAGCGTACGGCCAGTGACGCCGGTCATGTCGGAGAGCTGTTTTACGGTGTACATGCAGCCATCCTCAAGGTTGACGCGACGTCAAGGTCAAGCACTATTTTCAGCCCAGTTCAAAAGTCGTAATGCCATATTGCCGCGCCAGCGGCAATCCAGGATCCGCACCGGTATACATGCGCGCCGTTTCAAAGCAGGCACGCATGCCATGCCGCGCCGCCAGCGCCACCGCAGCGGCATTCGGTTCCGGCACATCGAGGAACACCGGCTCGTCGGCCGGAACCCGCCCGCACACGGCCTGCAGCAATTCATCCGCCACCTCCGGCGACTCGGCGCATAGGGGACCAATCTTGAAGCCCGCGCGGCATGGGCGCAGCACCGCGTAGCCAAGCAGCGCGCCGTCGTGATCGCGTACTCCGAACGCCACGCTGCCTTCCTGCTGCAGCCAGCAGCGCATGAATTGCTCGCGGTCGTCGGGAAAGAAAGCGCGGTCATAGCGCACCACGTCGGCAAGATCCTGCGGAGCCAGCGGCATCACGCGGTCGGCAGCAGGAATGGCGCTGCCCCGGCCTTCATAGCGCACATTGCGGTGCGCCAGTTTGAAGCCCGAGCGCGCGTAATTGGCCTGCTGGGCAGGCACCCCATCGAGTCCCACGTTGCGGCCCTCCAGCCGCGCCATGCCGGCGCGCCAGATCGCCATGCCATGTCCCCTGCCGCGAAATTCTGGCCGCACGATATAGCCGCCGATAAAGCCGAAGCCGGCGCCGTAACGAACGGCGAAGATGCTGGCTACCGGCTCGCCGTCAATCGTGCCGAGCAGGAAGCCGTCGGGGTCGGCGGTATAAAAGCTGGCTGCATCCTGCAGGCCGGGATTCCATCCTTCCGCCGCAGCCCATTCGAGCACGATTTCAAGCTCGGACGGGGTCATGGCACGAATTTCCATATCAGTTTCCAAAAGTCGAATCATAGGCGGAAAATGCGGCCCGCACAGCATATTCCCAGGCAGCGCCATCCTGTTCGTATAGGTCGCTGGTCGCCGCAGGCGCTCCCGCATCGAGCGTACTGCGCCGGCGATACAGGAACACCGTCGTCCATGCCACGCTGGGGGGCGAGAACTGCTTCACCAGCTCGAAAGCGGGGTGCAGCATGGGGAACGTGACCGTGGTTACCAGCGCGCCCTCCGGCAGTTCCCTGGCCAGCTTCGCGCCCAGACGGTCCATCATCGGGGCGAAACAGGTGCTGTAGATATAAACGATGCTCGCATCGGAAACATCTGCGTCAAACATGTCCTGGTGCAGCAGGCGCACACGGGCCGCAACCCTGGCTGCGGCGGCAGGGTCTTCGGACGCACCGGCTGCCAGCATCTGCGCCAGCCGCACCTGCGCCATGTCGTTGCGGTATCCAAGCAGCTCCACGCCGGTGCAGCGCATGCCGGGCAAGGCCAGTGCCGCGCTCAAGACAACCTTGCCAAGGCCGCTGCCAAGATCGATGAAGTGGCCGTGCAGGGGCAGCCACGGCGCCACTGCCTCAAAATAGCTATCGAGTTCCTGCTGCGTGAATTCGCCGTAGATCAGGCGGCCGTCGTCGACCAGCCATTGTGCCAGGTCCGCATCGGAGATCTCGGACAGGCCATGCGCGGGCGCCCGTTCCGGCAGCATGCCATGCTGCTGGATGCCTGCCGGTATGCAGCCTGCAATCAGGCGCCGGTGCGGTTTCAGGCGCGCGATAAAGGTGTCGCGCAGCGCCGGCTTACGGAACGCTTCGCGCACCGCCAGGCCGATTTCGACATAACGGGCAAGCACTGCATCGTCAATCACAGGCCGCACATGCTGCGCACCGCTGGTGATTGCCCGCCGCATCGACAGCATGGAGTTCTCCTCGCCGGATAATTATCCACTTTACA
>DASWTB010000422.1:0-1891 GCA_036402315.1 Pseudoduganella sp. | reverse complement strand
CGGCAAGGCGCCTACCGCGGCGCAGTTCAATATCTCCAAACAGTTTGCCGATATCGTGGACCAGGAAATGCTGGTGCCGCTGGACGATGTCGCGCGCCAGCAGCAGTGGGACACCACGCTGCCGGAGCCGATCGTCAACACCATCCGCATCGATGGCCATTACTATGCCATGCCGATGAATATCCACATGCAGACCTGGATCTGGTATTCCAAGGCTGCCTTCAAGAAGGCCGGCATCGCCAAGGAGCCTGGCTCCGTGGATGAACTGTTTGCTGCGCTGGACAAGCTGAAAGCGGCCGGCCTGGTGCCGCTGGCGCATGGCGGACAGGCGTGGCAGGAACACATCCTGTTCGCGTCCCTGTTGGCGAACCTGGGTGGCCGCCAGCTCTACCTGCAGGTGATGCGCGACCGCGACCAGCGCGTGATCAATTCGGAACCGGTACGCAAGGTGCTGCTGGCATACAAGCGGCTGCAATCCTATGTCGATCCGGCATCGCCGGGCCGCAACTGGAATGACGCGACCGCCATGCTGGTCAGCGGCAAGGCCGGCGTGCAAATCATGGGCGACTGGGTCAAGGGAGAGTTCAGCAATGCGAAGATGGAGCCGGGCGTGCATTACGGCTGCATCCCCGGCTTGGGAGCGAATGCGCCATACGTGCTGCAGGGGGATGCCTTCGTCTTCCCGCGCTCGGAGCGCGCGGACGTGCAGCAGGCGCAGAAGCTGATGGCGAAAGTGCTGCTGGCGCCCGCCACGCAAGCCAGTTTCAACAGGCTCAAAGGCTCGGTGCCGCCGCGCGCCGATGCCGATACCAGCCAGTTCGACGCATGCGGCCGAGCCGGTGCCGCCATCATGCGCGACCGCAGCCGGCAAGTCGGAGCGCCGGAAATCTACCTGACACCCGACCAGAATGGCGCCGTTCAGGATGCGCTGACCGCCTACTGGAACACGCCGATGCCGGTCGAAAAAGCGCAGAAGGCGCTTGCAGCGGCGCTGAGGAATTAAACAGTGCGCCGGGTCATGTCCTATGCAGCGCTGCTGCCGATGCTGCTGACGGTATGCATCGGCTATCTCGGCTCGTTCGCGTGGACATTCTACGTGTCGCTCACCAGCTCGCGCAGCATTGCGACCAACAAGCTGGTCGGGCTGGCGCAGTACGAGCGCCTGTTCGACAACGAGCGCTGGCTGCTGTCGCTGCATAACCTGGCGCTGTACGGCGTGCTGTTCATCCTGGCCTGCATGGTGATCGGCTTCCTGCTGGCGGCGGCAATCGACCGTCAGGTGGCGGGCGAGGGCGTGCTGCGTACCGTCTTCCTTTATCCGTACGCGATGTCTTTTGTCGCGACCGGCCTCGTGTGGCAATGGATATTGACGCCGGGCGGCATCCCCGGCCTGGAAATCGATTGGCTGGTCGACCAGGACATGGTGCTCTACACGGTGGTGCTGGCTTCCGTCTGGCAGGCGTCGGGATTCGTGATGGCGCTGATGCTGGCAGGCTTGCGCGGCGTCGATCCGGAGATATGGAAGGCCGCCCGGCTCGATGGCATCCCCACCTGGCGCGTCTATCTTTCGATCGTGCTGCCGATGCTGGCGCCGACCCTGGCCACCGTTTTCATCCTGCTGGCGACCATGGTGGTCAAGCTGTATGACGCCGTGGTATCGATGACCCAGGGCGGCCCCGGCACGGCCAGCGAAGTGCCGGCCAAATTCATCATGGACCACCTGTTCCTGCGCGCCAATATCGGCCTGGCGTCGGCTGGCGCGGTGGTGCTGCTGTTGACGGTGCTGGCCCTGCTGGCGCCGTGGGCCTATGCCCGCAGCCGGAAGAGGGCAGCATGAAGACCGCTCGCATCGGGCTCTACGCATTCCTGGCCAGCGCGGCGCTGTTCTTCC
>DASWTB010000421.1:0-6475 GCA_036402315.1 Pseudoduganella sp. | reverse complement strand
GCGCCTGCTCGATCCCGACACGCCGTTCCTCGAAGTGGGCGCACTGGCCGCGCTCAACATGTACAAGGAGAAGGACGGCTCCGACGCGGCACCCAGCGCCGGCGTGATCACCGGCATCGGCCGCGTTTCGGGCGTCGAGTGCATGATCGTCTGCAACGACGCCACCGTGAAGGGCGGCACCTATTACCCGATGACCGTGAAGAAGCACCTGCGCGCGCAGGAGGTCGCGGAGCAGAACCGGCTGCCGTGCGTCTACCTGGTCGACTCCGGCGGCGCCTTCCTGCCGCTGCAGGCAGAGGTCTTCCCCGACCGGGAGCACTTCGGCCGCATCTTCTACAACCAGGCCCGCATGTCCGCCGCCGGCATCCCGCAGATCGCGGCGGTGATGGGCTCGTGCACCGCCGGCGGCGCCTATGTGCCCGCCATGTCCGACGAGTCGATCATCGTCAAGGAGCAGGGCACCATCTTCCTGGGCGGCCCGCCGCTGGTGAAGGCGGCCACCGGCGAAGTGGTGTCGGCCGAAGACCTGGGCGGCGGCGACGTGCACACCCGCCTGTCCGGCGTGGCCGACCACCTGGCCAAGGACGACATGCATGCGCTGTCGATGGCGCGCACCATCGTGTCGAACCTGAACCGCCAGAAGCCGCAGCAGGGCGTCCTGCGCGAGGCGGTGGAGCCGAAGTTCGCGCCGGAGGAACTGTACGGCGTGATTCCGGTCGATACCCGCAAGCCTTTCGACATCCGCGAAGTGATCGCGCGCATCGTTGACGGTTCCGAGTTCGACGAGTTCAAGGCGCGCTACGGCACCACGCTGGTGTGCGGCTTCGCCCATATCTACGGCATGAAGGTCGGCATCATCGCCAACAACGGCATCCTGTTCTCCGAATCGGCGCTGAAAGGCACGCACTTCATCGAGTTGTGCTGCCAGCGCAAGATTCCGCTGGTCTTCCTGCAGAACATCACCGGTTTCATGGTCGGCCGCAAGTACGAGAACGAAGGCATCGCCCGTAACGGCGCCAAGATGGTGACCGCTGTCGCCACCGCCGCCGTGCCGAAGTTCACCGTGATCATTGGCGGCTCCTTCGGCGCCGGCAACTACGGCATGTGCGGCCGCGCCTACTCGCCGCGCATGCTGTGGATGTGGCCTAACGCGCGCATCTCCGTGATGGGCGGCGAGCAGGCGGCAGGCGTACTGGCCACCGTCAAGCGCGACGGCATCGAAGCCAAGGGCGGCAGCTGGAGCGCCGAGGAAGAAGCGGCCTTCAAGCAGCCGATCAAGGAACAGTACGAAGTGCAGGGCCACCCTTACTACGCCTCCGCGCGCCTGTGGGACGACGGCGTGATCGACCCGGCCGACACCCGCATGGTGTTGGGCCTGGGCCTGTCCGCTGCGCTCAACGCGCCAATCCCGGACACCAAGTTCGGCGTGTTCCGCATGTAAGAAGGGGATGACGATGACCTACGAAACCCTGACAGTCGCCATCAACGGCAACATCGCCACCGTCACCCTGAACCGCCCGGACGTGCGCAACGCCTTCAATGAGCATTCCATCAACGACCTGACGCGCGCCTTCTCGGAGCTTGGCCGCAACGAAAACGTGCGCGCCATCGTGCTGGCCGGGAACGGCCCGGCCTTCTGCGCCGGCGGCGACCTGAACTGGATGAAGAAGATGGCCCATTACACCCACGAGGAGAATGAGGCCGACGCCATGCAGCTGGCGCAAATGCTGCGCACGATCTACCTGTGCCCGAAACCGACCGTCGCGCGCGTGCATGGCGATTGCTATGCGGGCGGCATGGGTCTCGTCTCCGCCTGCGACATCGTCGTCGCCGTGCCGGAAGCGAATTTCTGCCTGAGCGAAGTGAAACTGGGCCTGATCCCCGCGACCATTTCGCCGTATGTGATCAAGGCGATGGGAGAGCAGGCTTCGCGCCGCTATTTCCTCACCGCCGAACGTTTCAGCGCCACCGAAGCACACCGCATCGGCATGGTGCACGAACTGGTCGCCGCCGACGCACTGGACGCCAAAATGGCGGAAGTGCTGAAGGCGCTGGTGACCAACAGCCCGAACGCAGTCAAGGAAGCGAAAGTGCTGGTGCGCGACATCGCCGGCCAGCCGGTGAACGATGCGCTGCTGGCCGATACGGCCGAACGCATCGCGCACATCCGCGCTTCCGAGCAGGGCCGCGAAGGCGTGACTTCCTTCCTGGAGAAGCGCAAGCCGGGCTGGCTGAATTGAACGGAGCAGTTTTTGGAAGTGAACCAACAAAGCGATTGGGTAGCACGTAGCCTGAAGTCTGTCTGGCACCCGTGCACCCAGATGCAGCACCATGAAACGGTACCGCTGATTCCCGTCAGCCATGGCCGCGGCGTGTGGCTGTATGACCACCAAGGCAACCGCTACCTGGATGCGATCAGCTCCTGGTGGGTGAACCTGTTCGGCCATGCCAATCCGCGCATCAACGCGGCGCTGCGCGAACAGCTCGACATGCTGGAGCATGCAATGCTGGCCGGCTTCACCCATGAGCCGGTGATCCAGCTCAGCGAACGCCTGGCGGCGCTGACCCAGCACCAGCTGGGCCACGCCTTCTACGCGTCGGACGGTGCCTCGGCGGTCGAAATCGCCTTGAAAATGAGCTTCCACGCCTGGCGCAATATGGGCCAGGGCGACAAGCAGGAATTCGTCTGCCTGAAGGGCAGCTACCACGGCGAGACCATTGGCGCGCTGGCCGTGACCGACGTGGCGCTGTTCAAGGATGCCTATGGTCCGCTGCTGCGCGCCACGCAGACCGTGATGTCGCCCGATGCACGCCAGGCTGGCGAGGGCGAGACCGCCGCCGACGTGGCTCGCCGCGCCGCCGCCGACGTTGAGCGCATGTTCACCGAACGCGCGGGCAAGATCGCTGCCATCATCATTGAGCCGCTGGTGCAATGCGCTACCGGCATGGCGATGCATGACCCGCTCTACCTGAAACTGGTGCGCGAGCTGTGCGACAAGCATGGCGTGCACCTGATCCTGGACGAAATCGCGGTCGGCTGCGGCCGCACCGGCACCTTCTTCGCTTGCGAACAGTCCGGCATCTGGCCGGACTTCCTGTGCCTGTCGAAGGGCATCAGCGGCGGCTACCTGCCGCTGTCTATCGTGCTGTCGCGCGACGAGATCTACCGGGCCTTCTACGATGCCGACGTGACGCGCGGTTTCCTGCACTCGCACTCCTACACCGGCAACCCGCTGGCCTGCCGCGCCGCGCTGGCCACGCTGGACATCTTCGCCGAAGACCACGTGCTGGAAGCGAACAGGGCGCGCTCGCGCAAGCTGACCGAAGCACTCGCGCCGCTGGCGAACCACGAGCACACCGGGAACTTCCGCAACCGCGGCATGATCTGGGCGTTTGACGCCGTCGGCGCCACGCCGGGTTTCTCGCGCCGCTTCTTCACCGAAGGCACGAAGCAGGAACTGCTGCTGCGCCCGATCGGCAATACCGTGTACCTGATGCCGCCTTATGTCCTCAGCGATGAGGAAATAGAGGGCCTGGCTGCGCGCACGCTGTCGGTGTTCGAGAAAACGCGGGTGGGCTGATCATGGAACTGCTCGCGAAGCTCGAACAGCACCTGCAAGGCCTGCATGAGCAGAGCCTTATCCGCAAGCGCCGCTCAGTGGAAACACCGTGCGCGCCGCGCATGACCGTCGATGGCCGCGAACTGCTGGCCTTCTGCAGCAATGACTATCTCGGCCTGGCAGCGCATCCGCGCCTGGCGGAGGCGATGCATCAAGGCGTTGAGATGTACGGCACCGGCAGCGGCGCCGCCCACCTGGTCAGCGGCCATAGCCGCGCCCACACCTTGCTGGAACAGCGCCTGGCCGAGTTCCTGTCGCCGCACCTGGTGGAAGCGCAGGCGCTGTACTTCTGCACCGGCTACATGGCCAACCTGGCCGTGGTGACCGGCCTGGCCGTGGGCGACAAGAATACGGAAATCTTCAGCGAATCGCTGAATCACGCATCCTTGATCGACGGCGGCCGCTTGTCGCGCACCACGCTGCGCGTCTACCCGCACGCCGACCTGGCGGCGCTGGCCGGGATGCTCAGCGCCAGCCAAGCCACCAACAAGATCGTCGTCACCGACGCCGTGTTCAGCATGGACGGCGACCTGGCGCCGCTGCCCGAGCTGCTGGCCCTGTGCGAGCAGCACAAAGCGTGGCTGGTGGTGGACGATGCGCACGGCTTCGGCACGCTGGGCGAGAACGGCCGTGGCGCTCTCGAATACTACGGCCTGCGTTCGCCTTACCTGGTGTATGTGGGCACGCTGGGCAAAGCAGCCGGCGTGGCTGGCGCCTTTGTTGCCGCGCACCGCACCGTGATTGAAACGCTGATCCAGCGCGCGCGGCCTTATATCTTCACAACTGCGGCGCCGCCAGCCCTGGCCCATGCGCTGCAGGCAAGCCTGGACATCATCTCCGGCGACGAAGGCCGCGAGCGCCGCGCCCACCTGGGCGCACTGGTGGCACAATTGCGCGATGGCCTGCGCCTGGAGCGCTGGCAACTGATGCCGTCGCAGACGGCGATCCAGCCGATCGTGATCGGCGAGAATGATGAGACCATGCGCATGTCGGCCTTGCTTTACGAGCAAGGCTTCTGGGTCGGCGGCATCCGTCCGCCAACCGTGCCGGCAGGTACTGCGCGCTTGCGCGTGACGCTGTCCGCGGGCCATTCCCATGACGACGTGGCGCGCCTGGTCGACGCGATTAACAAACTTGAGAGGACTCGATATGGCGCTTGAAGACCCTGTCATCGCTCCTGAGCCCCAAGCTGCAGCGGCCGCCGAAGGCCTGCCGCCGCGCTTCGCCTGCTTCGTGGCAGGCACCGACACCGAAATCGGCAAGACCCTGACGTCTTCCGCCATGCTGTACGCACTGGTGCAACAAGGCGCCCGAGCCTGCGGCATGAAACCCGTCGCTGCCGGTGCGGTGATGAAGAACGGCCAGTTGCACAACGACGACGCCGACCAGTTGATCGAAGCAAGCAATGTGCACTTGCCGCAGTCGCTGACCACCCCTTTCATGCTGAGAGAGCCGGCTGCACCGCATATCGCGGCCGCGCTGGAAGGCGTGGAGATCGATCCCGTGCCGATCTTGGCCGCTTATGTGGAAGTCGCTGCTGCAACCGATGCGATCGTGGTGGAAGGGGTTGGCGGTTTCCGCGTACCGCTGACCGACAACTTCGACACCGCCGACCTGGCCCAGCAGCTTGCGCTGCCGGTAGTGCTGGTGGTGGGCCTGCGCCTGGGCTGCATCAACCATGCGCTGCTGACCGTGGAAGCGATCGAGTCGCGCGGCCTGAAACTCGCCGGCTGGGTTGCCAACACCCTGGAATTTGAAATGAACTTCGCGGACGAGAATATCGCCGCACTGGCAGCGCGCATTCCGGCGCCGCTGCTCGGCCGCATTCCGCGACTGGCGAAACCGACCGCCGCCGCCGCTGCCGAATACCTGAACTTCACGTCCCTGCCGAACTGGCCGGGCCGCCGCACCAAGTAAGAGAGGAAGAACATGTCCCTGCAAGAACCTAAAGCCGTCCAACTGCACCGTCCAACCGCCGCCATCAAGCTGCCGGAAGCCGCTACCTGGCCGCTGGAAGACGTGATGGCGCTGTATGAGCTGCCATTCAACGAGTTGATGTTCCGCGCGCAGGAAGCCCACCGCGCGCACTGGCCGGACGGCGACGTCGAACTGGCGACCCTGCTCTCGATCAAGACCGGCGGCTGCGAAGAGGACTGCGGCTATTGCCCGCAAGCCGCGCGCTACGACACCGGCGTGGAAGCCAAGAAGATCCTGGACCTGGACACCGTCCTCGATGCCGCCAAGCAGGCAAAAGACAACGGCGCCACCCGTTTCTGCATGGGCGCCGCATGGCGCAGCCCGAAAGAGCGCGACATGGAAAAAGTCGAAACCATGGTGCGTGAAGTGAAGGCCATGGGCCTGGAAACCTGCGCCACCCTTGGCATGCTGGAAGCCGAACAGGCGCAGCGCCTGAAGGACGCGGGCCTGGACTACTACAACCACAACCTGGACACCTCGCCGGACTTCTACGACAACGTGATCTCCACCCGCCAGTACCAGGACCGCCTGGACACCCTGGGCCACGTGCGCAACGCCGGCCTGAAGGTCTGCTGCGGCGGCATCGTGGGCATGGGCGAAACGCGCGAACAGCGCGCCGGCCTGATCGCCCAGCTGGCCAACCTGAACCCGTACCCTGAGTCGGTGCCGATTAACCACCTGGTGCAGGTGGAAGGCACCCCGCTGCATGGCCTGGACAAGCTCGATCCGCTGGAATTCGTGCGTACCATCGCCGTGGCCCGCATCACCATGCCGAAAGCGCGCGTGCGCCTGTCCGCCGGCCGCCGCGAACTGGGCGAAGCCGTGCAGGCCATGTGCCTCATGGCCGGCGCCAACTCGATCTTCTACGGCCACAAGCT
>DASWTB010000420.1:0-16550 GCA_036402315.1 Pseudoduganella sp. | reverse complement strand
GGCAAGGTGGTGCTCGATGGCGTCGATATTTTCGCGCTCGATGAAGATGGACGGGCTGCCTTGCGCAAGGAAAAGCTGGGGTTCGTGTTCCAGTCTTTCCAACTTCTGCCTCATTTGACGGCAGTTGAAAACGTGATGCTGCCTCTGGAACTGGCCGGTGATGGCGCCGCCCGCGAGAAGGCCGAGGCCATGCTGGGTCGTGTGGGGCTTTCCAGCCGCTTGAAGCATTACCCTAAATTCCTGTCCGGCGGCGAACAGCAGCGCGTTGCCCTGGCACGCGCTTTCGTCACCCAGCCGCCATTGCTGCTGGCCGACGAGCCGACCGGCAGCCTCGATGCAGCGACGGGCGAATCGGTGATCCAGTTGATGTTTGAATTGAACCGCGAACATGGCTCGACCCTGGTGCTGGTCACGCATGACACGCATATTGCGGCGCGCTGCGGGCGCGTCATCACGATCGCGGCGGGGCGGATCGCCTGATTCTTCAGTGGCCGTGGTGCACGGCCAGGCGATTGACGGATGTGCGGATGGCGGGAATCAGTTCACTGGCTGTCAGGCCGATAGGTCCGGTACCTTCCGTGACGAGATCGTCGGCGGCCACGCCGTGCAGCCAGACGCCGGCCAGTGCCGCCTCCCATTCCGGCCAACCCTGGGCGAGCAGGCTGCCGCACAGGCCCGACAATACATCGCCGGTGCCCGCCGTGGCGAGGGCGGGGTTGCCGGTGGTGTTGATCACGAGCTCGCCGTTGCGCGCCGCGATCACGGTGCCTGAGCCCTTCAGCACGACAGTTGCGCCCAGCCGCTCGGCCAGCGCGCGGGCGGCCGACGGGCGGTCTGCCTGCACCTCGGCGGCCGTGACGCCGAGCAGGCGCGCGGCCTCCAGCGGGTGGGGTGTCAGGATGCAGGGCGCGTGGCGCTGCGCCAGTTGCGCGCGCAGGGCCTCTGCGCCGGCCAGCAGGTTCAGCGCGTCGGCGTCCAGCACGACAGGACTCTGGCTGTGCAGCGCGCTGGCCAGCATTTCGGCGCTGGCCGCCGAGCCGCCCATGCCGGGGCCAATCACCAGTACAGCGCTGTTGAAGTCATACTCCTGCGCGCTGCGGCACATCAGCTCCGGCTGGGCGGCATCGAAAGCCGGCGGCTCGCCCACGAAGCAGGCATAAACGCGGCCTGCACCACTGGTGAGCGCCGTGCGCGCCGCGAGGATTGGTGCACCGGCCATGCCGCGCGCGCCTCCCACGACCGCCACGCTGCCATTGCTGCCTTTGTGCGAGCTGTGGCGGCGCCGGCGTGCGCAATGGGCAAATAGCGCCACGTCGTTCAGCCTTGCGCGCTCCGCCGGAAACAGCTCCGGCTCGATTTCCAGGCTGTTGACGATGACGACCCCTGCATGGTCGCGTCCTTCCGCCGTGTGCAAGCCGGGCTTATCGCCGATAAAGGTGATCGTATGCGTGGCGCGCACCGCAACGCCCGCGGTTGCCCCGCCGACAATGGCGCCGGTGTCGGCATCAAGGCCGCTAGGGACGTCGAGCGCAACGATCGGGCAGCGCAGGGCGTTGATCGCGTTGACCAATTCGGCGAAGTCGCCCGTGATAGGGCGGGCCAGGCCAATGCCGAACAAGCCGTCGACAACAAGCGTCCATTCCGTGCCGTTTAGCACGGCGCACGCATCAGCAGGGCGGTCGATCGAGGCGAAGCGGGCAGGCGAGCTGCGTGCACGCTGGAGCGCGCCAACGCGCTCCGCCGCGGGGCTGCCGGCAGGCGCAAAATGCAGGATCGTGACTTGCGCACCAGCATGGGCGAGGTGGGCAGCGGTCTCCAGCGCATCGCCGCCATTGTTGCCAGGACCGGCCAGCACCAGTACCCGTGCGCGGTGAATCGTGAAGGGCAGGAGGTCGCGCGCCTCGTTGGCGCCAGCCTGGCCCGCCCGCTGCATGAGTGCACCGTCGGGCAAACGCTGCGCCGCAGCGTGCTCGATCGCGCGAATTTCTGCAATCGTAAAGAGGGGCGTCATGCGGGGCATTCTAGCACTACAATTACTGCTTCACGATTAGAGCGAGGCAGCGCAATGGATTGGCAATTCTGGATCGACCGTGGCGGTACTTTCACCGATATCGTGGCCCGGCGGCCCGACGGCAGCCTGACCACGCATAAGCTGCTGTCCGAGAGCCCTGAACATTACCGCGATGCCGCGATTGCCGGCATCCGCCACCTGCTGGGCGTCGCCGCCGGCGGCCCGATTCCGGTTGAGCAGGTCGATGCCGTGAAAATGGGCACCACCGTCGCCACCAATGCGCTGCTCGAGCGCAAGGGCGAACCGACCGTGCTGGCGATTACGCGCGGCTTCCGCGATGCGCTGCGTATCGCCTACCAGAACCGTCCGCGCCTGTTCGACCGCCATATTGTGCTGCCCGAGCTGCTCTACCAGCGCGTGGTGGAAATCGATGAACGGATCGGCGCCCATGGCGACTTGGTGCGGCCGCTGGATGCGGCAGCCGCGCGTGCCGGCTTGCAGGCAGAGTACGACAAGGGCCTGCGCTCTGTCGCCATCGTGCTGATGCACGGTTATCGCTACACCTCGCATGAAGCGGCGCTGGCGCAGATTGCACGTGAAATCGGTTATACGCAGGTGTCGGTGTCGCACCTTGTCAGCCCGATGATGAAACTGGTGGCGCGCGGCGACACGACTGTGGTCGATGCCTACTTGTCCCCGATCCTGCGCCGCTATGTGGACCAGGTTGCGTCTGAATTGCCAGGCGTGAACCTGCAGTTCATGCAGTCCAACGGCGGCCTGACCGATGCGCGCACTTTCCAGGGCAAGGACTCGATCCTGAGCGGTCCGGCGGGCGGCATCGTCGGCATGGTGCGGGCCAGCCGCGCGGCGGGCTTTGAAAAGATCATCGGTTTCGACATGGGCGGCACGTCGACCGACGTCTCGCATTTTTCGGGCGAATTCGAACGCGTCTTCGAGACCCAGGTGGCAGGCGTGCGCATGCGCGCGCCAATGATGAGCATCCACACCGTCGCGGCGGGCGGCGGCTCGATCCTGCACTTCGACGGCAGCCGCTTCCGGGTTGGCCCCGACAGCGCCGGCGCCGACCCGGGTCCGGCCAGTTATCGCCGCGGCGGCCCGTTGGCAGTCACGGATTGCAATGTCATGCTCGGCAAGATCCAGCCGGAGTTCTTCCCGAAACTGTTCGGCAGCGACGGCGCGCAGGCGCTCGACGCGGCGACCGTGCAAGAAAAGTTCAGTGCCATGGCTGCCGAAATCCAGGCGGCGACAGGCGCGCCGTCCTCCCCGGAACAGGTGGCTGAGGGCTTCATCGAGATCGCCGTCGGCAATATGGCCAATGCGATCAAACAGATTTCCGTACAGCGCGGCCACGACGTGACAGAGTACGCCCTGACCAGCTTTGGCGGCGCCGGCGGCCAGCACGCCTGCCTGGTGGCCGACGCCTTGGGCATGAAAACAGTCTTTATCCACTCGCTGGCGGGGGTGCTGTCGGCCTACGGCATGGGCCTGGCCGACCAGACTGCGATGCGCGAAAGCGCCGTCGAATTGCGGTTGGCGCCCGAGGCGCTGCCAGCGCTGGAAGCCCGCCTGCGCGATCTGGGCGCAGAAGCGGTGGCCGACCTTCACGCGCAAGCCGTCGCCGATGAACGTATCAGCGTGGTGCGCCGGGTTCACCTGCGTTATGAAGGCACTGATTCGGCGCTGATCGTCCTGTTTGACACGATCGGCAGCATGAAGGCCCAGTTCGAGGCGGCGTATCGCAAACGCTTCTCCTTCCTGATGCCGGCCAAGGCACTGATCGTGGAAGCGGTATCGGTGGAGGCCATCGGCAAGTCCGACGCGCCGCCGGAGGCGGCGCCGCAGCAGGCGCCGCGCCACGCATCATTGGCCCCGTCGCAGACCGTGCGCATGTACAGCGCCGGGCAATGGCACGACACGGGCCTGTTCAAGCGCGAGGCCACCCGCATCGGCGACGTCATCAAAGGCCCGGCCATCATTGCCGAGGCCAATGCAACGACCATCGTGGAACCCGGCTGGCAAGCCGAAGTCACCCCGCAGGACCACCTGGTGCTGACGCGGGTGGAAGCATTGCCGGTACGCCGCGCGATTGGCACTACCGCCGATCCGGTCATGCTGGAGATTTTCAACAACCTGTTCATGTCGATCGCCGAGCAGATGGGCTTGCGCCTGCAGAACACTGCCTATTCGGTCAACATCAAGGAACGCCTGGACTTCAGTTGTGCGATCTTCGATGCTGAAGGCAACCTGATTGCGAACGCGCCGCACATGCCTGTGCACCTCGGCTCGATGGGTGAAAGCATCAAGACCGTCATGCGCGAGAACGCTGGCCAAATGCACCCGGGCGACGTCTACATGCTGAACGACCCGTATAACGGCGGCACCCACCTGCCGGACGTCACGGTCATCACGCCGGTCTTCGACGAGGCGGGCAGCGAAATCCTGTTCTATGTCGGCTCGCGCGGCCATCATGCCGACATTGGCGGCAGCACGCCGGGCTCGATGCCGCCGGACTCGCGCAATATCGAGGAAGAGGGAGTCCTGATCAATAACTTCAAGCTGGTCGACGGCAGGTCCGGCGGCCAATTGCGTGACGCGGAAGCACGTGCCTTGCTGGCTGGCGCGCGTTACCCGGCACGCAATCCGGACCAGAATATGGCCGATTTCCGGGCCCAGGTCGCGGCCAACCAGAAGGGCGTCGAAGAACTGCGCAAGATGGTGGCGCACTTCGGCCTCGACGTGGTACGCGCCTACATGGGCCATGTGCAGGACAATGCTGAAGAAGCGGTGCGCCGCGTGATCAGCGCCCTGCGCAACGGCAGCTACGAGCTGAAACTCGATAACGGCGCGGTGATCAACGTCGCGGTCCGGGTCAATGCCGCCGAGCGCAGCGCCGAAATCGACTTCAGCGGCACTTCCGGCCAGCTGGACAACAATTTCAACGCCCCATCTGCCGTTTGCATGGCCGCAGTGCTTTATGTGTTCCGTACTCTGGTCAACGACGACATCCCACTCAACGCCGGCTGCCTGAAACCGCTGCACGTGATTATTCCGCCGGGCTCGATGCTGAACCCGCATTACCCGGCATCGGTGGTATCGGGCAATGTCGAGACCTCGACCTGCATCACCAACGCCTTGTACGGAGCGCTGGGGGTGCAGGGGGCCTCGCAAGGCACGATGAACAACTTCACGTTCGGCAATGTAAAGTACCAGTATTACGAAACCATCAGCGGCGGCTCCGGCGCTGGCGATGGCTTTAACGGTACCGACGTGGTGCAGACGAATATGACCAACTCGCGCCTGACCGACCCTGAAATCCTGGAGTTCCGCTTCCCGGTCAGGCTCGAGAGCTACGAAATCCGCCACGGCTCCGGCGGCGCCGGCCATTGGCACGGCGGCAATGGCGGTGTCCGGAAAGTGCGCTTCCTGGAACCGATGACTGCCGCCATCCTGTCGAACAACCGCATCCATGCGCCGTTCGGCATGGCTGGCGGCAAGCCGGGGGCGCTGGGCCGCAATACGGTACTGCGCGCAGATGGCCGCACCGAACAACTGGGCCACATCGGCAAGACCGATATGCAGCCCGGCGATGTCTTTGTGGTGGAAACGCCGGGCGGCGGGGGCTTTGGCGCGCCTGACGCTTAGGCGGTGGTCGAAATACCGTACTTGCGCTGGGTGCCGGAATACTGCGCCAGCAGGGCTTCCAGCGCAGGGCTGCCGGCATCCAGGCGGCGGATTCGGTCGATCAGCGCGGCGGCCTGGTCGCCCAGCGGCGCCTCCCAACCCAGTTCGTCCAGCTGGCGCAGGATGGCTTGCACGGCCGCGTACAGCACCTTCAGGTTGCCCGGCGTGCGGCGCAGGGCCTGGTGCAGCGTTGCCACCGCGGCGCGGTGGTCGCCCTGGCGGGCCATGGATTCGGCCTCGGTAACCAGTTCCTGCATGACGTTGTCGATCTTCTCGCCGACGCCGCGCGCAAGGTCGTGGCGGCCGGCCTTTTCGAAAACGCTGACCGCTTCTTCCATGGTGATCGGCTTCTCGTTGTCGTTCATCATATGCATGACAACGTCTGCCGCATCCTTGTCCAGCCGGTGTTTCAGGCAGGAGTCCACCAGCCCGATGCGCAGGCGGTTCGACAGGCCGCGCGCCATGCCGACTGCATTTACTGCATTTGACAGCTCGGATGCGGCCTCGGTCGCGTGCCCCGTCACATCCAGCAGCAGGGCCGACGAAATATGCTTGCACACTTCGGTATTGGCGCTGGCGCGCAGGGTGCGCTCCATATCGCGAATCACGCCGGAGGCCTGGTTGACGTCACCCTTGCGCACCAGGGCGCGCACCAGGTTCACGTGGTCTTCCGGGTCGCGGAATTCGGAATAGCGGGCCTTGGTCACCACCTGCCGGAAGGCCTTTTCTGCCGCCGAGATATCGCCGGTGCCATAAGCCACTTCGCCGAGGTGGCGCAGGCGCCGCACCATGTTTGGCGACATCGCTACGGCATCTTCCAGGATCTTTTTCGCCTGTTGCGACTGGCCCATGGCTTCATATGAACGTGCCAGCAGGTCGTAGGCCGCCATCATGTTCTGGTTGGCCTCGAGCAGGCGCTCCAGGGTTCCCACCGCATCGGCATAATGTTCCAGGCCGAACTGGCAGCGCGCCAGGCCAAGTTGCGCCCAGCCGGTAGGGCGGCCGATCAGGATCGCCTGGTATAACAGCTCGGCTTGCGCCAGGTCGCCGACTTCGTAGAGCAGTTCGGCGCGCAAGCGCGCGAATTCGGTGGCGTAACGGGGATTGCCGGCTTCTGCCTCCTGGCAGGCTTCGATGGCTTCGCGCAGCTTGGACTGGGCGATAAGCTGGTAGACCGGCATGAACACCGCGCGGCGCTCTACAGCGCGGCCAATGCGCTGCATCAGACCATCAACGGTGAAGGGTTTCAACACGTAATCGGTCGGCGTCAGTTCGGCAGCGCCAATCACCTTGGACTGCACGGCCTCCGAAGTCAGCATGATGAAGATGGTCGAGCGGTCGATCAGTTTATGATGGCGCAGGTCTTCCAGCAGCTGCTGGCCGTCCTGGCCGTTGTCTTCATTGCCGCTGCCCAGGTCGTATTCGCACAGGATGACGTCAAAGCGCTTATTGGTCAGTTGGCGGATTGCCGTGCCCGAGCTGACTGCATACTCGATCCGCGTGATCGAAGCCTGGTTCAGCATATTGTGCAGGTTGCCCCGCATTGCCGGGTTGGGGTCGATGATCAGCACCGACAGTTCGCTATACGATTGCATTGACTTCGTCTCTTATTGTTTGCCCCGCAGGGTGACATATTGTGATGATAACGCAGCCAGCATGGGATGATGGGGATCTGCCTTGCGCATGCGTATTAACAGCGCCGCACATTGTTCGCCAAGCGCAGTTTCCCAGCCGTTGTCGCTCATCAGGCGCAGCATGGCGGAGGCGAGGGCGGAGATCAGGCCGGCGTTCTCCGGCCGCCGCCGCACGGCCACCTGGAGCACCTCGATTGCGCCGCGCTGGTCGCCCTGGCCGCTGCGCGCGGCCGCCTGCCTGACCAGGCCGTCGAGATAGCGCTCAACGCTGTCGCCGTGATTTTGTGCCAGTTCAGCGCGGCCGGCACGCTCGTAGACGGCCGCTGTATCGGCATCGCTGATGCCGCTGGCGGGATCGTTTGCCAGCGCATCCAGCAATAGCATGCCCTGTTCGTCCATCCCGTGGCCCAGGCAGTTTTCCGCCAGGCTCAGCTTCAGGCTGTTTGAGAGGGTGTTGGACTCGCCGGCGGCACGCACCGCATTTGCCAATTCCGCATGCACCGCTTCGGCATTGCCATTCAATTCCAGCAGCAATGCGGCAGCAAAGGCTTTGCAAGCGTCAGTAGCCGGGCCGCTGCGCGCCGACCGATCCAGTTCGCGCAGCGCATTTGCCGCGCCGGCTGCGTCGCCCTTTTGCACCAGGGTACGGACCAGATTCACATGGTCTTCCGGGTCGCGGAATTCCGAGTATTTGGACTTGGCGACCACCTGCTTGAAGGTCTTTTCGGCCGCCGCCAAGTCGCCCGCCTCAAAAGCTACCTGGCCAAGGTGGCGCAGGCGCCGCACCACGTGAGGCGAGATCGACACCGCCGCCTCCAGCGCGGCGCGGGCCTCGGCCGGCTGGCCGATGGCTTGCTGGGCGCGGGCCATGAGATCGTAGGCTGCCATGTACTTGGGATTGTCGTCGATCAGGCGCTGCAGGGTGTCCAGGGTTTCGGCGAACTGTCCCTGCTGGAACTGGCAGCGCGCCAGGCCCAGCTGGGCCCAGCCGAGGGGACGGGTTTCGAGAATTTCACGGTAAAGCGCTTCCGCCTGCGCCACCTCGCCAAGCGTGGTATGCGCCTCGGCACGCAAGCGAGCGCATTCCGTGGCATAACGCGGGTTGGCGGCTGCGGAGACTTCGCTGGCCAGGATGGCCTCGCGCAGCCGGTTGCGCTCGACCATCTGGTGGATTGGGAGCAGGGCGGCGCGCCGGTCGACCGCCCGGGCAATGCGCTGGGCCAGCACGTCGACCGTAAAAGGCTTGAGGATATAGTCGGTCGGCGTCAATTCCGCTGCGCTCACGACTTTGCTGTACACCCCCTCGGTAGTCAGCATGATGAAAATGGTGGAAGGAACGATCAGCTTGTGGTGGCGCAGGTCCTCCAGCAGCTGCTGCCCGTCCTGTCCCTGTTCGTTGCCCAGGTCGTACTCGCAAAAAACCAGCTCGAACGCCTTCTTTTCGAGGTGGCGGATGGCGCTGCCTGCGCTGACGCCGTGCTCGATGCGGGTGATCCCCAGTTGGCCCAGCATATTGTGCAAGCCGCTGCGCATTTGCTGGTTGGGGTCGATAACCAGGACAGACAGGTCGCTATATTCTTGCATTTTGAGGGCAGAAGGCTGTCATAAGGGGAGAATACCGCAAGGCCGCTCAAAAAACAGGCGGAAATACACTGAATGTTGCTTTTGGACCAATGAAGGAAGGGTGGGAAGTGATGCCTGAAACAAGTATAATGTCGGCAAATCGAAATACAGCAAGACCAGTCAGCTCGTGCACAGTATTCCTTTAAACCGCAGCTACGCTGCATTCTTCACGCCCCCACTATGTTGATTCTGCCGGGTTCCAACGCCCTGTCCTCCTTCCGTAGCCAACGCCTCCTCAACCAGCTTCAAGCAGTTCTGCCGGCCATTACGTCGGTCCAAGCCCGCTTTATTCACTTTGTCGATTCCGCTTCGCCCCTGTCTGAAGACGATCTGAACCGCATGAACGGCCTGCTGACCTATGGCGAGCCAGCCTTGCCGGAGCATGCTGAAGGCGTGGTGGAAGAGTTTGTCGTCATTCCCCGTTTCGGCACCATTTCGCCGTGGGCTTCCAAAGCCACCGACATCGTGCATAACTGCGGCATGGCGCATATCCACCGCGTGGAACGTGGCGTTGCCTACCGCATCAACCTGAAGGGCGGCATCCTGGGCACCGGCCTGGGCGCTGCCAGGAAGCTGGATAGCGAGCAGGCGCAAGCCGTGGCTGCGCTGCTGCACGACCGCATGACGGAGTCGGTGCTGCGCCACCCTGACCAGGCTGCCGGCCTGTTCTCCAGCCTGGAAGCCAAGCCGCTGGAATCGATCGACGTGATGGGCGCCGGCCGCACCGCGCTGGAAAAAGCCAATACCGATCTGGGCCTGGCAATGTCGGATGACGAGATCGACTACCTGCTGGAAGCCTTCACCAACGCCAAGCGCAACCCGACCGACGTCGAACTGATGATGTTCGCGCAGGCGAACTCCGAGCACTGCCGCCACAAGATCTTCAACGCCGACTGGACCATCGACGGCGTGGCGCAGGAAATGTCGCTGTTCAAGATGATCAAGAACACGCACCAGAAGAACCCGCGCGGCACCATCGTGGCGTATTCGGACAATTCTTCGATCATCGAAGGTGCTGAAGTGACCCGTTTCTACCCGCGCGAAGGCCAGGAATACGCACCGTCGACTGAGCTGGTGCACACCCTGATGAAGGTGGAGACCCACAACCACCCAACCGCGATTTCCCCATTCCCGGGCGCCTCGACCGGTGCCGGCGGCGAAATCCGCGACGAAGGCGCGACTGGCCGTGGCTCCAAGCCGAAAGCCGGCCTGACCGGCTTCACCGTATCGAACTTGATGATCCCGGGCGCTGTGCAGGCGTGGGAAAATGCCGCCGACGTTACCGCGCCGGTTGGCAAGCGCGACGAGCGCCAGGTGTACGGCAAGCCGGAGCGCATCGCTTCGCCGCTGCAGATCATGATCGAAGGTCCGCTGGGTGGCGCTGCCTTCTCGAACGAATTCGGGCGTCCGGTGCTGGGCGGTTACTTCCGCACCTACGAACAGAACATCGGCCAGCAGTTCGCCGGCGGCAAAGACACCGTGATGGGCTACCACAAGCCGATCATGATCGCCGGCGGCATCGGCAATATCTCGGCCTCGCACACCCATAAGAACGACATCCCGGTTGGCAGCCTGCTGATCCAGCTGGGCGGTCCTGGCATGCGCATCGGCATGGGCGGCTCGGCCGCTTCGTCGATGGCAACCGGTACCAATACTGCTGACCTGGACTTTGATTCCGTCCAGCGCGGCAACCCGGAAATGGAACGCCGCGCCCAGGAAGTCATCAATGGCTGCTGGCAACTGGCCGACAAGAACCCAATCATCTCGATCCACGACGTAGGCGCCGGCGGGCTGTCCAACGCCTTCCCGGAAATCACCAACGACGCCAAGCGCGGCGCGATCTTCGACCTGCGCAAGGTGCCGCTGGAAGAGTCCGGCATGGCGCCGAAAGAGATCTGGTCCAACGAATCGCAGGAACGCTATGTGCTCGCGATCGCCCCAAGCGACCTGCCGGTGTTCCAGGCCCTGTGCGAACGTGAGCGCTGCCCATTCGCCGTTGTCGGTGTGGCAACTGAAGAGCGCCAGCTGAAGGTGATCGACCAAGAAATGGGCAACAACCCGGTCGACATGCCAATGGAAGTCCTGCTGGGCAAGCCGCCAAAGATGCACCGCGACGTGAAGCACGTGCAGAACGAGCTGCCGGCCATCGACCTGACCGGTATCCAGCTGGAAGAGGCCGCCAAGCGCGTGCTGCTGTTGCCGACCGTGGCCGACAAGAGTTTCCTGATCACCATTGGCGACCGTACCGTGGGCGGCATGTCCGTGCGCGACCAGATGGTTGGCCCATGGCAGGTGCCAGTGGCTGACTGCGCCGTGACCACCCTGAGCTACGACGGCTACGTGGGCGAGGCGATGGCGATGGGCGAGCGCACTCCGCTGGCTGTGATCGACGCGCCGGCTTCCGGCCGCATGGCTGTGGGCGAAACCGTCACCAACCTGGCGGCTGCGCCAATCAACGATATTTCCGACATTAAACTGTCGGCCAACTGGATGGCTGCCTGCGGCCAGCCGGGCCAGGATGCAGCCCTGTTCGACACCGTGAAAGCGGTCGGCACGGAACTGTGCCCGGCGCTGGGCCTGTCGATCCCGGTCGGCAAGGATTCCCTGTCGATGCGCACCACCTGGAAAGACGAAGGCGCCGACAAGGCGGTGATTTCGCCGGTGTCCCTGATCGTCTCTGGCTTCTCGCCGGTGTACGACGTGCGCAAATCGCTGACCCCGCAAATCCGCACCGACCTGGGCGAAACCTCGCTGATCGTGATCGACCTGGGCCGCGGCAAGAACCGCATGGGCGCTTCGGCGCTGGCACAAGTGATGGGCCAGCTGGGCAATGCTGCGCCGGACGTGGATTCGCCGGCAGACCTGAAAGCCTTCTTCAACGCCATCCAGCAACTGAACAAGGAAGGCAAGATCCTGGCCTACCACGACCGTTCCGACGGCGGCCTGTACGCGACCCTGGTGGAAATGGCCTTTGCCGGCCGCGCCGGCCTGTCCGTGAACCTGGACATGCTGACCCTGGGCGAAGAAGGCGCCATGGATCATGGCGATGCCAAGAACTGGGCCGGCCAGGTGGCCGAGCGCCGCAACGAACTGACCCTGTCCGCGTTGTTCAACGAAGAGCTGGGCGCCGTGATCCAGGTGCGCGCCGAAGAGAAATCGGCCGTCATGGACGTGCTGCGCACCTTCAACCTGGGCGCGTGCAGCCATATCATCGGCAAGCTGAACGACCGTGGCGTGATCGAGTTCACCCGCGACGCCAAGATCATCTACTCCCAGCCGCGCGCCGAACTGCACCGCCTGTGGAGCGAAACGAGCTGGCGTATTTCCCGCGTGCGTGAGAACCCGGCGACCGCCGATGCCGAATACGACCGTCTGCTGGACGAAACCGATCCAGGCATGCAGCCAAAGATCACCTTCGACATGGCCGAAAACATTGCGGCGCCGTTCCTGTCGTCGGGCGTGCGTCCACGCGTTGCCATCCTGCGCGAGCAGGGCGTCAACTCGCATATCGAAACCGCCTGGGCAATGCACCGCGCCGGCTTTGCTGCCGTCGACGTCCACATGAGCGACCTGATTTCGCGCCGCGTTTCGCTGGATGACTTCCAGGGCATTATCGCTGTAGGGGGCTTCTCCTACGGCGACGTGCTGGGTGCGGGCGAAGGCTGGGCCAAATCCATCCTGTTCAATCCGGAGATGGCTGAGCAGTTTGCCAAGTTCTTCCAGCGCAAGGACACCTTCGGCATGGGGATCTGCAACGGCTGCCAGATGATGTCGAACCTGAAATCGCTGATTCCTGGCGCACACGCATGGCCTAAGTTCACCACCAACAAGTCGGAGAAGTTCGAAGCACGCTTCTCGATGGTGGAAGTGCTGGATTCGCCGTCGATCTTCCTGCAAGGCATGGCCGGCACCCAGACCCCGATCGCGATTGCGCACGGAGAAGGTTTTGCCGACTTCAGCCAGACCGGCAATATCGATGAGGCAATCGGTGCTCTGCGCTTCGTGGACAACAAAGGCAGCGCGACCGAAACCTACCCGTACAACCCGAACGGCTCGCCACGCGGCCTGACCTCGGTGACCACGCCTGATGGCCGCTTCACCGTGATGATGCCGCACCCGGAACGTGTGTCGCGCACGGTCCAGAACTCCTGGCATCCGGATGCCTGGGGCGAGGATTCGCCTTGGGCGCGCATGTGGGGCAACGCGCGCAAGTTCATCGGTTAAGGACTTAAGCGCGCTTTCGGCGGGCCGCCAGCAGGGCGGCTATCCCGCCGGCCATCAATACGGCCCCGCCGGGGGCCGGTACCTGCGTTGCATCGACGAATGTAAAGTCGTCGGCGACCCAGTTTCCATTCAACTGGCCGAGTTCGCGCCGATCGATTCGGTAGCCAGTGATTGGCCCCAAGGCCGCGAAAATGCTGGTATCGACAAAGGACAGCGGTTCCGGCTGACCGGGATGACTTTCAGGCAAATCGAAGATTACCGAGCCAAGTTCGCTCGCACCATTCAGGGCGACGATGGTCACCTGATCTGCTCCGCCTTCACCGAATCCGTAGTACTGGTTTCGCCCGAACCAGGCTCCGGTCAGTACTTTATCCGTGGTGATGGTCAGGCCCGACGAACCGTCCGCGTTCGACACAAAATAGTGGCCGGAATGGGGAATGCCGAATAAAGGCCCGCCCGGTCCGCCAACACGATATTGGTCGCCCACTACGCCAAACCGGGCATCCCAGGTCACCCCTTGATAGTCCAGGCTGGCGGTCGAATTAGTCCACTGGATCCCGGTGGCACTGTCCAGTGGCGGTGGAAAGGCCAGGTCATCGAAGGTGGCGACGCCCGCCATTGCAGGAGCTGCGGTGATTAACGCGCCAGCAAGGATTAACTGCCGTAATGCGAGTTTATTCATTTTCCAGCCTCCTTTTAGTTGTCACGAGTTTAACGTGACATTTTCGGGGGCGGCAATTGTGCGCATTACTTCTGTTGTTTTGCCGACGAATTTCGACTACCAGAATGCACGCTAACATCTGGCTTATACGCGCCAGCTCCAAGCTTACTTGCCGGGCGCGAGATGCTTTGCGGCCTCGCGAACGCTCAGTTTCGAGAAAGCCGTCTTATTTTCAGTAATAAATAGTGCTACATTATGTGGCGCATGGCGCGCATAATCACGCAGGGCCCAGCCAATTGCTTTTTGAATGAAAAATTCATTTTCGCGACCAAGCGCTAGCGAATAGCGGAACAGCCGCATCTCGTCGGTCTTTTCTCGCCAGCCCAATTGATGGAGAAGGGCAATCCGGCGCATCCAGAAGTTATCGTGCTTTAAAGCCGAATCCATTTCGTCATGCTCGTAACGAAGCACGTCACCAATGATCCCGGCCATCCCATCCACGGAATCCCACCATGATTTGCGCAATACGAACTCAAGCAGTTTCGGCAAATCGGCAGCACCGAATTGTTTCCAATGTGCCGCCATCAAATCCAGCGCCGCATATTGGTATTCGCGTTCGGGCATTTGCCACAGCTCACCCGCTACGCCGATGAGCTCACCTGCAGGAGCTCCCATGAAGGCGCGCACTACAGGCTTGACGGCTTCCCGCCGCGCCGGGGTTTGGATGCCCAGGAAGGGGAACTGATCGCGCATGTAGGCGCGCATTGCTGGCGCGCGCGCGGGATCGGCTAGCGGGGCGAGGGCAGAAATGAAGTCTTTGGTCGTTGGCATAATAAAAAAGCGCCCCGTGGGGCGCTTCGTCGAGGCGGCCATTAAAGGCGTACCGGAGATTATTGCACTTTGGCTTTGGCAACCAGCTGATCGCGGTAAGCGGCAACTTTACGCTGGGTCAGGGACTCGGCGATCTGTGGCTTGATTTCCTCCAAGGATGGAACCTTGGCAGCGCGGGAGCCTTCCAGCTTGATCACGTGGTAGCCGAACTGCGATTGCACTGGCTTGTCGGTGATCTGGCCATCTTTCAGGGCAACCATGGCGTCAGCGAATGGCTTCACATAGTTGCCTGGGGCTGCCCAATCCAGGTCGCCACCGTTGGCAGCCGAGCCAGGGTCTTGGGAAGCCTTGGCCAGTTCTTCGAACTTGGCGCCGCCTTTCAGCTTGGCGATGATGTCGGTTGCTTCTTTCTCGGTCTTGACCAGGATGTGGCGAGCGTGGTATTCCTTGTCGCCTTTGGAAGCCTTGAACTGGTCGTAAGCGGTCTTGATCTCTGCATCGCTCACAGGGTTTTTCTTGACATAGTCAACCAGCAGGGCGCGGATGATGATGTCCTGGCGAGCTTGTTCCAGGGCTTCCTTCACTTCCTTGTTGGCAGCAACGCCTTGCTTGGTGGCTTCCTGCACCAGCACTTCGCGGCCGATCAGGGATTTCTTGATCATGTCGCGCAGCTGTGGCGAGTCAGGCTGGCCTTGCGCAGCAGCTTGTTTCACAGCGGCTTCCATCTGGGAGGAGGGGATGGCTTTACCGTTCACGGTAGCGACGTTCTGGGCAAAAGCAGGGGTAGCTGCAACTGCGATCAGGGCCAACAGCAGGGTGGCTGGTTTGAATTTCATTGAGTGTTTCCTTAGTTAAAATAAATCCGGCGCCACCTGGGCGCCGGATCAGGTCCGTGACGGATTATTGTACTTTGGCTTTCTTAACCAGGGATTCCTGATAGGACTGCAGTTTCGCGCGCATCAGCGAATCGGCGATACGTGGCTTCACTTCTTCCAGGGTTGGCAGCTTGACTGGACGGGTGTCGTCAACCTTGATCACGTGGAAGCCGCTTGGAGTTTGCACTGGCTTCTCGGTAACCTGGCCCTTTTGCAGGGAGGTGAATGCATCAGCGAAGACTTTAGGGAAATTGCCTGGGGTGCCCCAGTCCAGGTCGCCGCCGTTAGCTGCGGAGCCGGTGTCCTTGGAGCTCTTGGCCAGGTCTTCGAACTTGGCGCCGCCTTTCAGCTTGGCGATGATATCGGTGGCTTCTTTCTCAGTTTCCACCAGGATGTGGCGTACGTGGTATTCCTTGTCGCCTTCGGCGGCAACAGCGCGGTCGTATTCAGCCTTGATTTCGGCATCGCCAACCGGGTTCTTCTTCACGTAGTCAGCAGCCAGGGCGTTCAGCATGATGTCCTGGCGGGCCTGTTCCAGAGCGGTGGTAACGTCCTTGCTCTTGGCCAGGCCTTGCTTTTCCGCTTCCTGGATCATTACTTCGCGGCCGATCAGGGATTTCTTGATCATTTCGCGCAGTTGTGGGGTGTCTTGCTGCTGGCCTTGGGCAACGACTTGCTTGACCAGGGCGTCAACTTTGGCGGTCGGGATGGCTTTGCCATTGACGACAGCGGCGTTCTGGGCGAAAGCTGGTGCAGCGGCAACGGCGATAAGTGCGAGCAGCAAGCGGGCTGGCTTGAAAGTCATTTAGTCTAATTCCTAGGGAAAGTTTACTGAATTGCGGGGATTTTGGGCTGGTTCGCCGAGATGTCTCTACTATTCAACGATCGAGGTTCTTTTTGATGTTTCCCAAAAACTCCGCGCATATCATACTTCGGACGGTGCCAATGCGGTAATGGCCAATGCATGAATTTCTTTATGCATCATATCG
>DASWTB010000419.1:0-15697 GCA_036402315.1 Pseudoduganella sp. | reverse complement strand
CTTGTACCGGCTGAAAAGCTGGCTTGGGGCTGACATGATGGCGGCTGCCTGAAAACCGGTAAACCTGGGTCTGACCCGCAGGGTCAGACTCCCAACGGTTTCGAGGTGCCGGATCGGGTTGTGCGCCGTTGATCTTCGTCGAAAGTCAACGGCCCAGAACTAGCCCCGCGGCAGCCGCGCAGACTGGGTCTGACCCTGCGGGTCAGACCCTGGTTTACCGGTTTAGATGGTGATCTCGCCCTCAAACACAGTCACCGCCGGCCCAGTCAGATAAACCGGCTGCCCCTCGCCCGCCCAGGCAATCGACAGTTGCCCGCCGCGCGCATCGACGCGCACCGGCGAATCGAGCAAGCCGCGGCGGATGCCTGCCACGACCGCCGCGCAAGCGCCCGTACCGCAAGCCAGCGTTTCGCCCGCCCCGCGTTCGAACACGCGCAATTTCACATGCTGGCGGTTCAACAGTTGCATGAAGCCGGCATTGACCCGCTTGGGGAAGCGCGGATGGTGCTCGATCAGCGGACCCACCAGCTCCACTGGCGCGCTGTCGACGTCGGCCACCACCTGCACCGCGTGCGGGTTCCCCATCGACACCACCGATACCTGCACGGCTTCGCGCTGGCCGGCCAGTTCCAGCATCAGCGGCCACAGGGTTTCGTGGCCTTCCGGCTGGCCCTGCAAGCCTTCCGTATCGAACGGCACCTGCGCCGGCTCCAGCACCGGTGCACCCATGTCGACCGTGATGCTGCCATCGTCTTCCAGGCGCGGCTCAATGATGCCGGCCAGGGTTTCCACCTTGATCTTGCGCGCTGAAGTCAGCCCTTTCTCGACCACGAACTTGACGAAGGCGCGCGAGCCATTGCCACACTGTTCCACCTCGCCGCCATCGTTGTTGAAGATGCGGTAGCGGAAATCGCAGCCCGGCACGGCCGATTTTTCCACCACCAGCATCTGGTCCGCGCCCACCCCGAAACGGCGGTCGGCCAGTGCCTGCCACTGGGCCGGGCTGAAATCGATTTTCTGGTTGATGGCGTCGATGACCACGAAGTCATTGCCTGCGCCGTGCATCTTGGTGAATTTGAGTTTCATCGTTTCTTCGAGTAGACGGAAGGCTGGCCTTCCGGACGGGTCTTGAAGCGCTTGTGGGTCCAGAAGTATTCGGCCGGCGCTTCTTTGACGCGTTCTTCAATAAATTCATTCATACGGCGCGTTGCCGCGACCATATCGGGCCCTGGGTAATTCTCCCACACCGGATAAAACTTCACACGGTAGCCTTCGTAATTGGGCAGGAAGGTGGCAATCACCGGCATCACCTGGCCGCCGGTGGCAGCGGCGATGCGCGCGGTAGCAGTCAGAGTGGCCGCGGGAACGCCAAAGAAAGGCACGAATTCAGCATCCTTGTCGCCGAAGTCCATATCCGGCAGCATGAAGTAGGGCAGCCTGTCTTTCAGCGCGCGCAGGATAGGCTTGATGCCGTCCTGGCGTGTGAACAGCTTGACCGGCTTGAAGCGCGCACGGCCCATGCGCAGCACTTCATCGAAGACTTTGTTCTTTTGCGCGACGTACATCGACGATGCCGACGCTTCCATGGCGATCGAGGCGCCGCCCACGTCGAGGCAGACGAAATGCGGGCACAGCAGGATGGTCGGCTTTTCCGTCATCTCTGTCACCGGAACCCTGCCGGGCGCCATGCCGTCGCTGGTTTCCACCTTGATCAGCTTGCGCAAGCGTTGTTCGGAAGCCCACCACAGGATCGAGCGTTCCAGCACGCTGCGCGAGTAAGCCTGGAAGTGCCGGCGTGCGATGTCGCGGCGCTGTGCTTCCGTCAATTCCGGCATGGTCAGGCGCAGGTTGGTCAGTGCGATCTCGCGGCGCGGACCCATCACGACGAACAGCAGGTTGCCGACGGCCTTGCCGATGCGGCCCAGCACTGGCAGCGGCAACCAGTGCAGCAGCCACATCATTCCCAGCAGGAGCCTCATGCCGATGCCTCCTGCGCGGCGGCGCCAGGGCCGGCCACGCCGGCCGGTACCTTGTAGCGGTTATAGCTCCAGTAATACTGGGTCGGGCAGCGCGCAATCAGCTTTTCCATCTCAGCATTGATGGCGCGGGCCTGGGATGCGGAATCGCCTGCCAGCGCGCCTTCGAACGGCACGAAGCGCACCACATAACCCTTGCCGCCAGGCAAGCGCTCGGCGTAGACGATCAGGATCACGGCATCACCCAGTTGCGCCATCTTGGCCGGCAGCGTCATGGTGTAGGCGCTGCGGCCGAAGAAATCGGCCCAGACGCCTTCGCCCTCCTGCGGCACCTGGTCGGGCAGCAGGCCGATCGGCTGGCCCTTCTTGAGGAACTTGGCCAGCATGCGCACGCCGCCCATATTGGCCGGCGCCAGCAGCAGGTTCTTGCGGGCACGGGCACCTTCGATCAGCGGCTTCATCGCTTCCTTGCGCGGCGGACGGTACATCACCATCAGCTCGGTGCGGTGGGCGATCTCCTGGGCAGTAATTTCGAAGCAGCCGAGGTGAGGGGTGAGGAACACGATGCCCTTGCCGGCATCCAGATACTGTTGCACCAGCTCCCAGTTTTCCACGGTGGCCCGGCTGGTCACGCGCTGTGGGTCGGCGCACCAGATGAAGGGCAGTTCGGCAATGGCCTTGCCGGCTTCGCCGACTGCGCTGCCGAGATGGGAGGAGAATCCGGCCTGGGCCATATTAGCCCGCATCCGGCGTCGGTACGAAGGCGATAGCAAGTAGACCAGCCAGCCGAGCCCAACGCCCAGGGCGTGCAGGACTGGCAGGGGGAAAATGGAGAAAAAGCGGAAGATTCTTAACAGCATTTATTAATTTATAAGAGCATTTTCACGTTGCTCTGCACAAAAATTTTTTAAGAAGCGTAAAATACCACGTTGCAGTAGCCGCTGAGTTAACAGACAACTTGCGAGGCGGGATACAAACTTCGCTAAAGCGTCGCAAGCTTTATTGGTTTTGCGACAATGTTATTTAGAACCAAAGCTAGGAGCTTGCGATGTCCAACGATTTCCTGTTTACCTCTGAATCCGTCTCTGAAGGCCACCCGGACAAGGTAGCCGACCAGATTTCCGACGCGATTCTGGATGCCATCCTGACCCAGGACCCACGTGCCCGCGTCGCCGCGGAAACGCTGTGCAATACCGGCCTGGTGGTGCTGGCAGGTGAAATCACCACCCACGCCAACGTGGATTATATTCAAGTGGCCCGCGATACCATCAAGCGCATCGGCTACGACAACACCGAATACGGTATCGACTACAAGGGCTGCGCCGTGCTGGTTGCTTACGACAAGCAATCGCCGGACATCGCCCAGGGCGTCGACGAAGGTGCAGGCATCGACCTGGACCAGGGCGCCGGCGACCAGGGCCTGATGTTCGGCTACGCCTGCGACGAAACCCCGGAACTGATGCCAGCGCCGATTTACTACTCGCACCGCCTGGTCGAGCGCCAGTCGCAGCTGCGCAAGGATGGCCGCCTGCCATGGCTGCGTCCTGACGCGAAATCGCAGGTCACCCTGCGCTACGTCGATGGCCGTCCGGTGTCGGTGGACACCGTGGTGCTGTCGACCCAGCACGCGCCGGAAATGAGCCATTCCCAGATCGAAGAAGCGGTCATTGAAGAGATCATCAAGCCGGTGCTGCCGACCGAATGGATCAAGGACACCAAGTTCCTGGTCAACCCGACCGGCCGCTTCGTCATCGGCGGCCCGCAGGGCGACTGCGGCCTGACCGGCCGCAAGATCATCGTCGACACCTACGGCGGCGCGGCCCCGCACGGCGGCGGCGCGTTCTCCGGCAAGGATCCTTCGAAAGTTGACCGTTCCGCAGCCTACGCTGCGCGTTACGTGGCCAAGAACGTGGTGGCCGCCGGCCTGGCGCGCCAGTGCCAGGTGCAGGTGTCGTACGCGATCGGCGTGGCACGCCCGATCAACATCACCGTGTATACCGAAGGCACCGGCGTGATCTCCGACGAGAAGATCGCGCAACTGGTGCAGGAACACTTCGACCTGCGCCCGAAAGGCATCGTGCAGATGCTGGACCTGCTGCGCCCGATCTACGCCAAGACCGCGGCTTACGGCCACTTCGGCCGTGAAGAGCCGGAGTTCAGCTGGGAGCGTACCGACAAGGCCGCGATCCTGCGCGCTGCGGCGGGCCTCTAAAACCGGTAAACCAGTGTCTGACCCGCAGGGTCAGACACTGGGCCCGCTGCCGCCGCGCCATAGGTGTCTGACCCTGCGGGTCAGACACCGAATTACCGGTTCTGGCCGGCACAGTGATACAATTTCCCCTCTCCGAGGAGCGCTGCGACCAGCAACCCTGGCCAGGCTCGGAACATCAACACCGCGCTCACGTTACTTTTTTCAACCTATGAAAGGAGGGCGTGATGAACGCCGTACTCAAAGACTCCCAAGACTACATCATCGCTGACATCGGGCTGGCCGCCTGGGGCGAAAAAGAGATCAAGATCGCCGAAACGGAAATGCCAGGCCTGATGGCAATCCGCGAGGAATTCGCCGCGTCGCAGCCGCTGAAAGGCGCGCGCATCACCGGCTCCCTGCACATGACCATCCAGACCGCAGTGCTGATCCGCACCCTGGAGGCGCTGGGCGCGCAAGTACGCTGGGCCTCCTGCAACATCTACTCGACCCAGGACCACGCTGCCGCGGCAATCGCTGCCGTCGGCACCCCGGTGTTCGCAGTCAAGGGCGAAACCCTGGCCGACTACTGGGACTACACCCACCGCATCTTCGAATGGCCAGGCGAAGGCGTGTACTCCAACATGATCCTGGACGACGGCGGCGACGCAACCCTGCTGCTGCACCTGGGCGCCCGCGCCGAGAAAGACATCTCGGTGCTGGACAATCCGGGCTCGGAAGAGGAAATCTGCCTGTTCAACTCCATCAAGGCCCACCTGGCCAAGGACGCGACCTGGTACTCCAAGCGCCTGCCGCACATTCTGGGCGTGACCGAAGAAACCACCACCGGCGTGCACCGCCTGTACCAGATGCACAAAGAAGGCAAGCTGGCCTTCCCGGCCATCAACGTGAACGACTCCGTCACCAAGTCCAAGTTCGACAATCTGTACGGCTGCCGCGAATCGCTGGTGGACGGCATCAAGCGCGCCACCGACGTCATGATCGCCGGCAAGATCGCCGTCATCGCCGGCTACGGCGACGTGGGCAAGGGCTCGGCGCAAGCCATGCGCGCGCTGTCGGCGCAAGTGTGGGTGACCGAGATCGACCCGATCTGCGCCCTGCAGGCGGCCATGGAAGGCTACCGCGTGGTGACCATGGATTACGCCGCCGAACACGGCGACATCTTCGTGACCTGCACCGGCAACTACCACATCCTCACCGAACAGCACATGCTGAAGATGAAGGACCAGGCGATCGTCTGCAACATCGGCCACTTCGATAACGAGATCGACGTTGCTTCCCTGAAGAAGTACCAGTGGGAGAACATCAAGCCGCAGGTCGACCACGTGATCTTCCCGGACGGTAAGCGCATCATCCTGCTGGCCGAAGGCCGCCTGGTGAACCTGGGCTGCGGCACCGGCCACCCTTCGTACGTGATGTCGTCCTCGTTCGCCAACCAGACCATCGCCCAGATCGAACTGTTCGCCAACACCAAGGCTTACCCGGTCGGCGTGTACACCCTGCCTAAGCACCTGGACGAGAAGGTCGCGCGCCTGCAGCTGAAAAAGCTGAATGCGCAGCTAACCACCCTGACCGAAGAGCAGGCAGCGTACATCAACGTCAAGGTCGAAGGCCCTTACAAGCCAGAACATTACCGTTACTAAAAACCAGCACGTCAGTGTCAGACCCGCAGGGTCTGACACTTGGACCGCGGCTGCCGCGTATCGGGTGTCTGACCCTGCGGGTCAGACACCGGTTTACCGGTTCTCACAATCGAGCAAATATTATGCGTTTGGTCCTCACCTGGATAATCAATGCCGCCGCGCTGTTCGCGGTGCCTTACCTTATGCATTCCGTCAGTGTCACAAGCATTGGCGCCGCTTTGGTTGCTGCCCTCGTGCTTGGCCTGGTCAACACCCTGGTGCGCCCGCTGCTGCTGTTGCTGACATTGCCGGTGACGGTGGTGTCGCTTGGCCTGTTCATCTTCGTCATCAACGGCTTCATGTTCTGGCTGGTGGCGAAAGTGGTGGAAGGCTTCCACGTCGACAGCTTCTGGTCAGCCATTGGCGGTGCGCTGCTGTACAGCGTGATCTCCTGGGCCTTGTCTACCCTCCTGTTGAAAGACAATGATGGCTAACCATAATTTCAGTATCGAGTTTTTCCCGCCAAAGACGGCGGAAGGGACGGAAAAGCTGCGTCTCGTGCGCGCCAAACTGTCCGAGCTGCACCCCAAGTATTTTTCCGTGACCTTCGGCGCCGGCGGTTCGACCCAGCAGGGTACCCTGGACACCGTGCTCGAGATCATGGCCGCCGGCGAAGAAGCCGCGCCGCACCTGTCCTGCATCGGCGGCACGCGCGAATCGATCCGCGCCATCCTGCAGCAGTACAAATCGCACGGCATCAAGCGCCTGGTGGCGCTGCGCGGCGACCTGCCGTCCGGCTACGGCATGTCGGGCGAGTTCCGCTATGCCAACGAGCTGGTGGAATTCGTGCGCGCCGAAACCGGTGACTGGTTCCATATCGAAGTGGCGGCCTATCCCGAGGTGCACCCGCAGGCGCGCTCGCCGCAAGACGATATGCAAGCTTTCGTACGCAAGGTGAATGCCGGCGCCAATGCGGCAATCACCCAGTACTTCTACAACGTCGACGCCTACTTCCACTTCGTCGACGCGGCGCAGAAGGCGGGGGTGAACGTGCCGATCGTGGCCGGCATCATGCCGATCACGAATTACACGCAGCTGATGCGTTTCTCGGATATGTGCGGTGCGGAGATTCCGCGCTGGGTGCGCCTGAAGCTGGCTTCGTTCGGTGACGATTCGGCGTCGATCAAGGCATTTGGCCTGGATGTGGTCAGCGACCTGTGCGAACGGCTGCTGGCTGGCGGAGCGCCGGGGCTGCACTTTTATTCCATGAACCAGGCTGTCGCGACCACCGCGTTGTGGAACCGTTTGGTCTGAAACCGGTAAACCAGTGTCAGGCACAAGTGCCTGACACTTGCACGCGGCTGCCGCAGACTGGTGTCTGACCCTGCGGGTCAGACACCGGGTTACCGGTTTTAGTCTTCAGTGAGGATGCGGTCCAGCGCCACATCGTGCCCATCGCTGCCGAAATCGGCGGCGAGGCAGCGATAGGCCACCCCCACGGTGGCCGGGCGCGGCTCGTGCGCCAGCGTGCGGTCGTAGAATCCGCCGCCATATCCCAGGCGGTAGCCTTGCGGGTTATAACCCAGGCAAGGGATCAGCAAGGCCGGCGGATATTCCTGCACCAGCCGCAGCATGGCCGGCACCGCCACTCCCATCGAGTCCTTCACCATCGGTTCGCCGATGGTCCACTCGGCGAACGCCAGCGGCGCGTTCTTTTCCAGCACCACCGGCAACAGCAGCTTCACGCCCAGTTCCGCCAGCTCCGCATAACAGGCATGCAAGTTTGGCTCGTCGCGCAAGGGCCAGTAAACCCCCAGCGTGCCGACACCGGATTCACGCCACCACTGGACCACTTTCGCACCAATTTCCCTGTCCCACTGCGCACGCGTTTCCGGCGCCAGCGCACGGCGCGCGGCAAGCATCTGTTTGCGCAGTTCCGCCTTGCCGGGCGCTGGCTGGCCGTCGGGGTTGCGTGGTATCCTAGTTGGGCTGGTCATATCGTGAATTACCTTGAGAGTCGTACATTGATTTCCACCTCGAAATGGATAGCCGGCGCACTGATGGTCGCAGCCTGCGCCGCCTCGCCACTCGCCTTGGCGCAGGATAACGCAAGCGACAGCCGCAAGGAAGACGACGCCTTCCTCCTGCTGCGCGATTCTGTACGGCGCGACGACGCCGCCAAGGCGGAGTTTTACGCTGCACGCCTGACCGATTACTCGATTCCTTCCTACGTCGATTACTACCGCCTGAAAGCCCGCTTCAAGGAAGCCAGCGACCCCGAAGTGCGCGCCTTCCTGAACAAATACCAGGGCAGCGCCATCGCCGACCGCATGCGCAACGACTGGCTGCTGGAGCTGGGCCGCAAGCGCGAGTGGGCTACCTTCGACGAACAATTCCCGCAGTTCGTGCTGCAGGACGACACCCAGGTCAAGTGCTACAACTTGCTGTCGCGCCTTTCCAAGGGCCAGAACGTTGCCGCCGACGCGCGCGCGCTGCTGGTTTATCCGCCTTACTACGGCGAAGGCTGCGGCGCGCTGATTGCGGCGCTGGCGCAGACCGGCCAGTTCAACGAGGAGGATTTGTGGACACAGGTGCGCCTGGCAGGCGAGACCAATGCCACCGGCCCCGCCAAGCGCACCGTGATGCTGCTGAATGGTTCGGACAAGAAAATGGCCCAGGCAGTGGACTTGCCGACGCTGGCGCTGGCCAAAGGCGCCGGCAGCACGCGCGCCGACCATGAAACCTTCCTGGTAGCGGTGGGCCGCGGTGCCCGCACCAGCATGAACCTGGCGCGCATGGCGCTGGAAAAAAACTCGCCGCAGCTGACGCCGCAGGAACGCGCCATCGGCTGGGCCAACCTGGCGCTGGTCTCGTCCTACTCGTTCTCGCCCGACACGGCAGGCTACTGGGCCAAGTCGGCCGGTGCGCCGCTGTCGCTGGACCAGATGCAATGGAAGACCCGCATCGCCTTGCGTGAGCGCGACTGGAAAACGGTGAAAGCTACGATCGCCGCCATGCCTGCGCAGTTGCGCAAGGATCCGACCTGGATCTACTGGAACGCGCGTGCCATGGCCGCCGAAGCAGGCAGCAATACGCCGGAAGTGCTGGCCGCGTATCGGAGCATCGCCGACCAGCCCGGCTACTACGGCATCCTGGCCGGCGAAGAGCTGGGCCAACTGGTCACGATCCCGCCGCCGGGACCCGCGCCGACCCCTGCTGAAATGGCGGCCATCGCCGCCAATCCGGGCCTGCAGCGCGCGCTCAAGTTCTTTGAAATGCGCCTGCGCTTTGAAGGCACGCGCGAGTGGAACTGGGAGACGCGCCGCCTGAACGAGCGCGAACTGATTGCCGCCGCCGAATTCGCGCGCGAGAAGCATGTGCTGGACCGCATGGTGTACACCTCCGAGAAGACCCGTGTGCAGGCCGACTACACGCACCGCTACCCGGTGCCGCATGATGAGATCATGCAGCCCACCACCAGCACCCTCGGCCTTGACCGCGCCTGGGTGTATGGCCTGATCCGCCAGGAATCGCGCTTCGTGATGGATGCGCAATCCTCGGTCGGCGCCTCCGGCCTGATGCAGGTGATGCCGTCCACCGGCCGCTGGGTGGCGCGCAAGATCGGCCTGACCGACTTCGTGCAGGGCATGCTGACGGACGTGAAAACCAATATCCTGCTTGGCGCCAACTACATGAACATGGTGCTGGGCAGCATGGACGGCTCGCAAGTGCTGGCCACCGCCGCCTATAACGCCGGGCCGGGCCGCCTGCGCTCCTGGCGCACGCAGCTGACCAAGCCGATGGACAGCACCATTTTCATTGAATCGATTCCTTTCGCGGAAACGCGCGGTTACGTGAAAAACGTGATGGTCAACGCTACCTACTATGCGGCGCTGTTCGATGGCCGCCCGCAATCGCTGAAGGCGCGCCTTGGCCCCACGGTCACGCCGAAGGGCTATACCGAACAGGAACAACAGGAAGCCGCCTACGGCGGCCGTTAAACCGAGAACAGAGGAACCATGCAGACCACAGAACTCGACCCGAAGCTTGCCGAAACCCTCGCCGCCGCGCGTGAACCGGGGCTGACCCTGGTCATCGGCAACAAGAATTATTCCTCGTGGTCGATGCGCCCGTGGGTTGCGATGAAAGCCTTCAACATCCCGTTCACCGAAGTGCGCGTGCTGCTCGACCAGCCCGACACGTCCAACAACATCGCCAGGTACAGCGCCAGCGGCCGCGTGCCGGTGCTGCTGGCAGGGGAGCTGGCGATCTGGGACAGCCTGGCAATCTGCGAATACCTGGCCGAGCAATTCCCCGACAAGCCAATGTGGCCGCGCGACGTAGCGGCCCGTGCGCTGGCGCGCTCGGTCTGCGCGGAGATGCACAGTTCCTTCGGCAGCCTGCGCACCACGATGTCGATGAACATCAAGGGCAGCTACCCGGGCAAGGGCCGCACGCCGGCCACCCAGGCCGACATTGGCCGCATCAGCGAAATGTGGGAAGAATGCCTGAGCCGCTTCGGCCACAACGAATTCCTGTTCGGCGAATTCTCGATTGCCGACGCCTTCTTCGCGCCGGTCGTGTGCCGCTTCAAGACGTATGGCGTGGTGCTGCCGCCGGCACTGTCGGCCTATTGCGAGCGCATGCGAAACCATCCGGCGGTCGACGCCTGGATCGCGGGCGCGCTGGCCGAAACCGAGACCGCGCCATTGCACGACGCGGAGATGCCGGACGATTGATGGTAATGAAGACTTATGTGGTCGGCGGCGCAGTACGCGATGAACTGCTTGGCTTGCCCGTCAAGGACCACGACCATGTGGTGGTAGGCGCCACGCCGGAAGACATGGTGAAGGCCGGCTTCCGCCCCGTTGGCAAGGATTTCCCGGTGTTCCTGCATCCGCAAACGCAGGAAGAATATGCCCTGGCGCGCACCGAGCGCAAGACGGCGCCCGGCTACAAGGGCTTTGTGTTCCACACGTCCAGCGACGTGACGCTGGAAGAAGACCTGGTGCGGCGCGACCTGACCATCAACGCCATCGCGCGCGGCGACGATGGGGTGCTGGTCGACCCGTACCACGGCCAGCAGGACATCAAGGACCGTATTTTCCGCCACGTGTCGGATGCATTTGCCGAAGACCCGGTGCGCATCCTGCGCCTGGCGCGCTTTGCCGCGCGCTATCCGGACTTCCGCGTGGCGCCTGACACCAATGCGCTGATGAAGCGCATGGTGGATGAAGGCGAGGTCGATGCGCTGGTGCCTGAGCGCGTGTGGCAGGAAATCGCGCGCGGCCTGATGGAGCAGAAGCCATCGCGCATGCTGGAAGCGCTGCGCGATTGCGGCGCGCTGTCGCACGTCATTCCCGAGATTGGCGACGGCCACGCCGCGGCGCAGGTGATCGACCGCGCAGCTGCGCGTGATCATGAGCTGCCGGTGCGCTTTGCTGCGCTGACGCTTGCGCTTGAAGTGCCGCAGGTGGAGCAGGCCAGCAAGCGCTTGAAAGTGCCGACCGAATGCCGCGACCTGGCGGTGATGACGGCACGCGACCGCGGCAGCGTGGAACAAGCGCTGAAGCTGGACGCCGCCGCCCTGGTCAGCCTGTTCGAACGCTGCGACGGCTTCCGCAAGCCGGCGCGCTTTGTCCAGATGGTGCTCGCTGCGGAATGTGGCGGCGGGGCGACCCCTGCCGGGCGCGAACTGCTGGCCAGGGCGCTCGACGCCGCACGGGCAGTGAATGCCGGCGAGATCGCCCAGCGCTCTGCAGGCGCGCCGCAGCAGATTCCAGAGCTGGTGCGCGCAGCCCGCGTGCAGGCGGTGCGCGAGGCGATCGACGCGTAGCAGGAGAGCACAATGACCAGTCTTAACTTCTTCCGCAATCCCTTGCGCGGCCTGTTCGGCGGCAAGGACCGGCCCACCATCCCGGTCAAGGAACTGCGGGAACGCGACCGCCGGCGCATGCTCAAGCATTTCCTCGCCCTGGAGCGCCACGACCGGCTGCTGCGCTTCGGCACGCCGGTCAACGACGAGCAGATCACGCGCTATGTGGCCAGCATCGATTTCGACCGCGACCTGGTGTTCGGCGTCTACAACCGCGTCTTCAAGCTGGTGGCGGTTGGCCACCTGGCTTTTGCCGACCGCGACGAGGATAAGCACAAAGCCACGGAAAAGGACCAGGTGGCGGAGTTCGGCGTGTCGGTCTCCAAGTCCGCGCGCGGCCTCGGCATCGGCTCCAAGCTGTTCGAGCGCGCCAACATCGCTTGCCGCAACAACGACGTCGACACACTGTACATGCACTGCCTGTCGTCCAATGCGACGATGATCCACATCGCCAGGAAGGCCGGCATGGAAATCCACCGCGACTACGGCGAAGCCGACGCCTACCTCAAGCTCGGCCCGGCCGACCCGGCCAGCGTGCTGCAGGAAGCGATGGAAGAGCAGCTCGCATCGCTCGACTACGCCCTGAAAGCCAACGTCCGCGCCGCCACAAAACTGCTCGACAAGATCCCTGGAGTAAAATCGGAGGAAAAGTAGAGGAGGCTTCATGCCGTTCGCCCTGCGCAGCATTGCTTTAGCCGTAACCATGGCCGCACCGCTGGCGCAGGCGGCGGGCGAGCCATTGAAGTTCTGCTACGAAGACATCCCCCAGGCGCCGTGGACCATGCCCGATGGCACCGGCCTGAACATCGAGCTGCTGAAACGCGCAGCCAAGATTACCGGCGACCAGATCAACTTCGTCCCCCGCCCCTGGAAGCGCTGTGAAGAGGAAACCCGTACCGGCGTGATCGACGCCATGGTCGGCCCCTCCGACAACCCGCGCCGGCGCGCATACAGCCGGCCGCCGACCAAGGCCGATGGCACGCAGGACCCGGAGCGCGCCATGTACCGCGACCACGTCGACCTGTACCTGCGCGTCGACAGCGGCGCAAGCTGGGACGGCAAGACCCTGGTCAACCCGCGCAAGCTGGTGGTGGCGCAGCGCGGCTACTACATCGTGGACATGCTGCAGGCGCGCGGCCAGACTGTGATCGACACGCCCAAGACGGCGGAGGAGGGCCTGCGCCTGCTGGCTGCCGGCAGCGCCGACGTCGCCGTGCTGATGGGGCGCGATGCGGAAAACCTGCTGAAAGAAGACCCGCGCTACCAGGGGCGCGTGATCCTGGCCAGGCAGCCCTTCGCCACCTTTGACTTCCACCTGATGGTGGGGCGCAAGGCCTACGACAAGGATCCCAAGCGCTTCGAGGCGATCTGGAACGCGATCGCCAAGGTGCGCGCTACCCCTGACTACCAGCGCCTGGAACAGTCGCTGGTGCGCGAGCACGAACACGACTGACCGCGGCGCGCATGCCGTAGGCGAAAGCCAGTCCGCTGACATACATCAGCACGCCGTACAAGGCGCCGGGCAGGGCGAAAGCATCCTGTTTCAACACGCTGCTGCCGATCACCATGGCCAGGGTACCGTTCTGGATGGCCGTCTCAATGCCGAGTGTGACGGACTGCTGGCGCGACAGGCGGGCCAGCCAGGCCACGCCGAAGCCGCAGGCCAGCATGGTCACGTTCAGCGCGATTGCGAACGGAGCCAGGGTCTGGAAGTTGTCGCGCAAGAGCACCCAGTTCTTCGCCACCGCCGCGGCCACAATCAGGATGAACAGGACGGAAGCGATCTTTGTGCAGGTGCCCTCAATGCGCTGGCCAAGGGAAGGCTTCAAATGGCGCAGCGTCATGCCGATGGCGACCGGCAAGCCGAGCATCAGTACCATCTGCTTCATCATTGCGCCAACCGGGGCCGCAACCTTCTGGCCGCTGCCTGCAAAATATTCCAGGGCGAAGCTTACGATCAGCGGCAGCGTGAAGATGGTTAGCACGCTGGCGACGGCGGTAAAGCTCAGGGCCAGCGCCACGTCGCCGCGCGCGATGTAGGTGAGCAGGTTGGAAGTGGTGCCGGTCGGGCAGGCTGCGAGGATCATGAAGCCCACGGCGAAGGCGCCGCCGATGCCGGCCACCTGCAGCATGCCGAAGCAGGCCAGTGGCAGCAGCACGAAGTGGCACAGCACTCCCACCAGCAGCGCGCGCGGCTGCTTTACTATGCGCGCAAAGTCGGCCGGTGTCAGGCCCAGGCCAAGCGAGAACATGATGAAGGCGAGTGCCACGGGCAGCAGCACGGTCGAGACGATGTCTCCTTGCATGGCGGGGCTCCTTTGCGCCCGCCTGCGGCGAGCTTGTCATTGGCTTGATATTGACACGACCCGGGCAGGGCCCGCAACTACCTGGTGAGCAAGGCGAAGGAGAGCAAGCCAACGACGCCGGCGCCCAGCAAGGCCAGTACATTCACGCTCCACTTGAGCAAGCCGCTGTGCGGTTTCCTGAGCCAGATGGCGCCTGCCGCCGCGCCCAGCAAGGCGGCGGTCAGTTGGCCGACGAGCAGGAACAAGACCACAACGGCGCCGAAACCGGTGCCGGCATAGCCTGACGGGGCTGGTCCTAGTACGCGGTCACACACCAGGATCAGCACCGGCAGCGCGAGCATGGCTGCGGCCAATGCGCCTTTCAGTGCGGCGATCCACAGCGACGGCCTGGCGCCGGTGTTCATCAAACGCGAGCTCATTTGCCGGACACCATGCACAGCTTGTTGCACTTGCGGTCTTGCATGGCTTGTACCACTTGCGCCAGGAGCTTTGCCTGTTCAGCGCTTACCGTGTTTTGCACGGTAGTCGCCATGCCCTTTACCTGGTCCCGCATGGCCAGGGACAGGACCGACGCATATGCCGGCGCCGAGTTGGCGACAGCGCGGGTGATGCGAACCAGGTGGGCCTCGTCCATTTCTTTGTGCGCCAGCATTGCGATGGTACCGCTCAAGGTATTGAATGCTCCTTGCTGCATCTGGCGTACGCCGGCCAGGCGCACCTCGTCCAACTGTTCCGGCGGCAGCTTGGCAGTGAATGCCTCGGTTACAGGGATCAGGTGAGCACCGCAACGGGCGGCGAAGGGAAACAGTTGCGCCAGTTCGTCCTGGAACACCCTGGCGTTACGCGCCGCCCGTTCCGTGACCGCAGCGTTGACTTTTTGCTGGTCCTTGCCTGCGGCTGCGGCGGCGGCCTGAGTGCCATCCAGCATGTAGGTTGCCATCAGCTTTGTCGACGTTCCGCACATTTCCCTGAGCTTTGCCATATCGGAAACCGCAAACGTGCGGCTCTCAAGGAAGCGCTGGTTGTCGGAGAGGATAGCAAACAATGGCGCCGCTTTCGGCGAGGCAGCCCTGGCCGGCTGCGGCAGCGCGCGGAGTTGGCTGGCGGCCTGCTTGTAAGCTGCAAATTCGTCGGCCGACGCTACAGATGTGGCGCCGCACAGCAGGACGGCAAGAGCGAGTTTGAGTTTCAGGATCATACGAGGGGCAGGGCGGTGGTGTCCTTGATGCGCTGCAGTGCGAAGGAGGACTTCACATCCAGCACGGCCGGGTGGCGCAACAGGGTCGCCATCATGAAGCGCGAGAAGTGGTCCATGTCTTCCACGTGCACGCGCAGCAGGTAGTCCATTTCACCGGTCATGGCGTAGCAGGCCACCACTTCCGGCCATTGTTCGACTGCCACCGCGAAGTCGGCGCGCGGCGAGGTACCGGTGGGGTTCACGCCGAGGGCGCGGGCGTTGCTGTGGGCGGCAGCGTCGCTGTGCTTCTCAAGGCGCACATTGACGTAGGCCAGCAGGCCGAGGCCGATCTTGTCCGGGTCCAGCAGCGCCACGTACTGGCGGATTACGCCTTCCTCTTCCAGGCGCTTGATGCGGCGCAGGCAGGGGGAAGGGGAGAGGTTGACTTGCTCTGCGACATCCTGGTTGGACAGCCTGCCGTCCGTTTGCAAGATGGACAATATCTTGCGATCCGTTTTATCCAGCGCAATCT
>DASWTB010000418.1:0-22136 GCA_036402315.1 Pseudoduganella sp. | reverse complement strand
CACGCTCGCTGCAAGCGCTGGTGCTGGCAGGCGGCGACGGCACCTTCGCGCAAAGCGAGCTGCTGGCCAGCATCGACAACCGCCTGCCGCTGCTGGTGTCAGCCTGGCTTGCTTGCGTCGGCGCGCTGGCATTGCGCAGCGCCTTCGGCCTGGCCTGGATTGCCCGCGCACGCCGCACGGGCGGCCGCAACGAGTATTGGCAGCAGCGGCTGTCGCTGCTTGCAGTCCGCCTCGGCATCCGCCGCGATGTCGGCCTGCGCATCGTTGAAACGCTGGCCAGCCCGATCACTGCGGGCTGGTGGCGTCCCGTCGTACTTGTGCCTGCTGCCCTCGTGGCACGCATGCCGCCGGAATTGCTCGAAGCCCTGCTGGCACACGAACTGGCCCACGTGCGCCGCCACGACTTCCTGGTCAACCTGCTGCAGAACGCGGTCGAAACCCTGCTGTTCTACCATCCTGCGGTGTGGTGGCTGTCGCGCCGCATGCGTCACGAACGCGAAATGGTGGCGGACAGTATCGCAACGCAACTGACCGGCGAACCGCGACGCCTGGCGCTCGCCTTGTCCGAACTGGAGAAAATGCAATTCGCTTCGCAGCGGGTGGCGTTGGCAGCCGATGGCGGCGACCTGATGCAACGCATCCGCCACCTGATGGTGCCGCAAGAGCAGCGCAGCAACTGGAAAGCTATCGTTGCCGCGCTGGGAGTCACGGCTGCCAGCCTGGCCGGGTATGCCAATGCCCGCGTCGACGCAGCCAGCCTGCCTGCAGCGCGCACGCCGGCCGTGGTCGACTTCAAGTCCTGCTCCAAGCCGCTGTGGCCTGGGGAGGACCTGCAGGCCGAGCACACAGGCACCGTCACCCTGTCGTTCAATATCGACGTAAGTGGCAACGTCGCCGGCTCGCGCGTCGTCAGGTCGAGCGGTCATCCAGGACTGGATACGGCGGCGCAGGCCGGAATCAGCAAATGCCATTTCATACCCGCCAAGGTTCGCGGCAAACCCATCGAAACCTGGCAGCAAATGCAGTACGTGTGGACCCTCGAATAAAGGAGACAGAACAAATGAAGCAACTATGCACCGTAGTCCTGCTATCCACCCTCACCGCTTGCGCGCACGCCGGATCGACCGATTCGCCGCAGAGACCTGTCGTGGATTTCAGCTCTTGCGCCAAACCGGCCTGGCCGCAAGCAGACCTGAATGCAGGTCACACGGGAACCGTCACCCTCAACTTCACTGTTGACGAAAATGGCGCCGTCAAGGACGCGGCCATCGTCAAATCATCCGGCCATCCAGCCCTGGATGAAGCAGCCCGCAGTGGCATCGCCAAGTGCCGCTTCAAGAACGGCCCCGGCAACACTAACCTGCAATACGTCTGGCTCCAGGAGCACGGCAAATGAGATTGAGATTCACCATCGCGGCCATGGCCCTGTGTGCGATATCGCTTACGTGCAGCGCGCAGGTATCCGGCAATGCCCTGCCCTCGCACCCGTTCGTCAGCACCAGCGGCAAGGCGCAGCTATGGATGCGGCCCGACATCGGCGAAGTGAAATTCGAGGCAGGCGCCCAGGACGCCAGTGCTGAAGCCGCCGCAGCACAATTGCAAGAGCTGAGCGCCAGCGCGATGAAGCTGTTGGCCGATCACGGCGTGCAGGATACCGACATCGAGTCCTACGAAGTCGAAAAGAAAACCGTCCCCGTCAACGAAGGGCAAGCGCCAGCATATTCAATGGGACGCCTGTTCCACGCCCGCGTGCGCGACCTGGCGCAATGGCCGGGCCTGATCGCCAGGCTGGTGGAGATGGCCCACATCACCGGCGTCAGCTCCACCTTCGACCGCACGGACGGCGACGACATCAACACCCAGCTGATGGCGGCGGCAGCCGATGACGCACGCAACAAGGGCAACTCCCTGGCCAAAGCTTTCGGTCGCAAGCTTGGGCCGGTGGTCGCCATCGCACGCGGCCCGCTCGCCCAGGTCGGCGCACCGTTCCTGGAACAGCAGGCCGGACGTGAACCACGCGGCACATCTCCCCAAAGCGGCAACTACAGCGTGCCCGATTCGATCGCCTATTCACAAACCGTGAATGCCATCTTCGCCCTGAAGTAAGCCACCAGCCATGAAAAATCGATTGATCGCCTGCGCGGCGATGGTTTTCGCACGCGCCTACGCCCAGGAAACGCCGCCCGTGGTGCAAGTAAAAGCCAGCGCCGACATGCAGCGGCGCGAGGATACTGCCTCCCGCATTGTCATCAGCCGCGAGGAAATCCTTCGCCATGGCGACCCGTCTGTGCTGGACGTAATGCGGCGACTGCCCGGCGTCACCGTGTCCGGCAACGCACCGCGCATGCGCGGGCTGGGCGCCGGCTACACCCAATTGCTGGTCAACGGCGAACGCCCCGTCCCGGGCTTCTCCCTGGATACCCTTTCGCCGGACATGATCGAACGCATCGAGATCATGCGCTCCAGCACGGCAGAATTCAGCGCGCAAGCCATTGCCGGCACCATCAACGTGGTGCTGCGCAAGGCGCCCGGGAAACGCTCGCGCGAATGGAAGCTGGCGACCGGGCTGCCGCGCCATTTTGGCAGCGACCGCGCCGAGATTGCCTTGGCCGACAAAAGCGACGGCTTGTCATACACCGTCAACGCCAGCCTTCACCAGATCACCAATGAACGGACCGAAATCGGCACCGTACGGCACAGCGATGCAGGCGGAACGGCCGACGCCTTGCGCAACGACGACGGCCACTCGCTGGCCCATGGCTACATCCTGAACCTCAACAAACGCTTGACGTGGACACTGGCAGCCGGAGACACGCTCAGCTGGAACACCTTTGGCAGCGCTACGCTGTTCCGCTTCGACCGCGACACCTTGCAGGCCATGGAGTTCGGCGCCAGTTACCCGTATGGGCAGGAAAGCATGCGCCGCAAGGATCACACCCGGCTCCTGCGCACCGAGCTGGCATGGTCGCGTAAATGGGACAGCGGCGCGCGCCTTGATACTTCCATCAGCCTGAATGGCAACCATACCCGGCGCGACCGCGAATACAGCGCTGACAACCCGCAGGGCGCCATGCTGCTGGACCGCAGTTACGCCACCGCTCCCGATAGCGGCGGCGGTACCAGCACCGGCAAATACAGTTGGCCCAAGATGGAAAGCCATAGCCTGAGCGCCGGCTGGGACCTCAGCCAAAGCACGCAGCGCGAACAAGAAGTCCAGCGCGATAGGCACCCCAGCGGGCCGGCGCCAATCGACTTCGACCGCCATACCGATGCGCGCGTACAGCGTGCTGCCTTCTACCTGCAGGACGAATGGGAACTCGGCAAAGGCCTGTCGCTGTACGCGGGCATACGGCGCGAAAGCAGCAATACCCGTTCGTCGGGCAGCGACTTCACCCCCACCGAGACGCGCATGGCGCAAACCAACCCTACCTTGCAAACGCTATGGAAGCTGCCGGGAGAACCGCGCCGCCAGGTGCGGGCTGCCCTCGCTTCCAGCTACAAGGCGCCAGAACTGCAGCAACTCGCGCCGCGCCGCTTCCTCAGCCTCGTGAATACAGAAGTCGATCCTGACCGCGGCGGCAACCCTGCATTGCGCCCCGAGACTGCGCGCGGCGCCGATCTGGCGTTCGAGACTTACGGCAAAGATGGTGAGCTGCTTTCCCTGACGCTGGGAACGCGCCGCATTCGCGACGTCATACTCGAGGTGCTGCGCTTTGAAGATGGCCGCTGGGTACTCTCGCCGCGCAACAGCGGCCGCGCGCGGACGCATAGCATTGAACTGGAATGGAAGCAGCCGCTGGAAGGCACGCCCTGGCGCTTTTCCCTCAACGCCGGGCGCCACTGGTCGGAGGTGGAGTCCGTGCCAGGTCCCGGCAACCGCCTTGCGCGCCAGCCCCGCTGGAACGCCACGCTCGGTGCGGAATACCGCAGCGGCGCCTGGGGCGCTGGCGCAACGCTGGCCGCCAGCGCCGCAGGCTGGAGCCGCGTCACGGAAGGGCAATCGGCCTACACCGGCGGCCAGCGCGAACTGAGCGCCTACCTCACTTATCGCCCCGCGCTCGGAGGCCTGCTGCGAGTCAGTGGCGCCAACCTGCTGAAGCAGATGTCGCACGACGGCCGCAGCTACCAGGACTCGAATGGCACCACGACCAGCATGTCCCGCGAATACAACGCGGCGCGGATGTATATCGGCTACGAGCGGCCTTTCTAAGCCCCTGTGGCGCGCTGGCGGCGCCAGTGCCGCCACGCGACCAGGGCATTGATCCAGTACGCCACGTACAGCGCCGCCGTCAGGTACAAGCCGCGGCTGGCGTACAGCGGCACCGAGACCGTGTTCACCAGCAGCCATACAGGCCAGTTCTCGATGCGGCGCCCCATCAGCAGGATTTGCGCGATCACCGAGAACATCAGCACCGCCGAATCCACAAATGGAGCAAAGGCATCGGTGTAATGCTTCAGCATCAGCCCATAGGCCGCAGCCGCCGCGGCCCCGCCAACAGCCATCTTCACCAGCGTCGCAGGCCGCGTGGTGCGGATGTGCAGCGCGTGGCCATGATCGCCGCGCAGCCACTGGCGCCAGCCGATTATGCAGGTGACGATGAAGAACAACTGCAGCGCCACATCGGCATACAGCTGCGAACCGTAGAACAGCACGGAGAACAGCGTACAGCCGACAATGCCGGTCCACCACGAGTGGATATTGTTGCGCCCCGCCAGGAAGATGGAGACGGCCATGACCGCATTTGCGGCAGCTTCAAGCGGTTCCACCATCATCACTGCGAGGGGAATCATGCGGATGTCAGGCATCAGGCTCTCGATAGTATGACCAGCAGCCCTCGCATGTCTTCGCCGCTTTCCTGGCGCAGGATGCTCGGGGTAATCTCATTGACAGTGAATCCATGGTTGCGCGCCAGCGCTTCGACGCCGGCGCGCGAATGTGCATAGCGGCCGGAGGAGCGCAGCGCGAAGTCTTCCGCCCCACTGTGCTCCTCCACCGAGAAAGCAAAGCGGCCGCCGCTGCGCAGGGCCAGCCGCGCCACGGTGAACACCGGCTTCAGGTCGCCCAGGTAGACAAATACGTCGGCTGCGACGATCACGTCGACACTGGCCGGCCGCACGCGCAGATAGCCCACCATCTCGCCGCAGTACAAGCCATCGTACAAGCCCGTATCGCGCGCGCGGTCCAGCATGTGCGGCGACAGGTCGACGCCTTCCAGCAGGCAGGCCAGTGGCCGCAGCAACGGGCCGCACAGGCCGGTGCCGCAGCCGGCATCCAGCACATCGAGTTCGCCCGGCGGCAGGTGGCGGCGCAAGGCCTCCACCAGAAGGGATGGCGTGCGGTAGCGCAGGACATCGACCAGGTGGCGGTCGAAGTTGCCTGCATACTGGTCGAACAGCGCCTTCACGTAGGCAGCCGGCGACGCGCCCGGCGCCTGCTCGGCGCCCATGATGGCCTGCATGTATCCAACCGTTTCGGCATCGGCGCCAAAAGAGAGCGCCGCCTGGTAGGCTTCGACCGCTTCTGCGCTGCGCCCCATGGCGCGCAGCGTGTTCGCCAGTCCTAGCTGGGCGCGCGCATAGCGCGGGCGCACGGCCAGCGCATCCTGGAAGCTCGATAGCGCTTCCTCGTGGTCCTGGGCACGCAGCAGCAAGGCGCCGCGCGAGCACCACGCCTCCGCGTATTCCGGCTGGATGTGCAGCGCGCGTTCAAAGCCTTCCAGCGCATCGGCCGGCTTGCCCAGTGCCAGCAGCGACACTGCGGCGCCATGCAGCGCTTCCGGGTATTCGGGCCGCACTGCCAGGGCCGCGCCGAAACTGTCCAGGGCCGCCTCGTGGCGCCCCAGCGTTTGCAGTGCGATTGCGCGATTGCACAGGGCCTCGGCATACTTGGGCGACAGCCGCAGCGCCGCATCGTAGCTCTCCAGCGCGCGGTCGATGTGCCCCAGGTGGCGCAAGGCATTGCCACGGTTGCTCAGGGCGATGGCGTAATCCGGTTGCAAGGCCAGCGCCCGTTCGAAGCTGGCCAGCGCCTCGTCGTAGCGGCCGAGGTCCTGCAGCGCGACGCCGCGGTTGCAGTGGGCGATGGCGCGGCGGCTGTCGATGGCCAGCGCGCCATCGATCAAGTCCAGTGCACGCTGCGGATCGCCTTGCTGGCGGGCCAGGGCCCCGCTCAAATGCAGCGCATCGAAATTCAGCGGCTGGGTGCGCAGCACCTCGTCGTAGATCGCTTGCGCGCGGGCCAGTTCGCCTTTCTGGTGCAGTGCGACGGCTTGTTGCAGGAGTGCATGTATTTCTTTCATGGTGCCGTATTACACCAAGCCGTAACACGGGCGTCAAACGGCCGTCATATTCGGCCAGCAAAATGCGTGCACCTGGCGCTGCGGCGCCACTACCGGGGCCGGCGGTCGGGAAATATACCGGCACCACAAGCAGTAGCTTTTCTCTTTACAGCGACGCTGCCATCTGAAACACTGTCCTAGTGGATACTTTCGGATGTTCTCGGCCATGAGGCTGTTGCTTGCAGCACTCCTGATACAACTTGCCGGCCCTGCCAGCGCATGCACACTGCGCCTGGCACCGGAAGAATGGCCGCCCTACTTTTATCACAATGACAAGGAAGTACTGGGCGGCGTTGACTTTGAGTTACTGCAGGCCATCCTCAAGCACGCCGGCTGCGCACTGCAACTGGAAAAAGAGATGCCGCCGGCGCGGCGCAATGTAATGTTCCAGCAAGGCAAACTTGATCTGCTGATGGCCGCTTCGGCCACCGAAGAACGGCGCGGCTATGCCCGCTTCAGCCTGCCTTACCGGCAGGAGACGGTGGGCCTGTTTACCGTCCCGGAGAAGCTGGAGAAATTGCGCCGTATCGACAGTTTCCAGGACATCGTCAAGCAGCATGCGAGCCTGCTGGCGCCGCGCCTTGGCTATTACGGCGACGACTACGAACACGCCCTGCCACTGCTGAATGCGGAAGGACGGCGCAGTACCTTTGGCAGCTTCGAGCAAGGCATCAAGATGCTGGAGGCAGGGCGCGGTGACCTGATCATGGGCGACGCCCATGCCCTGCGCCATATCGCGCGCCAGCAAAACGTCAGGATCGTGCAGATACCCTATACGCCCTACCGTGCCCCGGTGCACCTGATGCTGAATGCCGCCAGCACCACGCAGGCGCAGCTCGCGCGCATCAACCAGGCGATTGCCCAGCTCGAGCAAAACGGCGCGCTGGCGGCCATCCGCGCGCGCTACGGCGTCAACTGATCGAGGAATCCGTTCACTGCTTCGTAGAGCCGGGTGCGTGCGGCTTCAAGGTGCATCACATGGGTGCCGCGCGGGATGCTGGCGTAGCGTGCGCCTTTGATCTTGGATTGCAGGGCGCGATAATCGGCGTCGCTGGGCCATGCGTCCCATTCTCCGCGCACCAGCAGCACCGGCATATCCAGCCGCGCGGGGTCGTAATAGCTTCGGCCTTGCTGCAAGTCCGCCAGGTCGGCACTGGGGCCGGCGGGGAAACGCACCGCGCCATCGCGGCGCGCATCCGACGCCAGCCATTGCGCGCCCCAGCGGGTGAACACGTCGGCGTGCAGCTGCCGAGGTTCAGGCGGCGGCCGCAGGCTGTCCATGGCGGCGACGCGCTGGGCGGGCGTCAACTCTTCGTATGCCTGAGCAGGCTCCGCAGCGGCTACCGCCTCACTGGCGCGATCCGTGCGCGGCGTGATCGCAGCGAACAGCACCAGTCCTGCCACCTTGAACGCGTGGTCCTGCGCGTAGCGCGCAGCCACCGAGCCACCCCAGGAATGCCCTACCAGCAGGACCTGCCGCTTGCCTGTCCGGCACAGGATGGCATCGACCGCGCTGCCCACATCCTGCGCCACCTCGCGCGCGCGGCCAGGCGGCGACGGCGCATCGGCGGCGTAACGGTCCGACAGGCCGTAACCGGGGAAATCAAGCGCGTACACGTCATAGCCGCGTGCCGCCATCCAGTCCATCCAGGACTGGCCATCCATGCAGAAATCGAACGACAGTCCGGAAGGGAATGAAGACCCGTGCACGAACAGCACGGGCAGTGCGCCGTTGGCACGGTCAGGCCGGGTGTGGTGCACACGAGCCACCAGGGCCTGCTGGTGGCTGGGAATATCGATCACTTCGTAGGCAGGCATGGCTGGCTCCGTGAAAAGCCATCATGCTAGCGGCCTCCCCTTCGCAACAATTCGCCCGACGACGAAAGATGGATGCGCCTATCTCATTTCAGCACATAGCTTGCCAGGACCGACTGCACTTCATAAATACTCAGGCGCTTGTTGAATTTCTGCGAGAACGGCTCTGCGGTGCTCGAGATCCAGATCTTCAGCTCCGCGTCGAGGTCCAGCGTGCCGCCAGTCTCGATGCTGAAATGGGTCACACTCTTGTAGGGAATCGAGTGATATTCCTTTTTGCTGCCGGTGACGCCCTGGATATTCACCACGACCAGGCGCTTGTCGGTAAATACGAAATAGTCGCGTATCAGCTGGTAAGCGTGCTCCACACGCTCGTTGGGCGCAAGGACCTTCGCAAAGTCTTCCCGCAAGTCAGCAATGTCGATCTTGGACGCGTTGCCCAGCATGCCGTCAAGGATTCCCACTTCAAACCTCCATCTCAATGTTCAAAGTGGGAATCTACCACGTTACAGGCGGCAGCTCGCGACCCGGGTGGGCTCCACCACAAAGCTGTAGTGGGCAGTGTAATCGCCCTGGATCGGCTGCGTGCCGGAAGCACCGGCGTTCGGGCCGATGATATAGGTCTGCGCTTGCGGGATACCGCCATCGGCATAGGCAGCGATGTCGGTCGTGGCGTTGCCGTAGGCGCGCACGATGTTCAGGCCTACCGTGTTGCGCAGGTAGCGCACATAGTCGGTTTTGAACTGCTGCGTGTCAGGCGGAATGGGACCGTCGCCATAAGGGTTGGAGTGGTAGTGCCATTGGCCCATGTTCTGGATCTTCAGCCATTCCAGGCCATCCTTGGTCACCCAGTACGGGCGCGCGGTGAGGAAGACGACCTGGTAGCCTTTCTGGCGGTAGGCATTCACCACCTGCTGCGCATAGGAATACGCGGTAGCGGTCTTCACGCCGACGTAATCGGCATAGGCTTCGAAGTCGTTGATCGTCAGGGTACCGTCGATGTCGAACAGCACGGCCTCGCGGCTCGGGTCGACCACGCTCAGGTAACCGTTGGTGCTGCTCAGGTCGCCCTCCACCACAAAGCGCACCACATAGTCGCCAACCGGGCGCACGCCCAGCGGGACGTTGACCTTGCCGTCGCTATTAGTAATGAAGCTACCGAGATACTGCCACTGCTGCATGCCTGTCCCGTACAGGTAGGCATGGACCCGCTCCCCTTCCAGGTCCTTGTGCAGCACCGCGTCGTAATCGAATTTCCCAGTGATCGTCGCCGCCTGGCCCGTCTTCACGATAACGTCATGCGCCATATGCCAGGGCTTGTACAAGCCGGCCAGGATCGCGTTGCCGAAGTTGGAAAAGCTCTTGCGCGCTGGGCCCGAGAGTGCAGGCGGATTGGCCGCCGTCACGTAGTCCGGGCAAGCTGCCATTGCGGGCAAAGCGGAAAAGGCGCACGCGATCGCGACCGCGCAGCTTACGGTTTTCAGCATCTGTTCCTCCTTTAAGTGGTGTGGCCGGCCAAACTAGCACTGCTTTGCTACAAGTAAATGACCGCACGAGCCAAAATCTTAGAGGTGCGCCTCCAGCGTGCGCACGCCGTTCCTGGGGTAAGTTTGCCGGTTCAGGACACTCACTATCGGAGGCAGAATGAAGCTGGCAGGCGTCGTCGTTTCTCTCCTGTTCGGGATGCAGGCATTGCATGCCGCGGACCTGGGACTGGGCATCCGCACGCAGTACGAGGTGGCGATGGATACGCCGCTCAACCGCATCCAGGTGCTGGGCGCACACAACGCCTGGAACGACAGCGGCGCCACCTGGGCCAATCAGCGCTGGCCGATGAACCAGCTGCTCAATTCGGGCATCCGCAACGTCGACCTTGACCTGCACATGAACAATGGCGAGGTCCAGCTATGCCACCAGGACTGCTCGGCGATCTACGGGGCGCCCGACAACTATCCCAATGAGCTGTGGAAGATACGCAACTGGCTGGACGCCAATCCAAAGGCGATTGTCTTTGTCGACCTGGAAGACCGCGCCAACGACCAGGCCGGCGTGGTCGGGCCGTTGGCCACTGTTTTCGGCGCCCTGCTGTACAAGCCCTCCGACAAACCGGCCGGCCGCTGGGAATCGCCGCGCGAGATGGTCGCGCGCGGCAAGCGCGTGATCGTGAAGTCTGCCAACAACACCTATGACGGCGCCGTGATCTGGCAGGGGCCGCTGTTCGCGACCGGCGCTGCGGGCGGCTGGAACAGCCGGCAGGTCAAGTATGTCAACACCGCCAACTGCACGGTGGATGGCGTGCCGATGGACCAGGAGAAGATCTACGCGGTTTCCGATTCCAAGCTTGGCAAGGACGTGCTGCCCGATTCCTGGGTCGATGAAACCGGCACCATCGACGCCACGAACATTCCGGCCCTGATGCGCTGCGGCGTGGACAACGTCGACGCCGACCGATGGGACGAAGGCATGATCGCCTCCGCCATCTGGTCCTGGGCCGATGGCGAACCGAACGACTCCAACAACGAAGACTGCGCGCAAATGCGCAGCGATGGGCGTTGGAACGATGTTGCTTGCACCGCATCCGCGCGCTTCGCCTGCCAGAGCAAGTCCCAGCCCGACGACTGGCGTGTCACGCCGGCGGCAGGCGTCTGGCAAGGCGGCAAGCAGGCTTGCGCGGCCGCCTTCGGCAGCGGCTTTGCGTTCGCCGTTCCGGCCAACGCCTATATGAACGAACGCCTGCGGCTGGCTGCTGGCGCTAATCCTGTCTGGCTTAATTACTCGGACCAGGCGGAAGAAGGAAAATGGGAGAAGTATGACGATGCACCCACACGCTGGGACACTGGCGCCTATGGCAACAATGAAGACCATGCGCAAACCCTGCGCCTGCCGGGTGCCGGAGCGGTACGCGTCAACATAAGCGGCTCGCTTGGCGCCGGCGACGTCCTGCGCATCTATGACAGCAACCGCCGCCTGCTGCAAGTCTTCAGCGGCGCGCTATCCCAATCGCTGGTGGTGGCCGACAACGCGATCATCGCGCAGCTGGTGTCCGAAGGCGCCGGCACTTCCAGCGGCGCCAGCGTCAGCATCGAGGCCCTTGCAACGAGCTGGAACAGCGGTGCTTACGGCAATAATGAAGACCGTTCCCAGTGGCTGACGATCCCCGGTGCAGCCGCGCTGAAGGTCTACCTCAACGGCAGCACCGACGCGAACCGGGACTTCATCCACGTCTACGACCGCAATGGCACGCTGGTGAAGTCGCTGTCCGGCGCCATCGCCACCAGCTTCATGGTGAACGGCGACAGTGCGCGCCTGCGGCTGGTGTCGGACGGCTCGGTCACCGGCGCCGGCATTACTGCCAGCGTCAAGCCGGGCAGCGCCTACGTGTTCCGCAAACTGGTCGATGGCCGCGGCAAGTGCATGGACATCGAGGGCAACAATATGGCCAACGGCACCCCGGTCCATCACTGGAGCTGCCAGGGCCAGGTCACGCAACTGTGGTACCACGACCCGGATGGCCTGCTGCGCAGCAAAAACAATCCCGACAAATGCGTTGACGTTTACGCCTTCGGCACCGGCAACGGCGCCAAGCTGGTGATCTGGGACTGCAACGACAAAGCCAACCAGCGCTTCTCCTGGTCAGGCCAGACGCTGCGCCCGGCCCACGCGCCTGGCAAGGCCATCGACGTCAAGGACGCCTGGTGGGGTTCATTCGACAGTCAGGACCTGCACCTGTGGGACTACCAGGAAAGCTGGGGCCAGACCTGGCACTGGGAGTAAGCGGCAGGCGGCAAACGGAGAGTCCGGCCCCTCATGCCACTCTCCGTTCTTTTGCCAGGAAGTCCGTCGCAGCGTAAGCGGCCAGCGGACGGGCGAAGTAATAGCCTTGCAGCAGATGGCATCCCAGCTTGCGCAGTTGCGCTGCTTGCAGCGCGTCCTCAACACCTTCCGCCACCAGCTCGAGGCCAAGGTTGCGCGCCAGGCCGACTGCGGTGGCGCAGATTTCCAGGTCCTTGGCAGACCGCCCGACGTCACGCACAAAGCTGCGGTCAAGCTTAAACGCGTGCACCGGCAGCAGCTTCAGGTAGCCGAGCGAGGAATAGCCTGTGCCGAAATCGTCGATCGACAGGCGCACGCCCAGGTTGCGCAAGGCTTCCAGCCTTTCAATGGAGTGCTGCGGATCCTGCATCAGCACCGACTCCGTGATTTCGAGTTCGAGATCGCTTCCCTGCAAGCCCGCCCGCTGCAAGGCCGCCTGCACGGTATCGCTCAGGTCCGACACCAGCAACTGCTGCGCCGACAAGTTGACCGCCACGCGCACTTCGGCGAAACCGTTTTCACGCCAGGTTGCCAATTGCCGACAAGCGGCATCGATCACCCACGAACCGATAGCGGCAATAACGCCGGTCGCTTCCGCCAGCGGAATGAATTTATCCGGCATCACCAGCCCCAGCGTCGGATGATGCCATCGGATCAGCGCTTCCATGCACACCACGCGATCGGAAGCGGCGCAGACCTGCGGCTGGTAGTGCAGGACGAACTGCTCTTTCTCAAGCGCATCCTTCAAATCGGCTTCGAGGCCGATGCGTTCGTTGAGCGACTGCTGCAATGCAGGGTGAAACACGCGCAGGTTGCCCGGACCGGCATCGCGCGCCTGATGCAAGGCCAGCGCCGCCGACGCCAGCAGGTCTTCGGCCGACGCTGCATGGTCGGGATAGACAGCCACGCCGGCGCTGAAGCTCATGTTCAATACAGTTCCCGGAATCGAGAATGGCGGCTTGATTGCGGCCAGTATGGCTTCCACTTCGAGCTCGATGCCGGCCCAGGTCTTGTGGCCAACAATGCCGACCACGAAGCGCGCGCTGCCAAGCCGCGCCACCAGCATGCGCTCGCCGCAATGCTGCCGCAGCCGCTGCGCCACTTCGACCAGCAACTGGTTGCCAGCCTCATAGCCGCGCGTGCCGTTGATAATGGCCAGCCGGTCCAGGTCGAGCAACAGCACGCCCATCCTGGCCAGGTTCGATTCGCTTTGCAAGAACATCGCGTGCAGCTTCTCCAGCGCACCGGTGCGATTGGGAAGCCGCGTCAGCGCGTCGTTGGTCAGGGCATGTTTCAAGCGCAGGCTGGCGCGCTTATGGCTTTCTACTTCCTGCTCCAGCGCGGCGCTCATGCGGATTTTTTCCGTCATGCGCTGGGTGGCTTCGCGCCGCACCAGCAGCAGGTAGGACGCGGCGAGGAACAGGAAGCCGAAGCCGCTCAGGTACGGCAGTTGCAGCCAGCCCGCATCGGTGGCGCCGCCCATCGCCGTGGTGACGATGATCAGCACGACCGAGACCCACACCAGGCGGTTCGAAAAACGCGCACGCTCGCGCCGTACGCGGATGCAGAAGATGGCGGCATATACCGCCGCGCCAAGCGACAGCAGGCGGTTGATGGCATAAGCCGGCGTGGTCTCCCCCGCGAGCAGGAAGGCGGGGCCGCCCCACATCAATTCACTTGGGACAGCGGTCGAGAGTGTGGCGAAACGGTAGCCAAATGGTGCAGCAAAGTTGATTGCCGCCAGCGCGAGTGTCACCAGCGCGACGGCATAAGACAGGCGGAACGCCCACTTGCGGGCAGCGAGCGAAGCAAGCAGGTACCAGACCAGCGGCACCAGCAGCAAGGAGAACAGGTTCACCCATTTATGGGCACTGATCGCGGCCGCCAGGTCTGGCGCCGCCAGTTGCCGGACGTTGGAAAACTGGAACAGTGCGAATGTCAGGCTAAGCGCGGAAAAGGTCCAGCAAGCCCGCACATAGGAGCTGCTGCGGGCCAGCACAGCCGCCTGGAATGCACACATTGCTAGCGCTCCCACGGAGATAAGGTAGAGCGAAGCAATGGGAGTATCCATACAGTCCTCGGTTTTCTTTTTGGCAATTCACGTTACTTTATTACAAACATGGGGACCGGCCATTGTTCTTGACGCTCATGCTCGCGCATACTGACTTGATAGTTATACCAGGTCCAGTATCGGAGTTCTTTAGGAAAAGTGTCTTCGCTGCCTATAGCGTGCCGCGCCGTCACTGGCTTGCAAACGGCATCGGCTGGCATCGAGACCGGCGGCACTGCCGGCCCGCGGCACGGGCGGCTGTCATTCAGGCGACAGCGTCCCTTTGCTCCATCAGGAAGTTGGTAGCAGCGTATGCTGCAAGTGGACGCGCGAAGTAGTACCCCTGCAACAGGTCGCAGCCCAGATGGCGCAGCTGCGCCGCCTGCACGGTGTCTTCCACGCCTTCGGCAACAATCTCCAGGCCGAGGTTGCGCGCCAGGCCGACTGCGGTGGCGCAGATCTCCAGGTCCTTCTCGCTGCTGCCGATATCGCGCACAAAGCTGCGGTCAAGCTTGAAGGAATGCACCGGCAGCATTTTCAGGTAACCGAGCGAGGAATAGCCGGTGCCGAAGTCGTCGATCGACAGGCGCACGCCCAGGCTGCGCAGGGTCTCCAGCCTTTCGATGGAACGCTGCGGGTCCTGCATCAGCACCGATTCCGTGATCTCGAGTTCGAGGTCGGCTCCCATCAGGCCAGCACGCCGCAAGGCCGACTGCACGTTATCGTCAAGGTCGTCCAGCAGCAGCTGATGCGCCGACAGGTTGACCGCCATCCGCACCTCGCTGAAGCCCAGGGCACGCCAGTCCTGCAACTGCTTGCAGGCGCTCTCGATCACCCAGGTGCCGATCGCCGCGATGATGCCGGTCGATTCGGCCAGCGGAATGAATTTGTCCGGCATCACCAGGCCCAGCTCCGGGTGCTGCCAGCGGATCAGCGCCTCCATGCCCAGTACGCGCTCGGTGACCGCACAGACCTGCGGCTGGTAATGCAGGAACAGCTCCCCTTTTCCAAGCGCTTCCTTCAGCTCGTTTTCCAGCCCAATGCGTTCGCTCAGCGACTGCTGCAGCGAAGGATGGAAGATGCGCATATTGCCCGGCCCCGCATCGCGCGCCTCGTGCAGCGCCAGGCCGGCCGATGCCAGCAGGTCTTCGGCCGATTCGGCATGGTCCGGATAGACCGCCACGCCAACGCTGAAGGTCATGTTCAGTACCGTGCCGCCAACCGCGAAGGGCGGCTTGATCGCCGCCATCACGCCTTCCACTTCGCGTTCGATTCCTGCCAGGGTCTTATGGCCCGCCAGGCCGACCACGAAGCGCGCGCTGCCAAGCCGTGCCACCAGCCTGCCCTTGCCGCAGTGCTCGCGCAGGCGCTGGGCCACTTCAATCAGCACCTGGTTGCCGGCCTCGTAGCCGCGCGTGCCGTTGATGATAGCCAGGCGGTCCAGGTCGAGCAGCAGCACCGCCATGCGCGTCATGTTCGACTGGCTCCAGGCGGACATGACGCGCAGCTTCTCCAGCGCGCCCTCGCGGTTCGGCAGTCGCGTCAGTGCATCGTTGGTCAGGGCACGTTCGATGCGCCGGCTCGACACCTTGTGGTTCTCCAGTTCGCGCTCCAGCGCAGCGCTGATGCGAATCTTTTCGGTCAGGCGCTGGGTCGCTTCGCTCCTGACCAGCAGCAGGTAGGACGCGGCGAGGAACAGGAAGCCGAAACCGCTCAAGTACGGCATCCGCAGCATGCCCGTATCGGTCGCACCGCCCAATGCCGTCGTTATTACGACCAGTGCGGCGGAAGTCCACACCAGCCGGTCGGAAAAGCGGGTTCGTTGCCGTTGCACGCGGATGCAATAAATCACCGCTGACACCGCAGCCCCCAGCGACAGCAGGCGGCTTACCGCATATGCGGCCGTCGTTTCGCCGTACAGCAGGAAGGCTGCCCCGCCCCAAGCCAGTTCGGTGGGCGCCTCGGAGGCGAGCGAGGAAAAACGGTAGCCATAAGGCACCATGAAATTGTCCACCGCCAGCACGGCCGAGATGACGGCGATGCCATAGGTAAGGCGGAAGGCGCCCCTGCTTGGATCAAGCGAGGCGACCAGGTAACAGAACTGCGGCGCCAGCAGGAGCGAAAAGAGATTGACCCATTTATGCGCCGTGATGGCCTCTGCCAGGCCGGGCGCCAGCTGCTGCTGTACGTTCATGTACTGGAAGCAGGCGAATGTCAGGCAGATTGCTGCAAACGCCCAGCACGCACGCCCGTAAGAGCTGTTGCGCGCGACCAGGGCTGACTGGAATGCGGACATTGCCAGCGCACCCGCGGAGATCAGGTAAAGCGAAGCAATGGGAGTATCCATATGACCTTGTTAATTGCTGTTGTCAAAGGCGATAACCTCGTCGCCCGTTTGCGCCTCGCAACCCGCGCCCATCGCCTGCCAGCCGCGCCGGATCACGATATGGTTCGCGTTGTAGCAAAGCTCAAGGCGTCGCGCTTGTGGCGCTTGGCGGCGAACAAAATGCTCAATTGACGAAGGCATACTGACGCGCATGGTTTGCGCGCGCAAATCTTCGTCTGGATGGTCAATCACATGCACCAGCGGCACAAAGTGTGCGGCGATCACCAGGGTGCGGCCAACGTTGACCGGTTCCGCTTCGTAGCCGCGCTCACGCAGCCAGCGCTGGGCCTCATCGCGCTGCGGCGCCGCCGCACCCCAGGCGCTGGCAATCAGTTCCAGCAGCCACTGGTTGCAGTTCTGGTAGCGCGTGCTGTAAGCATAGGCGTTGGCGCTGTACTCACCCGCCAGTAGCGACAGCGGGGTTTGCGCATCCAGTGCGGCTGCTTGCAGTGCGCTGGCCTGCTCCTCCGGCAACAGCACCAGGGACAGATGGCCTTGCGACGGCTCTTCCGCGCCGAGCACGAAACCGGCCATGCCCTGGTCGAAGATGCGCGGGCGATTCTCGTCGCAGGCATAGTAAAGCTGGCGCACCGACCATGGACTGTTCGGATTGGCTTTCAGCGCCAGGCCGGCATGCGAATAGCGCAGGCCGAGGCGCGCCAGGTCCATGCCGGCGCGTGACACTACGGCAGCCGTGGCGCCGGAGCGTTCCAATTCATCCTTCACCACGGCTGCGAATCGCAGCACGTGGTCCTGCGCCGCCGCCGTGACTTTCGCCGGACGGTCGCAGAACATCATCCCACCCGCCTGCGCTGCGGCATTCCAGCCGAGCGCCAGGCAAGCGGCGATCAGATGGCGTGCGAGCGCAGTTCGCGTTGCCATGCGTCGTCAAGGGCCAGGAAGAAGGCCTGGCGCGTGTCGGCGTATGCGAATTCGTAGCCGTATGGGCGCTCGCTGACCTGCACCAGGGCGCCGGCCGGCAGTGCACGGTCAGCCAGGGCGGCTTTCGGCACGGTCAGGAAGAATTCATTGCCCTGGCCTTGCAGCTTCAGGCGCGTGGAGCCCGGCTTGCCAGGCGCTTCAGCCACGTCGATGACGCGGTACTGGCCGGCAGCCACTTTCTTGTCGTCGCCGCTGGAGCTCTTGCTCGAGCCGCCGATGGAATCGGAAACGCTGCCCGAGGATTCGGAACCGGCGCTCGAGGCGGAAGAAGCGGAGCTTCCGGCGTGGGCAGGGATGGCGATGGCAGCGGCCAGCACGGACAGTGCTGCTGCGCGGCGCAGGAATTGCATGGACATCAATGATTCTCCGGTTGAAAAAACGTCGCGTGGATTATACGCGCACTCTTGAGCGGCACGAGCGGCTACTTGCTGACATAATGGGCGCTTTGCATTTTTGGCAATTCAAGTCACCGTGAAAAAACCCGTCTCGTCCATCGCCGTCGAACTGCTTACCAAGGAGCTCGCTCATGAGGTCAAGGAGCACCGCGAAAGCATTGTCCTGCGCCTGCACAGCGCTTTCCTGCATCTGACGGAAGCACTGCAACCCTTCCGCGAACTGTGGCAAGGCAGCGGCGCCGCCGCCTACCAGGTTGCTGCGGAACGCGGCTGGAACCCGCCGCAAGCCAAATGGCTGCGCGCCAAGCGCAGCGTGTTCGATGCCGGACTTTGGGGCGACGTATCGGAAGCGATGCGCCAAGCCGCCGTGCCTGGCGACGATTTGCAGTCGGCCGAAGCCGATGAATGGGTATGGTGGAAGGAGCGGCTGGGCGGCCTGCCCGCCATCACCGGCATCAAACTGCTGCCGGGCCGCCAGCCCGATCCGCCGCATGATTTCACCTATGGTGCGTTCGGCGGCGGCGCCACTTTCGCCGCAAGGTTGCATGAACACCGTGCCGCCATCTTCGGCCTGCCAGCCGTAATCGCCAACGGCGACCGGAAAGGCATCGACGATTTCCTTGAGCGCGTACTGCCGGCAATCCGGCCGAAACTGGCGCGCGAAGTGGCTGCCTCCCATGACCGCCTGTTGATCGACGAGCTGCTGGCCGAGCATGACAGCATGCTGACCTGGCTGGCATACATGGAAATGGTCTTCGAGGCCGCTCCACCGGCCATGTATGCCTATCTGGCCGGCCCCGGCGGCTCCACCCTGATGCTCGAGCTGCGCCTGATGCTGCCACTTGCCCTGCTCTGCAGCGGGCCGCTGATCGAGCAGCCAATGCATGAACTGGCGGAAAACCTTCAGTGCTTCCTGCAAGGCGACGCAGACGAAGCATCACTTGACGCGGCCATACAGGAGTTTGCGCTCTTGCTCATCGACTTCATGCGCGCCGCAAACGAAATACATGAATTGAAAGAGATGCTCGACGAAGCCCGGATCGAGGAACTGGACTTCCCGCACTTGCCGCGCTCGGACCTTCGCGTGCGCAAGGCAGCTATCCGCCAGGACAAATCATGCCGCAACTGCGGTAGCCTGGAGCATCGCGGACACGCGATCCGCATGGGCACTGTGGCATATGAATGAAAGCAAGACCATGACAAGCTTTGAAAAACAGTACTACTTCCTCCAGCGCGGCAAAGATGATGCGTTACCCTATCCCGCCGCATTCCATGATACGAGCGAGCGCGAATACTGGAAAACTCCATTGCCGCCGGACTCCGCGCCGCTTGCCTTCTATAATGGAGAAAAGCGTGACAACCGCAAGGAGGGCATCACGCCTCTGGCCGTCCCGCCAGATGTGATATTCGAACGGGGCAACCTGATCGTGCGCAATCATGTGAGGGACGCCCTCCTTGAACGCAAGGTCGCCGGCCTCTTCATGCACCCGGTGTGGTGGGTGCATGACGATAAGTCCTTGCATGACGATTATTGTTACCTTGGCTTCCGCGGAAAATTCGATTGCTGGGACAGGGAACTATCCGAGCATTCCGGCCAGGAAGAAGATGCCGATCCGGACGACCTCGAGCCAAGCGTCTGGTCCTATCGCCTGAATACGCAGTTGCTGGAACGAACACCCTTGAACGAGCGCCTGCTGTTCGTGATGGGCGGCTGCTTTGCCGCCCCTGTGGTATGCCACGAAAGTATCCTGCCGCTGTTGCATGGGGGTGAAAACAGCGGCACGCGCGCGATCCGGGTCGAGGATTACTGAGCGGGGCTGGCGCAGGTTATCAGGCTGCAGCGCGCGGATATGTGAATACGATGAAATGCATCAGGTTGAGCAGAAAGTGGGCGGCGATCGCAATCTCGATGCGCCGCGTCCTCGCATACATCAGCGCATAACCCAGGCCGGCCAAGCTGGCGAGCATGCCAAACTGCCAGCCGCCGCCCAGGTGCGCGGCACCGAACAACAGGCCTGATACCGCCACTGCAAAGGTATCACCGAAGCGTGAGAGCTGCCCTTGGATGGCGCCGCGGAAGAAGGCCTCCTCCGCCACACAGACGAACAGCAGGTTGACGGCGGCGAACAGCAGCAGGAATGGCGACAGTTTAAAATCAGGATGAACGAATCCGGTCGCCCAGCCTGCACCGAACACCATAACCAGCAGCCCCGCCAGCACCAAGGCCTGGGATCTCAATGCCACGCCAAAATCCCGCCAGGAACTGGCGCGAAGGCAGAAGAAGACCAGCAGCACAAGTCCGACAACTCCCTTGTCGAAGTTCGCATACATGGTGTAAGGCGCCGAATCGGCTGATAGCCTGGCATCCTTCAACAACAAGGGATTGTCATAGCCAGGAACGGCATGCACTGCAAGCGCAAGTGCCAGCAGCAGCGTCAATAGCGTAAATGTGACTCGCACTGCAGCCTTGCCATGACAGCTCGCCAGCCATGCGAAAGCCAGCAAAGCCGCAATGCTCGCCAGCGCGATGGGACGCAGCACTCCTGCCGCCAGGCCGGTTGCTGTGGCAAGTCCGAGCAAGACAAGCCAGAGGTGGCGCAGGTAAGCTGGCCGCTCGTCGCGCGAAGCCGCCAGCCCGGTGCTTGCAATCGAAAGGCCCAGCAAGCCGAACGGCAGCCAGGCCGGCGCGGAAATCAGGTGCATTTTTCTATCCCGAGAGTTTGGAGAACCGCATCATATGCTTTTTGCTAATATCAGCAAGAATAAATGACGATCCACAGACCAAGCGAAAATTTGAAATCTTCGATGCGCTTGTTCATCCTCGGTCTCGTCGCCTGATGCCGCCGCTCTGGCAGGCGCCGGCTCCTGATCGCCAGCGGCTTACGGCGCTGCCGGGCGATTCAGTTCCGGCAGCCTGGCGCGCCGTTCACGCTCCAGCCGCTGGGCTTCAGCCAGCCTGGATTCGAACTCGCTTGGCGCCGGTTTCCCAACGGGCGGTGCGGCGGCGGAATCGATATCTTCGGCAATACGGAAGCCTTCGATCGATCCTATGCTGGCCATGTCCGTCATTGCGCGGCGGGCGTAGTGCTCCGCGCGCCAATGCCAGCCGCCGCCGCGCACGACCCGCTCCTTGCACTCGGCGACCAGGCGCGCCGTGCCGTCATTCGGCGCGCCATGGTGGCTCGCCTGGTAGCAGTCCTGCACAAATTCGCTGACATTCCCCAGCGTATCGTACAGGCCAAGCGCGTTCGGCTCGTACATGCCGACGATGCTCGCGTACTCGGCCTTGTCATCGCAAGGCATCACGCCCACATGCTCCTTCGATTCCAGTCCATCGAAATCGCGCTTGATCGCCGCTTCGGCCGAGCGGTCGGCAAGGTTCCCATAACGGCACACCTGCAATTCATCGTTACCGAAAAAATACCGGTGCGAACTTCCGGCGCGATGCGCGTATTCCCATTCCGCTTCGGTCGGCAAGCGGTACTTCTTCCCCGTTTCCCTGGCCAGCCACTTGACATAGGCGTCGGCCGCATTCCAGCCAATGCAGGTGGCAGGTTCGAAATCGCTCTCCGATCGAAGGCTTTTGCCCGGCACATATTCGTTCGGTACGCTGGCGAACCACCGCTTCCCGGCCATCTGCGTGCAGTTGCGCGGTATCCTGTACTGTGTGGCACGTACAAACAGCTCGAATTCCGCTGCGGTCACTTCATACTTGCCCATCCTGAATGGTTTGATGGCCACCTTCCTGACCGGCTTGCTATTCTCCCTGCGCTCACTGCCCATGAAAAACTCGCCGCCCGGTATCGTGACCATCGGCGGTTCCATAAATGCAGCCTTATCGGCGGCTAGCGACCCGCTGCTCCAACACCAGACGACCGACAGCAGCAACAGACGTTTGGGCATAACCATTCCTCCTCCACTGAATTGTTCGGAAGGCCAGCATCGCAAAAACGCGGTGCAGGTGGAAGCCGCTTGCGACGAATCGACGACCGAAGCGATGGATGGCGATTGGCGCTACATTGCTTTGAAGAGGTGGACGTAGGCCCTGCTGACCGGAAGCTCCTTTTCCAGGCCCTTGACGCGCAAGAACAGGCGGCTGTTGTCATCGCGCCGGGTACCCGCCAGGTAGTCCAGGTTGACCAGGATCGAGCGATGCACTTGCCAGAACTGCTCGGGGTCCAGCTGGGTGGCCAGTTCCGTGATCGTGGTGCGGATCACGTATTCGCCGGCCGCTGTCTGCACCACCGTGTACTTGTCGTCCGCATGGAAATACATCACGTCCTCGATGGCAATCTGGTGCGTCAACGCGCCGTGCGCGGCGCGCACATAGCGCAGGCGCGGAGCACCGCCCGCCGTCCGCAGCAATTGCTGCAGCGCCTGCGCCAGGCGCGCATCGG
>DASWTB010000417.1:0-3052 GCA_036402315.1 Pseudoduganella sp. | reverse complement strand
TTGAGGATTTCGTCCGAGATCGAGAGTTCGCCCGAGTAGTCGGTGGATGCCACCCAGAGGCGCAGGATTTCCGCGCCCAGCGTATCGGACACCTTCTGCGGCGCCACCACGTTGCCCTTGGACTTGGACATCTTCTTGCCTTCGCCATCGACCACGAAGCCGTGGGTCAGCAGCGCCTTGTACGGCGGACGGCCGTTCAGCATCGAAGAAGTCAGCAGCGAGGAGTGGAACCAGCCGCGGTGCTGGTCCGAGCCTTCCAGGTACAGGTCGGCCGGGAAGTGCGATTGCTCCGGGTGCGAGCCGCGCAGCACGGTCTGGTGGGTGCAGCCGGAGTCGAACCACACGTCCAGCGTGTCCTTGTTCTTCACATAGTGTTCGGCTTCCGCGCCCAGCAGGGTAGTGGGGTCGAGTGCCTGCCAGGCGTCGATGCCGCCTTGCTCGATCAGCTTGGCCACTTGTTCCAGCAGTTCAGCGGTGCGCGGGTGCAGCTCGCCGGTTTCCTTGTGGACGAAGACGGCCATCGGCACGCCCCACTGGCGCTGGCGCGACAGGGTCCAGTCCGGACGGTTGGCGATCATGCCGTGCAGGCGCGCCTTGCCCCAGTCGGGGAAGAATTCGGTGGCTTCGATGCCTTCCAGCGCGGTTTCGCGCAGGGTCGAACCGCCGTCCAGCGGCTGGATGTCCATGCCGGCGAACCACTGCGAGGTGGCGCGGTAGACGATCGGAGTCTTGTGGCGCCAGCAGTGCATGTAGCTGTGGTCGAACATCTTCAGTTCGAACAGGGCGCCTGCTTCGCGCAGCGCTTCGCAGATTGGCTTCGACGCTTCCCAGATGCTCATGCCGCCGAACAGCGGCAGGGACGGGATGTATTTGCCGTCGCCCATCACCGGCTTCAGGATTTCGTCATCCTTCATGCCGTGCGATTTGCAGGAAATGAAGTCGTCCTGGCCGTAGGCAGGCGCGGAGTGCACCACGCCGGTACCGCTTTCGGTGGTCACGTAGTCGGCGATGTACACCGGCGACAGGCGGTCGTAGAACGCGTCACGCGCGTGCAGCGGATGCTTGAAGGCGATGCCGGCCAGCTTGTCGCCGGTGGCGGTGGCGATGATGCTGCCTTCCAGCTTGTAGCGTTCGAGGCAGGAGGCCACCAGGTCCTTGGCGAGGATCAGCAGCAGCGGCTTGCCTTCGCGCTCGCTCTGCACCAGCGCGTACGTCACCTCGTGGTGCATGTTCAGGGCCTGGTTGGACGGGATGGTCCATGGGGTGGTGGTCCAGATCACCACGAAGCCGTCGCCCGCCGGCAGGGCAGGCAGGCCGAAGGCGGCTGCCAGCTTGTCGTGTTCATGGAAGGCGAAGCCGACGTCGATCGCCGGGTCGCGCTTGTTCTGGTATTCCACTTCCGCTTCGGCCAGCGCGGAGCCGCAATCGAAGCACCAGTTCACAGGCTTCAGGCCGCGGTAGACGTAGCCCTTTTCCAGCAGCTTGCCCAGCGCGCGCAGCTCGTCGGCTTCATTGCCGTAGTTCATGGTCAGGTAAGGATTGTCCCACTCGCCCAGCACGCCCAGGCGGATGAAGTCCTTTTTCTGGCGCTCGACCTGCTCGTGCGCATAGGCGCGGGCCTTGGCCAGTACGTCGGCGGTCGGCAGGTTTTTGCCGAACAGTTTTTCGATCTGGATCTCGATCGGCATGCCGTGGCAATCCCAGCCCGGCACATAAGGCGCGTCGAAGCCGGCCAGGGTGCGCGACTTGACCACGATGTCCTTCAGGATCTTGTTGACGGCGTGGCCGATGTGGATGTCGCCGTTGGCGTATGGCGGACCGTCATGCAGCACGAACTTCGGACGGCCCTTGGCGGCCTTGCGCACGCGTTCGTAAATCTTCTTGTCTTGCCATTGCTTGACCCAGCCCGGTTCGCGCTTGGCCAGGTCGCCGCGCATCGGGAATGGGGTTTCGGTCATATTGACCGGGTATTTGCTCTCAGGCTTCTTTGCTTTGTTGTCGGACATGGTAAGTAACTTTAGTTCTGGTTTTGGGTGGCGAAGAAGGCGCGCGCTTGGTCGGCGTCGCGCTCGATGGCTTTGACCAGGGTAGGCAGGTCAATGAACTTTTCTTCGTCACGTATCTTTTGCAGGAATTCGACGCGTACCACTTTGCCGTAGCAATTCCCGGCGAAATCGAAGATGTGCACTTCGAGCAGCACGCGGCCGGCGTCTTCCACCGTCGGGCGCACGCCCAGGCTGGCGACAGCCGGCAAGGGCTGCGGGCCCAGGCCGTGCACCTGTACGATGAAAATGCCGGACAGGGCAGGGCGGTGCGGCACGCGCAGGTTCAGCGTCGGGAAGCCGATATCGCGCCCCAGCTTGGCGCCGTGGATCACGTGGCCGGAAATCGAATAGGGATGGCCCAGCAGCGCCTGCGCCTGCCGAAAATCGCCTTCAGACAGCGCGCTGCGCACGGCGGAGGAGGAAATGCGGGTCTCGCCATTGCGCACGGTCGGCAGCACTTCGACCTCGAAGCCGTACTGCTTGCCCGCCTCGGCCAGCAGGGCGACATTGCCGGCACGCTTGGCGCCGTAGCAGAAATCGTCGCCCACCATCAGCCATTTCACGTGCAGGCCTTCCACCAGCACCTTCTCGACGAAGGTTTGCGGCGACTGGCCGGAAAAGGCGTCGCAGAAGTGTTCGACGATCACCCGGTCCACGCCATTGTTCTCCAGCGCCTGCAGCTTGTCGCGCAGGTTGGCGATGCGCGGCGGCGCTTTCGACATATCGCCCATCTTGTGGGCGAAGAATTCGCGCGGATGCGGCTCAAAGGTCATCACGGCCGATTCCAGCCCCAGCCGATCGGCGGCAGCGCGCACGCGCGCCAGCAACGCCTGGTGGCCGCGGTGGACACCGTCGAAGTTGCCGATCGTCAGGGCGCAGGGCGCGCGCGCCGCTGCATTGGGAAGTCCGCGAAATACCTTCATTTATCTTGCTATCAGGCTCAAATGCTTGATTATACGTGCTCAAAGTAAAAAAGCGCTGCCTGCGGGTGCAGGCAGCGCTTTTCT
>DASWTB010000416.1:0-4565 GCA_036402315.1 Pseudoduganella sp. | reverse complement strand
TTCAAACGACATCCACTGCTGCACCTTGGCCGCCGCGAAAGGATCGGAAGGCAAGTACTGCGTGCCGGATGCCAGATAGGTGAGGATGGCATTCGACTCCGCCAGCACGCGCCCGTCTTCGAGCTGCAATGCCGGCACCGCGCCAGTGGGATTGATCGCAAGGTAGCAAGGTTCCTGCCCTGCCCCCTCAAAGATGCTGACGATCTCGGTGCGATACGGCAAGCCAAGATGCGACAGCAGCAAGCGGACTTTGTAAGCGTTCTGGGAAGGCAGGTAATCGAAAAGCGTCAGCATGGCAGGACTCCATCAGGAAAAGCCACATTGGACCAGCAGCCGGTTCCCGCCACACCCCGAATCTTGCTACGTTAGTGCATTTCGCTCACGCGCATCTTGACGACGAAATCCTTGCCCGCATCGGACACTTTGAAGCTGCCGGTGCCATTGTCCGCCACTTCCAGCGTGAAGTTGCTGAGGTCCTTGCCGCCGTGGCTGACGTTGGCCTTGACCTGGATCGCGCTACCCGCAGGGACGACGACGAAGTTTGCACGCCACTGGTCCGCGCCCTCGCCGGTGGTTACGCCGCTCTTTTCGCCTTCCTTTACCAGCAGGTGAGGGCGGCTGTCGCCCATATCGAGGTAGAGGTTGTAACGCTTGGGCGCCGCAGGTTCGGCCTGGACCGCCATGCAGGCCAGGCCGCTGCCTGCCACCAGCAGGGTTGCCAACAGCTTGCCGCCCAGGCGGCGGGCAGGGGACACGGACGATTTCAATTGCATGATTCTCTCCTTCAGTGGGTGGACGGCCTGCCATTGGCAAGCCAGGGGAAGGCCCTGTGCCGCGAGCTGGGTTTTCAGCATCGCCTTGGCGTAGGTGCCCGCCTGCCCGTGGCGGCGCAGGACTGTTTCATCGCAGGACAGCTCCTGGTCCAGCCGGAAGCGTGCTGCCGCCAGATGGATCAGGGGATTGCACCAGGCCAGGCATTGCAGCAGCGCGCAGGCCGCATTGGCCAGCAAGTCGCCGCGCTCGGCGTGGATGCGTTCATGGGCCAGCACCAGCCGGCGCTCGGCCTGGCTGTAGTCGCGCCGGAAGCTGTGCGGCAGCACCAAGCGAGCGCGCCATACGCCCAGCAGCAGCGGGCCGCCTTGCCAGGCGCAGGCCCGCAGCCCGCGCTCGAACGACCACTGGCGCCAGGCCATCCAGCCCGCCATCGCAGCGGCGCCGGCCAGCCAGGCGGCAAACAGCGCCGTATCCCAGCCGGTATCCATGGCGCTGGAAGCGGTTTGCGTAAGCTGCGTGGCGGCCGCTGCGACAGGCGCCGGCAGCGGCACGGCGGCCAGGGTAGCGCTGCTGCGCGGCGCCAGCGTTGCCAGCATGCTGACCGGCACGGCCGCCCACAGCAGGTAGGCCGCGCCAGCCCCGCACAGGCGGCGTATCGGTTGGCGCAGTAGCAGTACCAGCACGCATGCAGCACCGCTGGCCAGCAGGAGGCGCAATAGCGTTTCACTTGCCATCATCGAGCTCCTTGAGCAACTTTTTCAGTTCCGCGATATCGGCCTTGCTCAAGGCCTTGTGCTGGCTGAAGTGCGCCACCAGCGGCGCCAGGCGGCCGTTGAACATGCGGTCGAGGAAGCCCTGGCTTTCGCCGGCCAGCCAGTCCTCGCGCTCCAGCGCCGGCGCGTACAGGTAGCGCCGGCCATCCTTTTGCGCGCTGATGGCGCCCTTGTTCAACAGGCGGTTCAGCAAGGTCTTGATGGTGGCGTCCTGCCAGCCCTGGCCGGACAAGGCTTCGCATACCTCTTCCGCCGTTTGCGGATGGCGCTCCCACAGCACTTGCATCACCTGCGCCTCGGCTTCACTGATCTGGATAGTCATGATTGATTACACGTGTAAATGATGGTGAATGATTACACGTGTAAATTAAGGTGTCAACGGGTACACTCTGCTACGCAAAAAAATCTTGCTCTCCAATTCGAAAGGACTTGCCCATGCACTTCCGCCGCACCCTGCTGGCCGCCGCCGCGCTGGCGCTCGCCACCACCGCCGCCAACGCCGGGACAATGATCGACAACGCCAATGGCTACACACTGAACGCCAAGGGCAAGCTGGTGCAGTTCAAGGCGCTGGCCTTCGATGACAGCGGCAAGCTGGTGGCTGTCGGCAGCACGCGCGAAGTGGCGGCCAGCGCCAAGGGCTTCAAGCGCATCGACGTGCGGGGCAGGACCGTGCTGCCAGGCCTGATCGACGCCCACGGCCACGTGTTCGGCCTGGGCGAAGTGGCAACCAGCGCGGACTTGTACACCCCCACGTCGCTGCAGGCTGCGCAAGCCTCGGTCGCCAAATTTGCGCAAGCGAACCCTCAGCGCAAATGGGTGATCGGCAAGGGCTGGAACCAGGAAATCTGGAAGCTGGGCCGCTTCCCGAACGTAACTGAACTCGATGCGGTGGTCAGCGACCGTCCCGCCGCCATGGAACGCATCGACGGCCACGCCATGTGGGTCAATACGAAGGCGCTGGAGGCGGCCGGCATCACGAGGGACACTAAAGACCCCGAGGGCGGCAAGATCGAACGCGACGCCAGCGGCAACGCCACCGGCATCCTGGTCGACACCGCCATGGAGCTTGTCTACAAGGTACTGCCGAAGCCGACCGAGGCCGAAGCGCGCGCCATGCTCGATGGCGCGCTGGGCATCCTGTCCAGCGTTGGCCTGACCAGCGTGCACGACGCCGGCATCGACGCCGGCGCCGACCGCCTGTTCCGCGAGTACGCCGGCCAGGGCAGGCTGTCGACCCGCGTCTACGCCATGATCGGCGACGTCGGCGCCGACTTCGAGCAATTGTCGAAGAACGGGCCGCTGCCGTCCTACGCCGACGGCCATTACGCGCTGGCTGCGGTCAAGCTGTATTCCGACGGTGCGCTGGGCAGCCGCGGCGCCGCCCTGGTCCATCCATACAGCGACGCGCCGCACACGCGCGGCCTGCTGTTCAACAGCGATGCCGCCATCCGCGCCAAGATGGAAAAGGCCATGAAGGCTGGCTACCAGGTCAATGTGCATGCCATCGGCGACGCCGGCAACAAGCAGATCCTGGACAGCTTCGAGCAGCTTGGCAAGCAATACCCGCTGGCGGCCAAACGGCATCGCATCGAGCACGCGCAGGTGGTGCAGCTAAGCGACATCCCGCGTTTCAAGCGGCTGGCCATCGTGCCGTCGATGCAGCCGACCCACGCCACCTCCGACCAGAACATGGCGGAGCAGCGCGTCGGCACTGAGCGAATCAAGGGCGCCTACGCCTGGCGCACCTTCCTGAAGCAGGGCAGCCGCATCGCCTGCGGCTCGGACTTCCCGATCGAATCGCCCAACCCGCTGCAGGGGATGCACGCCGCCGTCACGCGCCAGGACATGCAGAACGTGCCGGGCGGCGGCTGGCACAAGGAGCAGGCCATGACGCTGGCCGAGGCGTTCCGCTGCTTCACGCTGGACGCGGCCTGGGCGGCGCACCAGGAGCAGTCGGTGGGTTCGCTGGAGAAGGGCAAGTGGGCCGACTTCATCATCACCGACCGCGACCTGTTCAAGGTCCCGGCCGAGGAAATCGGCCAGATCGGCGTGCTGGAGACCTGGGTCGGCGGCAAGCAGGTGTTCCGCAAATAAGCCGGCTGGCGGCGCTCAGCTGTTTTTGATCCACTGCGCCGCGTTGCTGATCATGATCAGCATCAGGAGCATGATGCCGATGGCCACGCCGAAGTTCACCTCGCGCTTCCAGGGTTTGCCCTCCGCCGCTGCCGGCTTGGCCTTGCCCTGCGCCGTACGCGGGGCCGGCGCGCGCCCGCCGCGCAGCCTGACGATATTGGCCGACCACCACTCGAAGCTGGCCGCATTGATCTCGTTTCCGACCACGTAGCCAGATTTGTCCGCCAGGTGATGCAGCAGCGATTGCATGGCGTCGAGCCGCTTGCGTGCCTTGGCAAAATCGTTGAAGCGCAGCCGGTCGACCGGGCCGGCCAACAGCCATACCGCTTGCAAGGTCGGGTCGTCGGTTGGCCAGGTGTCGAACTGGCTGATCCATTCGCGGGCGCGGGTACGTGCCAGCAGGCGCACGATGGCCTCCGCGTTGGGCGAGTACTGGCCCACTTGTTCCCAGTTCAGGGTTTGCGCGATGGCCCGCACCATGTGCAGGCGCTGGTCGAAGCGGCTTTCCACTGCCCTGATCAGGGCGCCTTCCAGCGCAATGCGAAAGTCGAAGTTGCCCCAGCCCGGCTGATCGTAGAGGCGCACAATTTCAACGTCATGGCTGGATGCCGGCAGCCGCTCCAGCGCCTGGCAGATCATTTCCGCCGCCTCGGCGGGGGCCGGTGCTTGCGGGACTGGGCGCAGCGCCGGGCGGGGCTGGGCGTAGGAGCGCGGACGCGGGCCGGGCAGCCAGCGCTGGGTGTGCTGCTGCACCAGCGCAGCATCGCTTTCCGCTTCCAGGTCCAATGCCAGTGGCTGCGCCAGCGGCGCGTCCAGCGGCAATTCGGGCAGGGGCGGCAGGCCCGAGAGCGGTGCGCGCGAGGGCTGCAACGGCGGCAGCTC
>DASWTB010000415.1:0-23532 GCA_036402315.1 Pseudoduganella sp. | reverse complement strand
AGCGGTGTTCGGTAATGCATGAGTGGAATCTGATTGTCGTCTTTGCCGACGCGGAAGATTGGGATCCGTTGCCCGACACCCGCCAATTGATACGCATCTACCGTCAGCAGCTTGGATTACGCAGCAGGATCGGAGGCTTGGGCCTGGCAAGCATGGCCCCATCTGATATCCGTTACCGCGAAATGAAGGAATGGTTGGATTTGAATGACTTGAAAACAGGCCTGATACAGGACGACCTGTACGTCTACCGCGCCAACTAGCAGCCTCAGCAGCAAACCATTTCTTTCAGTACAATGGACGACCCGGCAACGGATTTGGGCCCTCCATCGTGACTCCGCAACAAAAAGAAAACCTGCAAGCTATTTACGCCATGGTGGCCGCGGTCGCCATGTTCTCCCTCATGGACGCTTCCATGAAAGTGCTGGCCGCGCGCTATCCGGCCGTACAGGTAACTGCGTTGCGATGCATGCTTTCGATGCCGCTGGTGTGTGCGTTCATGGCCTACCGCGGCAAGTTCACCGGAATTTTCAACGTACGCTGGCCGCTGCACCTGCTGCGTGGCGCAGTTGGTATTGCCATGCTGTCGCTGTTCGCGTACGCGTTGAAGACGCTGCCGCTGGCCGATACCTATGCCATCTTCTTCATCGCGCCGGCGCTGGTGACGGCGCTTGCCGTGTTCATCCTGGGCGAGAAAGTCAGCCTGGGGCAGTGGGTGGCGATCTTTGTCGGCCTGGGTGGCGTGCTGGTGGTGCTGCGCCCGGACGGCACCAACTTTGTTTCGATCGCTGGACTGGCCGTGCTGGCATCGGCGGTTTGCTACGGCGTTTCCGCCATCGCCGGCCGCGTGCTGGCCAAAACCGACGCGCCGGAGCACGTGATGTTCTGGGTGCTGACCCTGATGGGCGTTGGCGTAGCGCCGCTGGCCATCAACGCCTGGGTGCCGATCGACTGGTCGCTGTGGCCGGCCATGGCCGCGTTGGCAGTGAGCGGCTTCTTCGGCCAACTGGCATTGACGCGCGCCTTCAGCATGGGCAAGGCTTCCATCGTGGCGCCGTTCGAGTACACGGCGCTGGCCTGGGGCGTCGGTATCGACTGGCTGCTGTGGCATACGCTGCCGGATCTCTACACCCTGGTGGGCGCGGCCATCATCATCGGTTCCGGCATCTACCTGGTGCGGCGGGAGTCGCAGCATTCCGAGGCTGAGCACCCGTAAGCGGGGAAGGGCGCAGGGCGCTATAATCCTTGCATGCTGAAACAACGAACCATCAAAGAAATCGTCCGCACCACAGGTGTCGGCCTGCACTCCGGCACCAAGGTCGAATTGACCTTGCGTCCTGCTGAGCCGGATACCGGCATCGTCTTCCGCCGTGTGGACCTGGACCCGCAGGTTGTCTTCCCGACAAGGGCGGACATCGTGGGCGATACCCGCATGGCAACTGTGCTGATGAAGGACGGCGGCCGCGTTTCGACCGTCGAACACCTGATGTCGGCCTGCGCCGGCCTGGGTATCGACAACCTGTATGTCGACGTGACGGCGGAAGAAATCCCGATCATGGATGGTTCGGCATCGTCGTTTGTCTACCTGCTGCAGCAAGGTGGCGTACAGGAGCAGGAAGCGCCGAAGAAGTTCATCAAGGTGAAAAAGCCGATCGAAATCCGCGAAGGCAAGGGCGCCTCGGAGAAATGGGCGCGCCTGGTGCCGCACGACGGTTTCAAGCTGGACTTCTTCATCGAATTCAACCACCCGGCGGTGGATGGCACGGCGCAGCGCGCAACCGTGGACTTTGGCGACGTGTCCTACATCCAGGCGATTGCCCGCGCCCGCACCTTCGGCTTCATGCAGGACGTGGAAATGCTGCGCGGGATTGGCTTGGCGCGTGGCGGCTCGCTGGAAAACGCGATTGTGATGGATGAATACCGCATCCTGAACCAGGATGGCCTGCGCTACGACGACGAATTCGTGCGCCACAAGATCCTCGACGCGATCGGCGACCTGTACATGGTCGGTCACCCGATCATCGCCAGCTACGAAGCCCACAAATCCGGCCACGCCCTGAATAACCAGCTGCTGCGCGCCATGCTGGCCGACCCGGATTCCTACGAGCTGGTCACCTTCGACTCCCTCGACACCGCGCCGCCTTCCTACGCCAAGCAGATGTCGCGCGAGTGGGCCTACCTCTGATTTAACTGCGGCGGCGGGCGACCAGGCGCCGCATCGCTTCGATCAGCGGCTCATTGGCAGGCGTCGGCTCCAGCTTCTGGCTCAGCTCGTCGAAGGAGTCAACGGCCGTTTCGGGCAATTTCAAGCCTTCCCCGCTTGGCCCAACGTGCGCAATCCCCTTCGGCATCTGCACCCGGAAGCGGATGTTGTTAATCTGCCACCCCTTCCCATTCAGCGTTTCTTGCATTTTCGGCACTTGCTGCTTGAGCTTGGCCGCGACCGCCGTATTGGGTACGGCCAGGGTCAGTTCGCCGCCGTCAAAAGCGAAAACTTCGCAGTTTTTGAAGGCCGAAGGCAGTACTTCGTAGCAGTCACGTTGTAAATTTGCCATGCGCTGCACGGCTGGCAGCAGCTTGGCCAGCGTGGCGTTGCCCTGCAGGAAATTGGTGGCTTCCTGCGGTGCGTGCTTGCGATTGGTGAACGAGAAACCCATCCCGGCATTTTACAGTGGCGGCCCCAGCCGGTGAATTTTTCATCGCTAGCCTATTGTTATATAGGGCAAGATCCCAACCTTGCTACGAACGCATGATAAAATCACGCACTTTTGCCATTGGCGGACCCGAGGAAGAATTTAAGAAATGTCCTTACTGACCCAGATTTTCGGCAGCCGCAACCAGCGTCTGCTTAAGCAATACCAAAAAACGGTAAAGGCGATCAACGCCCTGGAGCCGGAGTTTGAAAAGCTGTCGGATGCCGAGCTGCAAGCGAAAACGCCTGCCCTCAAGGAACGCGTTGCCAATGGCGAATCGCTGGATGACCTGCTGCCGGAGGCTTTCGCCGTCTGCCGCGAAGCATCCAAGCGCGTATTCAAGATGCGCCACTTCGACGTCCAGCTGATCGGCGGCATGGTATTGCACTATGGCAAAATTGCTGAAATAGGCACCGGGGATGGCAAGACCCTGACCGCAACCCTGCCGGCCTACCTGAATGCATTGTCCGGCAAGGGCGTGCATATCGTGACCGTCAACGATTACCTGGCACAGCGCGACGCCGAAACCATGGGCAAGCTGTACCGCTGGCTGGGCCTGTCCTGCGGCGTGAACCTGTCGCAAATGCCGCACGACGACAAGCAAGCCGCTTACGCGTCCGACATCACCTACGGCACCAACAACGAATTCGGTTTCGACTACCTGCGCGACAACATGGTGTTCGAAGCAAGCGAGCGGGTGCAGCGCAGCCTGAATTTCGGCATCGTCGACGAAGTGGACTCGATCCTCATCGACGAAGCGCGTACTCCGCTGATCATTTCCGGCCAGGCTGAAAATCACACCGACCTGTACCACAAGATCAACCTGGTACCGCCGCAGCTGACCCTGCAAATCGGCGAAGAAACCGCGGACGGCAAGGGCAAGATCGAAGTCCCTGGCGACTACACCAAGGATGAAAAAGCGCACCAGGTGCTGCTGACCGAAGCCGGCCACGAAAAGGCCGAGCGCATCCTGACCCAGATGGGCCTGCTGCCGGAAGGCGCCTCCCTGTACGACTCCGCGAACATCACCCTGGTGCACCACCTGTACGCCGCCCTGCGCGCACACGTGCTGTACTTCAAGGATCAGCACTACGTAGTGCAGAACAATGAAGTGGTAATCGTCGACGAATTCACCGGCCGCCTGATGACTGGCCGCCGCTGGTCCGACGGCCTGCACCAGGCAGTCGAAGCCAAGGAAGGCGTCAAGATCCAGAACGAGAACCAGACCCTGGCCTCGATCACCTTCCAGAACTACTTCCGCATGTACGGCAAGCTGGCCGGCATGACCGGTACCGCCGACACCGAAGCGTACGAATTCCAGGAAATCTACGGCCTGGAAACCGTGGTGATCCCGCCGAACCGTCCTTCCCAGCGCAAGGACCGCCAGGACCAGGTGTACAAGTCCAACGCCGAAAAGTACAACGCGATGATGCTCGACATCCGCGACTGCTATGAGCGCGGCCAGCCGGTGCTGGTGGGTACCACCTCGATTGAGAACTCCGAACTGCTGTCCGGCATCCTGACCAAGGCCAAGCTGCCGCACAACGTGCTGAACGCGAAGCAGCACGCCCGCGAAGCGGAAATCATCGCCCAGGCAGGCATTCCGAAAGCGATCACCATCGCCACCAATATGGCAGGCCGTGGTACCGACATCGTTTTGGGCGGCAATATCGAAAAGCAGATCCAGATCATCGAAGCCAACCCGGACCTGAGCGACGAAGAGAAAGGCGCCAAGGCGCAGCACCTGCGTTCCGGCTGGCAGTCGCTGCACAACCAGGTGGTGGCGGCCGGTGGCCTGCATATCGTAGGTACCGAGCGTCACGAATCCCGCCGCGTCGACAACCAGCTGCGTGGCCGTTCCGGCCGCCAGGGCGACCCGGGCTCCTCGCGCTTCTACCTGTCGCTGGACGATCCGCTCCTGCGCATCTTCGCCGGCGACCGCGTGCGCGCGATCATGGACCGCCTGAAGATGCCGGAAGGCGAACCGATCGAAGCGGGCATCGTGTCCCGTTCCATCGAATCCGCGCAGCGCAAGGTTGAAGCGCGCAACTTCGACATCCGTAAGCAGCTGCTGGAGTACGACGACGTCGCCAACGACCAGCGCAAGGTGATCTACTCGCAGCGTAACGAGCTGCTGGAAGCGACTGACATTTCCGAAACCATCATGAGCCTGCGTCACGGCGTGTTCACCGACGTGGTGCGCACCTACGTGCCGGAAGAATCGGTGGAAGAGCAGTGGGATATCCCGGCCCTGCAGAAGACCCTGGCGCAAGAGTGGATGCTCGAAGTCCCGCTGGTCGAAATGATGGAAAAGGAAAGCAGCATCACCGACGAAGACATCGTCGAACGTGTGATCGCCGCAGCCGATGCCGCCTACCAGGCCAAGGTCGATATCGTGTCGAAGGAAGCCTTCGGCGGCTTCGAGCGCAACGTCATGCTGCAGTCGGTGGACACTCACTGGCGCGAGCACCTGGCAGCGCTGGACCACCTGCGCCAGGGCATCCACCTGCGCGGCTATGCGCAGAAGAATCCTAAACAGGAATACAAGCGCGAAGCGTTCGAGCTGTTCGGCCAGATGCTGGACATGATCAAGAACGACGTGATCCGCATGGTGATGATGGTGCGCATCCAGTCGCGCGAAGAAGTCGAGGCAGCGGAAGCGGCCATGAACCAGTCGCACGTCGAGAACGTCCACTACCAGCACGCCGACTTCAACCCGAACGCGGCGCCGGAAGAATTGCTGGCCCCTACCGCCATGCCGGCCGGTGACCTGGAAGCGGCGATGAGCCAAGGCTTCAAGGTTGGCCGCAACGACCCATGCCCATGCGGCAGCGGCAAGAAGTTCAAGGCTTGCCACGGCAAGCTGGCATAAGCTTTAAAGTCCCAACAAAAACGGCCCGGCCGCTCAAGCGCCCGGGCCGTTTTGTTTGGTGACGCGAATCTGCCACTACGTCACTTGACGTATGGGCCAGCCCGGCCAGCCTCTTTACTCTGACACAAGCGGCAACATTTCAAACTTGTGAAAAGAGGACTGGCATGCAAAAGAAGATCAAGCTCTCGGTATTACTCAGCGCCGCACTGGCGTCGCTGGCGCACGCGGGCGCCACAATTCCGATCGGCGACGACAAGTCCGTCAGCGTAGGCTTTGGTGCGCGTGGCAGTTTTACCAGTGCCAAAGACGGTGCGCCGGATGGCAGTTCGCGCTCGAACGATTTCAACCTAGATAGCGCGCGCCTGTTCTTTGGCGCTTCTCTGAACAAGACCATCAAGGGCATGTTGAACACCGAATGGGATGGCGACCAGATCCGGGTGCTGGATGCCGCCGCGCAGTTCGCGTTTTCGCCGGAGCTGAATGTCTGGGCCGGCCGCCTCCTGTCGCCGAGCGACCGCGCGAATATGGCCGGTCCTTATTATTCGCTCGGTGGTGGCTACTGGGCGGGCGTGGCTTCGCGCTATGGCTACAACGGCGGCATTTTCCGTGGACGTGACGATGGCGTGGTGGTGTGGGGGAATGCAGCCGATGGCAAGCTTGGATACTCCTTCGGCGCTTTCGAAGGCCATACCTTCGGCATCGGCAGCCTGACTCAGAATCAGGCCAAGGCAGCGGGCGTCAAGGCCGACGACAGCCTGATGTATGCAGGCCGCGTGCAGTACGACTTCTGGGAGACAGAACCGGGCTACTACGGCACCGGCAACTACCTGGGCAGCAAGGATATCCTGGCCATCGGCCTGGCTGGACGCTACCAGAAGGATGGCGTGCTGACCGTCGCAAAGAACGGCGACTACAAGGCCTGGAACCTGGACTTCCTGCTGGAAAAGCGCATCGGGACCGGTGCGGTATCGGTGGAAGCGGCCTACTACAACTACCGCAACGACGATGTCATCCTGGCGGAGCAGGGCAAGGCCTGGTCGACTGGCCTCGCTTACGTGTTCAACCTGGCGCCAGGCCAGGGCAAGCTGCAGCCCTTCGTCCAATACCAGAAGTTCAAGCCCGATAACAACATCGACGTCAAGCAGTCGGACATCGGCCTCAATTACATCATCGATGGCTACAACGCGCAGTTGAGCGCCAAGTATTCGAGGACCGAAACCGTCGCCGCCGCCGACCAATCGAAGTTCGTGGCTGCGCTGCAAGTCCAATACTAAGCAGCATCCTTCCACCATCAGAAGAGGGTAACCATTATGCAAACTCGCCGTCATCTCATCGCTTCCCTGACCCGCATCGCGGCAGCCGCCGCCATGCTGGGTGGCAGCTTCGCGGCCTACGCGGCCGACACCATCAAGGTCGGCATCCTGCACTCGCTGTCGGGCACCATGGCGATTTCCGAAACGTCGCTGAAAGATGTGGCCTTGATGACCATCGAGGAAATCAATGCCAAGGGCGGTGTGCTGGGCAAAAAGCTGGAGCCCGTGGTGGTCGATCCGGCATCGAACTGGCCGCTGTTTGCCGAGAAGGCACGCCAGCTGGTCGCGAAAGATAAAGTGGCCGCGGTGTTCGGCTGCTGGACTTCGGTGTCGCGCAAGTCCGTGCTGCCGGTCTTCAAGGAACTGAATGGCCTGCTGTTCTACCCGGTGCAGTATGAAGGGGAAGAACTCGAGAAGAATGTGTTCTATACCGGCGCGGCGCCGAACCAGCAGGCGATTCCCGCCGTCGAATACCTGATGAGCAAGGAGGGCGGGGGCGCCAAGCGCTTCGTGCTGCTCGGCACGGATTATGTGTACCCGCGCACCACCAACAAGATCCTGCGCGCTTTCCTGAAGAGCAAAGGAGTCAAGGACAGCGATATCGAGGAAACCTACACACCGTTTGGCCATTCGGACTACCAGACTATCGTCGCCAATATCAAGAAGTTCTCGGCCGGCGGCAAGACTGCGGTGATCTCCACCATCAACGGCGACTCCAACGTACCCTTCTACAAGGAGCTGGGCAATGCCGGCCTGAAGTCGACACAGGTGCCGGTCGTCGCCTTCTCGGTGGGTGAAGAGGAGCTGCGCGGGGTGGACGCCAAGCCGTTGGTCGGTCACCTCGCGGCCTGGAACTATTTCGAGTCGGTAAAAAATCCGGTGAACGATGCCTTCATCAAGAAATGGAAGGCCTATGCCGTGGCGAAGAAACTGCCGAATGCCGCCAACGCAGTTACCAACGATCCGATGGAAGCGACCTATGTCGGCATCAACATGTGGGCGCAGGCCGTCGAGAAGGCCAAGTCCACCGACACCGACAAGGTGATCGCGGCAATGGGCGGCCAGTCCTTCAAGGCGCCGTCCGGCTTCACCTTGACCATGGACCCGAGCAACCACCACCTGCACAAGCCGGTGATGATCGGCGAAATCAAGGCCGATGGCCAGTTCAGCGTTGTATGGAAGACCAAGGAACCGATCCGCGCCCAGCCTTGGAGCCCGTTCATCCCGGGTAACGAAGGCAAGCAAAAGATGTAAGCCGGCATACCGGCGGGCGCCGCGTGCCGCCCGCCGGCCTTGATCACTGGAGATCTTCCCATGATGTATTCCGCTGTGCGCCGGCTGCTGGCCGGCATCGCGCTTTGCCTGCTGGCCGGCGCCGGGCAGGCCGCCATTGCGCCAGCCCTGTTGCAGCCCTTGGCCGGTGACGATCCCGACGCGCGGGTGGCGGCAGTCGCTGCCATCGGCGCGCTCGGCACGCCGGAAGCGGCGGCCGTGCTGCGCGCATTGAAGGACGATGCCTTGTACATCATGCCCGATGGGCAGGTGGCGAGCATTGCACCGTCGGCCCCAGTGCCGGAAGGTGCGGCTGCCATTGTCGTCAATAACCGCCTGCGTGCCGCCATCGAGGCAGCCTTGTCGGGTATGGATTTGCTGGCGCCCGAGCCGGCGCAGCGCCTGGCGGCCGCACAAGCCTTGCTGAACCAGGAACTGAGTCCCGCCCAGGTGGCGCTGGCGCAGCGCGCCGTGCAGGGCGAGCAGGACGGGCAAGTGCGCTCCGCGCTGCAGTTGCTGCTGGCGCTCGCCAGCTTGCAGGCGCCGCAAGCGCTCGAACGCGCCGCAGCCGCGCGCCAGGTGGGGGAGCTGGGCGGCAGTGCGCAGCGCGCCCCGCTGCAGGCCATGCTGGAACCGGTGTCCGCCGAGCCGGATGCCGCCGTTCGCCTGGCGGTAACGGATGCCTTGAAGTCCATCGACGCCAGGCAGGCACGCACAGAGCTTGTTGGCAACCTGTTTTACGGTGTCTCGCTGGCCAGCGTGCTGCTGCTGGCGGCGCTGGGCCTTTCCATCACCTTCGGTCTGATGGGCATCATCAATATGGCCCACGGCGAATTGCTGATGATCGGCGCCTATACGACTTACCTGGTGCAGTCGCTGTTCCGTCAATACTTGCCTCAGGCTGTGGACTTGTACCTGCTGGCCGCGTTGCCTGCTGCTTTCACCGTGGCGGCGCTGGTAGGCATGGCGCTGGAGCGCACGGTGATCCGCTGGCTGTACGGGCGCCCCCTGGAAACCCTGCTGGCGACCTGGGGCATCAGCCTGGTGCTGATGCAGGCGGTGCGAACCCTGTTCGGCGCGCAGAACGTGGAGGTGGCCAATCCGGCCTGGATGTCGGGCGGTGTGACGGTACTCGGATCGCTGGTGCTGCCCTACAACCGCATCGCCATCATCGTGTTTGCCGTGCTGGTGACGGCTGGCGTATGGCTGCTGCTGAACGGCACGCGGCTGGGCCTCTTCGTGCGCGCTGTCATGCAGAACCGGCGCATGGCGGGCTGCGTCGGGGTACCGACCGGCCGCATCGACATGCTGACCTTCGGTCTCGGTTCCGGCATTGCGGGGCTGGGCGGCGTGGCGCTGTCGCAGCTGGGCAATGTGGGGCCGGACCTGGGCCAGTCCTACATCATTGACTCGTTCATGGTGGTGGTGCTGGGCGGAGTGGGCCAACTGGCCGGCACCGTGATCGCTGCACTGGGGCTTGGTGAAGCCAACAAACTGCTGGAACCGGTTGCGGGCCCAGTGCTGGCCAAGATCGCGATCCTGGGCTTCATCATCGTCTTCATCCAGCGCAGGCCGCAGGGGTTGTTCGCTGTCAAAGGCAGGAGTGTTGAATGACTAAGCTGTTTTCCCGGCGCACATGGTTCGTCGTGGCGGGCCTGGCGCTGCTGGCGGCCCTGCTGCCGGCATGTAATCTCGCATTCCCGCCTGGACATGCGCTGCATGTGCCGGACTACCTGATCGGACTGGCCGGAAAATTCATGTGCTATGCCCTGGCAGCGCTGGCGCTGGACCTGGTGTGGGGCTACACCGGCATTCTGTCGCTGGGCCATGGTTTGTTCTTTGCCTTGGGTGGCTATGCCCACGGCATGTACCTGATGCGCGCGATTGGGCGCGATGGCGTCTACCAGAGCGCGCTGCCTGACTTCATGGTTTTCCTGGACTGGAAAGAATTCCCCTGGTACTGGGCCATGACGGACAGCTTCTGGTACTGCCTGACGCTGGTGGTGCTGGTGCCGGGCGCGCTGGCCTTCGTGTTCGGCTATTTCGCTTTCCGTTCGCGCATCAAGGGCGTGTATTTTTCCATTATCACGCAAGCCCTGACCTATGCCTGCATGCTGCTGTTCTTCCGCAATGACACTGGCTTCGGAGGGAATAACGGCTTCACCGACTTCAAGCGCATCCTCGGCTACAGTATCACGGCGCCGGCCACCAAGGCAGTGCTGTACCTGGTGACCCTGGCCTGCCTGGTGGGCGCACTGCTGCTGTGCCGCTGGATAGTGACGTCGCGCCTGGGCCGCGTGCTGCAGGCGGTGCGCGATTCGGAGGCGCGCCTGATGTTCATCGGCTACAACCCGCTGTGGTTCAAGCTCTTTGTCTGGACCCTGTCGGCCATCCTGTGCGCGATTGCCGGTGCGCTGTATGTGCCGCAAGTGGGCATCATCAATCCCTCGGAAATGTCGCCGGCCAATTCAATCGAAATGGTGGTCTGGGTGGCCGTTGGCGGCCGTGGCACGCTGCTGGGGGCGATCCTCGGCGCCTTCACCGTGAACGGCTTGAAGAGCTGGTTTACCGCCGCCTTCCCGGACCTGTGGCTGTTTGCTCTCGGCCTGTTGTTCATCCTGGTGACGCTGCTGATGCAGAAAGGGTTGCTGGGCCTGCGCCTGCCAAGGCGAACCCAACGCGCACCGGCGCCCAAGCAGGAACTGGAGGAAGTCGCATGAAGGTCGCGCAAGACAAAGGGCTGGACACCAGCCATGGCGCCATCCTCTACCTGGAAGACGTGACGGTCGAATTCGACGGCTTCCGCGCCCTGAACAAGCTCAGTCTCGATATCTCGGTGGGGGAACTGCGCTGCATCATTGGCCCCAATGGCGCCGGCAAGACCACGATGATGGATGTCATCACTGGCAAGACGCGGCCCAGTTCGGGCAGCGCCTGGTTCGGCCAGCGCCACGATTTGTCGGCGCTGACGGAATACCAGATCGCGCAAGCTGGCATCGGCCGCAAATTCCAGCGGCCGACAGTGTTCGAATCGCATACCGTATTCGAAAACCTGGAGCTGGCCATGAAGATGGACAAGCGCGTGCGGCCTACGCTGTTCGCGCGCCTGCGCGGCGAGCAGCGCGACAAGATTGCCGCCATCCTGCGCCAGATCCGCCTGGAAGGGCAGGCGCAGCGCCTGGCGGGCCTGCTTTCGCACGGCCAGAAGCAATGGCTGGAAATCGGCATGTTGCTGATTCAGGACCCGCAACTGATCCTGCTCGACGAACCAGTGGCCGGCATGTCCGACGCCGAAACGGCCCGCACCGCGGAATTGCTGAATGAATTGCGCGGCAAGCACTCCATCATGGTGGTGGAGCACGATATGGGATTCGTGGCCGACATCGCGCAGCGCGGCAAGGTGACGGTGCTGCATGAAGGCGCCGTGCTGGCGCAGGGCCGCATGGACGAGGTGCAAGCCGATGAACGCGTGATCGAAGTCTACCTGGGACGTTAGGACGATGATGCTGCAAGCCGAAAACCTGAACCAGTACTATGGCTCTTCCCACACCTTGCGTGGGGTCTCGCTGCAAGTGGCGCGCGGCGAATGCCTGGCCTTGTTGGGCCGGAATGGCGTGGGCAAGACCACGCTGCTGAAATGCCTGATGGGCGTGCTGCCGGTATCTGGCGGCACGGTGCGGCTAAGTGGGCGCGACATCGCCCGCCAGCCGCCTCATGCACGCGCGGCGGCCGGCATCGCCTATGTGCCGCAAGGCCGGGAAATCTTCGCGCGGCTGACGGTGGAGGAAAACCTGCGCATGGGCATGGCGACGTTGCCACGCCGCGAGGCGGCACGCATCAGCGGCGAAGTCTATGAGCTGTTTCCCGTGTTGAGGGACATGCTGCAGCGGCGCGGCGGCGACCTGTCCGGCGGCCAGCAACAGCAGCTGGCTATAGCGCGCGCCTTGCTGCAACGGCCGCAGGTACTGATCCTGGACGAACCGACCGAGGGCATCCAGCCGTCCATCATCAAGGATATTGAACGCGTGATCCGCCTGCTGCGCCAGCGCGGCGACATGGCCATCCTCTTGTGCGAGCAGTACTTCGATTTCGCCCACGCGCTGGCCGACCATTTCATCGTGCTGTCGCGCGGCGAAGTGGTGGCGGCCGGCAGCCAGGCGCAGATGGCGAGCGACGACGTTACCCGCCACCTGTCGGTCTAGACGACACGGCCAGCGCAGCGGCGGCGGTGCGCGTCTCCACGCCCAGTTTTGCGAATACGTGCTCCAGGTGCTTGTTGATGGTACGCGGGCTGGTGCCGAGGATGTCGCCGATGTCGCGGTTGGTCTTGCCCTTGCTGACCCAATGCAGCACTTCGGCTTCGCGCTGGGTCAGGCGGTGCTTTGCCATCAGCGACTGCACCAGGGCGTCATCCGCCTCTTCGCGCAGCACCACGCTCCACTGGACCGCTTCGTCCGCCTCGCCAAGCGTGAAGATCAGGCGCCGGGTGCCTTGTGCAATCACCAGCGCTGCCGCTTCTTCGCCGGCGGAGCGTGCCCGCACGGCGCGCTGCAGCCAGGGCGATACTTGCGGCGGCAGCGTGGACTTGGCGTGGGCCGGGAAGTAGATGTCCAGCCATTGCCGCGCCAATGGCGTCTGCCAGATGATGCGTTCGTCGGGATCGACTGCCAGCACGGCGTGGCCAAAGGCGTCGAGGGCGCTGCGGGCCTGGCTCATCAGGCGCGCATTCTGCGTATGGGCGCGGATGCGCGCCAGCATCTCGTTCTGGCGCACCGGCTTGGTCACATAATCGCTGCCGCCGACCTGGAATGCCGCCACCACATGCTCGCTCTCCGTCAGGCCAGTCATGAAGATTACCGGGATGGCGCGGGTCTGGAGGTCCGCTTTCAAACGGCGGCAGACTTCGAAGCCGTCCATGCCGGGCATGACGGCATCCAGCAGCACGACGTCGGGTACCAGCGCGTGGGCCTGTTCCAGCGCGGTGACGCCATTGTTGGCGACCACCACGGAGTAGCCCGATTCATCCAGTGCGTCGTGCAGCACGGCCAGGTTTTCGGGCATGTCGTCAACCACCAGTACCAACTGGCCTGGTGGACGTTCAATCGTTTGTTGCATAGGGTGCTCCCGGTTCGAGCAGGCGCGCCATCGCTTCCAGTTCGAAGCGCTGCGCGTGGGCTCGCATGATGTCGACAAAATGAAGGTACGGTTCGCCAAGTGCGGCGATGACATCCAGCTGCTGCTTGATGCCACGCATGTAGCCGGCCTTTACTTGCGCGCGCAAGGGGGCGAGTTGCGCGGGCGAGGGCAACTGGGGCTGTCCGGGCGGCGCGGCGCTGGCGCTGGCCGCTATCGGCGCGATCCAGTCGAGCTGGAGGCGGCGCCCGATCCAGTCCAGCAGTTCGGCCAGTTGCACGGGCTTGGTGAAGAAATCGTCGGCGCCAATGCCGGCCGGGTTGGGCAGGCCCTTGTCGTACGCATTGGCCGAGACGATGCCGATCGGCACTGTACAGGCATGCCCGGTGCGCAGCAGGTGGCTGGCCTCCCAGCCGTCCATGCCCGGCATGGCCAGGTCCATCAGGATCAGGTCGGGGGCGAAGCCGGCATGGCATTGCAGGCACTCCTGGCCGGAAGCGGCCTGGCCGACGATGAAGCCGAGCGGCGTCAGGATTTCCGCCAGCAGCTCGCGGTCGTTGCGGTCATTGTCGACTACGAGGATACGGCGGCGGGCGCCGGCATAGCCGCTGCGCTGGACTGGGGCGGCATCGGGCTCCGGCGCCTCGGCATGCAGGCGTGGCAACAGCAGGTGGACGCCGAAGACGCTGCCCGCGCCCGGCGTGCTGCGCACGGTCAGGTCACCGCCCATCAGTTCCGTCAGCAGTTTGCTGATCGGCAGGCCAAGCCCGGTGCCGCCGCAGTTGACGGCATCGCCGGCGCTGCCGCGCGCGAAAGGCTCGAAGATGCGTTCCAGTTCATGTTCCAGAATGCCAGGCCCGCTGTCTTCCACTTCAAAGTGCGCCATGTCGCGCTGGTAGCGAAGCCGGAAGACAATGCTGCCCTGGCTGGTGAACTTGACCGCGTTGCCGAGGATATTGATCAGGATCTGGCCGAGACGCTTGCGGTCCGCCCGGACTACCGCCGGCAGGCTGCCCTGCACCTCGTAGCGGAAAGCCAGTCCCTTGCTGGCGGCCTGCTGCTCGAACATCTGCACCAGCTGTGCGATGAAGGTGGGGAACTCCAGCGGGCGCAGGTCAACGCTCAGGCGTCCACCCTCGATGCGGGCGATGTCGAGCGTGCCCTCGATCAGGGACAGCAAGTGCTCGCCGCTGCCGCGGATGACGCGGATGGCCTGTAGGCGGTGCGACGGCATGGCCGGGTCGTTCTCCAGCAACTGCGCATAGCCCAGGATGCTGTTGAGCGGGGTGCGGATCTCATGGCTGATGCCGGCGATGTAGCGGCTCTTGGCCTGGTTGGCCTGGTCGGCCAGCCTCCTGGCCTGCTGCGCTTCTTCCTGTGCCACGCGGCGGCCTTCGCGGTTCAACACCAGCCACCATGCCACGATGGCGCTGACCAGCAGCAGTGCGCCGAAGATCTTGAGGAAGGCCAGGCGCAATGGTGCCAGCAACTGCAGCTGCCCGGCCTGTGCCAGGGCCGCCGCCTCATGCAGGTATAGCAGTCCCAGCAGGCCACCCAGCAAGAGCAGGGTCAGCGTCATCAGCAGCAGGTAGTAGCCCAGCCCGCTGACCAGGTAGGGCCAGGCCGATTTGGGTAGCAGCCAATGCATCGCGGCCTGCCATTGCGCTGAAAGGCGCGCATGGGGCTTGCATGCATCGTCGCAGCGCGCGTCGAGGCAGCAGCACAGCGAACAGATCGCTCCCTGGTAGGCAGGGCAATGCGCCATGTCCTCCGCCTCATAGGATTTTTCGCAGATGCTGCAGGTATTGCTGTGCGCTGCCGCTGGCTGGCGGGCAATGTAGTAGCGGCCGCCGGTCAGGTAGGCGATGGCCGGTGCGGCGATGAACGCTGTAGCGAGCGCAATGAAGGCTGAAAACGCCTTGGCGGTAGCGCCGAACAGGCCGGTGAAGGCTGCCACCGACAGCACTGAGGCCAGCAGCATTGCGCCCACGCCGACCGGATTGATGTCATACAGGTAGGCGCGGCGGAATTCAATGCCAGCCGGGCTCAGTCCCAGCGGTTTGTTGATGACCAGGTCGGCCACCACGGCGGCGATCCAGGCGATGGCGATGTTGGAGAACAGCCCGAGCACCTGGTCCAGCGCCTGGAACACATTCAGTTCCATCAGCAGCACGGCAATCAGGGCGTTGAAACAGGCCCACACTACGCGCCCCGGATGGCTATGGGTCAGGCGCGCGAAGAAATTCGACCAGGCCAGCGAGCCGGCATAGGCATTGGTCATGTTGATCTTGATCTGCGACACCACGACAAACACCACGGTGGCCAGCAGCGCCAGGCCTGTGCCGGCGCCGACCAGGTTGAAGCCTGCCAGGTACATATGGGTCGGGTTGACCGCTTGCGCCAGGCTGGCGCCGCCTTGCAGCGCGAGCAGGGCAAGCAGTGCCCCGGCCAGCATTTTGAGCGCGCCAACCACCGCCCAGCCCGGGCCCGCGGCCAGCACGCCAAGGTGCCAGCGCAAGCGCTTCTTGCCTGGCGGCGGCATGAAGCGCAGGAAATCGACCTGTTCGCCAATCTGGGGAATCAGCGCGACACCGACCGCAGTAGCGGCGCCAAAGGCCAGGGTGTTGAAATGGTCGTTGGCAGGGTTCGAGCCGGCAAACTGGAGCAATTGGCCGGGCAGTTCGGGGCGCTTGAACGCAATCGCGATGAAGGGCAGTGCCATCAGCAGCAGCCAGAGCGGCTGGCTCACCATCTGGATGCGGCTGATCAGGGTCACGCCGTGCGTCACCAGGGGTACCACCGCCAGTGCGCTGGCCAGGTAGCCAAGCCACAGGGGCAGGCCGAAATACAGTTCCAGCGCATAGGCCATGATGGCCGCTTCCAGCGCAAACAGAATGAAGGTAAAGGAGGCGTAGATAAAGGAGGAAATGGTGGAGCCGATATAGCCGAAGCCAGCGCCACGCGTCAGCAAGTCCATGTCCACGCCGTGGCGTGCAGCGTAATAGCTGATGGGCAGGCCGGTCAGGAAGATGATCAGGCTGACCGCCAGGATGGCCCAGAAGGCATTGATGAAACCGTAGTGCACGGCCAGCGTGCCGCCAATCGCTTCCAGCACCAGGAAGGCGATCGCACCAAACGCGGTATTGGCCACGCGAAAAATGGACCACTTGCGAAAGGCGCGCGGCGTAAAGCGCAGTGCGTAATCTTCAATGGTTTCATTCGCGACCCAGGTGTTGTAGTCGCGCCGAATCTTGACGATGCGCTGAACCGTTTTGGTGCGTGGGCTTTCCAAGTTTGGTGCAGAGGTGTTCATGGGGGCGCGAGATTCTTCTAGGCTACTCCATTAATGCAATTACTATGCCCATCCGCCCGCCCGTTTCAACTGGTATGCGTCTTGCTTATTGATGGGCATGGCCGATACCCTTCCCGACAATTTGATTGGACTCTGCTTGCTGGTGCTCAGCCTGGGCCTGAAGCATGGATTCGATGCTGACCACCTGGCGACGATTGACGGCCTGGCGCGCTGGAACATGCCAGCCCGGCCACGCCTGGCGCGCCAGTGCGGAGCCTGGTTCTCAGTGGGCCACGGCGCGGTGGTGATTGTCATCTCGGTGGCGCTCAGCACCCTGGCCAGCTACTGGCAGCCGCCGGCCTGGCTTGAACTGTGCGGCGCCTGGGTCTCGATCGCCTGCCTGCTTGGCCTGGGTGTGTTGAACGTGCAGGCGCTGCTCAGCGCGACTGCCGGGCAGGTGGTTGCGCCGGTGGGATTGAAGGGCCGCTTCCTGGGCCGTCTTGCAGCAGCGTCGGGGCCGGGCGGGGTAGCGCTGGTGGGCGCCTTGTTCGCCTTGTCGTTCGACACCGTGAGCCAGGCCAGCCTGTTTGCCATGGCTGCCACCCAGTTTGGCGGCTGGCAGCATGCATTGCTGCTGGGCGTACTGTTTACGCTGGGGATGCTGGTGGCCGATGGCGTGCATGGTTTCTGGATTGCGCGCTTGTTGCGCCGTAGCGGCGAGGTGGCAGTGCTGGCGTCGCGCATTATGGGCTGGGTAGTGGCCGGCATGAGCTTTCTGGTGGCGGGCTTCGGCATCCTGAAACTGTCATCGCCCGCTATCGGCGCCTGGGGCGATGGCAAAGAGCTGGCCTTCGGTACCGCGCTGGTCGTGGTACTGGCCGCCAGCTTCCTGCTGGCCAAACTCATGGCGCGCCCGCGAGCAACGGCGCCCTCGGACGCATCCCTGGGATAGGTGGCTGTCATGCGCATTGACCATCCTGCCGCAACCTTGCCGCCCACGTCGTGGCACGCCAGCCTGGCGCTCGGGTATGCGCGCGCCGGCACCGCGACGCGGCTGGTGCATCGCGTGCACAGCGGTCCTTTGCGCGTGCAAAAGGCTTTGTATCCTGAAGGGGAGGCCGTCTGCCACAACATCCTGCTGCATCCACCAGCCGGCATTGCCGGCGGCGATGAACTGAGCATCGACGTCACGGCCGATGCTGGTTCGCATGCCTTGCTGACCACGCCGGGCGCCGCCAAATGGTACCGCGCCAATGGCAAGCCGGCCTGGCAGAGGGTGAAAATCCGTGCGGCGCAAGACGCACGCCTGGAGTGGCTGCCGCAGGAAACAATCTTCTTCGATGCCACGCACGCCAATCTGCAGCAGGAGGTCGAGCTGGCGCCCGGTGCGCGCTACCTTGGCTGCGACATTTTGTGCTTTGGCCGCAGCGCCAGCGGGGAGCGCTTCGCAAGCGGTGCGGTGCGCCAGCAACTGCAGGTGCGCCAGGCCGGGCGCCTGCTATGGTGGGACCAGGGCGTGCTGCACGGCGGCGGCAGCGCGATGCAAAGCCCGCATGTACTGGGCGGCGCGACGGTGTGCGCCACCTTGCTGGCAGCGGGACGTTCCACCGACGCTGCGCTTGTCGCGCAGTTGCGCGCACTGGACCCGGCGCTGGGCGTGACTTCGCTCAAGGCCGTGCTGGTGCTGCGCTACCTGGGACACGATGCCGAACAAGCGCGCCAACTGATGGCGCGAGCCTGGCAGGTCCTGCGCCCGCACTGGATGGAACGCCCCGCAACTGAACTCCGTATATGGAACACCTGACATGGACCTCTCCCCACGCGAAAAAGACAAATTGCTGCTGTTCACGGCCGCGCTGCTGGCGGAACGCCGCCGCGCGCGCGGCCTTAAGCTCAATTACCCGGAAGCGGTAGCCCTGATCAGCGCCGCGATCCTGGAAGGCGCGCGCGATGGCAAGACCGTGGCCCAGCTGATGGCCGAGGGCACCCAGGTGCTTTCGCGAGAGGACGTCATGGAGGGCGTGCCAGAAATGATCCCCGACATCCAGGTCGAAGCAACCTTTCCCGACGGGACCAAGCTGGTCACCGTCCACCACCCTATCGTTTGAGGACGGCATGATACCTGGCGAATACCTGCTTGAAGAGGGCGACATCACGCTCAATGCCGGCCGCGCCGGCTGCACCCTGGTGGTGGCCAATAGCGGCGACCGGCCGGTACAGGTCGGCTCGCATTTCCATTTTTTTGAAGTCAATGAAGCGCTGCAGTTCGATCGCGCCCAGGCGCGCGGCATGCGGCTCGATATCGCGGCCGGCACTGCGGTGCGCTTCGAGCCTGGGCAGCGCCGCACGGTGCAGCTGGTGGCGTTGTCCGGTACACGCCACGTGTATGGCTTCAACGCGCGCGTGATGGGCGCATTGGACGGGGAGGCGTAATGGCCCGGATTTCGCGCCGCGCGTACGCGGAAATGTTCGGGCCGACCACGGGCGACCGCATCCGCCTGGCGGATACCGAACTGTTTATCGAGATCGAGCATGACTACGCCATTCCCGGCGAAGAGGTGAAGTTCGGTGGCGGCAAGGTGATCCGCGACGGCATGGGCCAATCCCAGCTGCCGCACCGGGACGTGATGGATACGGTGATCACCAATGCCGTGATCCTGGACCATTGGGGTATCGTGAAGGCCGATATCGGCCTGAAGGATGGCCAGATCGCCGCCATCGGCAAGGCCGGCAACCCCGACATCCAGCCCGGCGGCACCATGGCCATCGGCGGCGCCACCGAAATCATCGCGGGCGAAGGCATGATCGTCACCGCCGGCGGGGTCGACACGCATATCCATTTCATCTGCCCGCAGCAGATCGACGAAGCGCTGGCATCGGGCGTGACCACCATGATCGGCGGCGGCACCGGGCCGGCCGTCGGCACGGCGGCCACCACCTGCACTCCCGGCCCGTGGCATATCCACTCCATGCTGGCGGCGGCCGACGCCTTCCCGATGAACCTGGGCTTCCTGGGCAAGGGCAATGTCAGCCTGCCGCTGCCGTTGGAGGAGCAGATCGAAGCCGGCGCCATCGGACTGAAGCTGCACGAAGACTGGGGCAGCACACCGGCCGCGATCGACAACTGCCTGTCCGTGGCCGACCGTATGGACGTGCAGGTCGCCATCCATACCGACACGCTGAATGAAGGCGGCTTCCTGGAGGCGACGCTGGCGGCGTTCAAGGACCGCACCATCCATACCTTCCATACCGAAGGGGCGGGCGGCGGCCACGCGCCGGACATCATCGCGGCGGTGGGCCAATCCAATGTGCTGCCGTCGTCCACCAACCCGACCCGCCCGTTCACCGTCAACACCCTGGACGAGCACCTGGACATGCTGATGGTGTGCCACCACCTGGACGCCGCCATCGCCGAGGACGTCGCTTTCGCCGAATCGCGCATCCGCCGCGAAACCATTGCAGCGGAAGACATCCTGCACGACCTGGGCGCGATCTCGATGATGTCGTCCGATTCGCAAGCCATGGGGCGGGTGGGGGAAGTCATCATGCGCACCTGGCAGACCGCACACAAGATGAAGGTGCAGCGCGGGCCGCTGCCGGGCGACGACATCCGCAATGACAACACGCGCGTCAAGCGCTACGTGGCCAAGTACACGATCAATCCGGCGATTGCGCATGGCGTTTCGCACGTGGTGGGCTCGCTGGAAGTGGGCAAGCTGGCCGACCTGGTGCTGTGGCGGCCGGCATTTTTCGGCGTCAAGCCGTCGATGGTCCTGAAGGGCGGCATGATCGCCTGTGCCCAGATGGGCGATCCCAACGCCTCGATTCCCACGCCGCAGCCGGTGTACACGCGGCCGATGTTCGGCGCCTTCGGCGGCGGTTTGAAAAAATCGCTGACCTTTGTTTCGCAGGCGGCGTTCGAGGCCGGCGTGGCGCAACGCCTCGGCCTGGCCAAGCGCGTGGTGCCGGTGCGCGCCACCCGCCGGCTGCGCAAAACCGATATGGTTCACAACGGCGCGACCCCGCACATGGAAGTCGATCCCGAAACCTATGAAGTGCGGGCCGATGGCCAGCTGCTGGTGTGCGAAGCCGCGCCCGTGCTGCCAATGGCGCAGCGCTATTTCCTTTTCTGAGTGAGCGATGACCATGCTGACCCTGCACACCAAACTGGCCGCCGCTGAACGCATTGACGGCGAACTGGTACTGACTTACGACCAGCGCGAAAAGTGCCGCCAGCGCGCGCGCCTGGCCTCGGGCGAGGAGATCGCCCTGTTCACCACGCGCGGCAAAGTGCTGCGCGACGGCGACCTGCTGACCGGTGAAACCGGCTTCGTGGCGCGTGTGCGCGCGGCAGCGGAGCCGGTCTACACCGTGCGCGCCGCCGATGCCCATGGCCTATTGCGCTGCGCTTTCCACCTCGGCAACCGGCATAGCCAGGTGGAGGTGGGAGCCGGCTTCCTGCGCATCCGCGTCGATCCGGTGCTGCGCGATATGCTGACTGGACTGGGAGCCGATGTGACGGAAGACATGGCGGCGTTTGAACCGGAGGCGGGCGCCTATTCCGGCGGCCATGCGCACGGCCATCCGCTGGCGCCGGTGCCGCTGCGGCAAAAGATTCATCGCCCTGCGGATGCGTGACGATGGAGGCGCAGGCGCTGCTGCATCTGCTGCAATTCGCCAGCCCGGCGCTGCCGATTGGCGCCTACAGCTACTCGCAGGGCCTGGAGGCGGCGCTGGAAGAAGGCAGCGTGCACGATGCCGCGACGGCGCGCGCCTGGATGTGCAGCATGCTGCACGAAGTGCTGGCGCGCTGGGATGCACCGCTGTTCTGGCGCCTGCTGCATGCCCACGCGGCAGGCGATGCGGCGACGGCATCTTGCTGGGCCGAGCGCTACCTGGCTTCGCGCGATACGGCGGAATTGCGTGCGGAATCGGTGCAGATGGGTTTTTCGCTGGCGCGGCTGCTGGCCGAGCTGGAGCTGGCGCCGGTCACCGAAAGCGAGGAAAGCTACCTGGCCGCGCTGGCGCGGGCCGTGCATGCGCTGGGTATCCCGCACCAGGCGGCCTTGCTGGCGATGCTGTTCGGCTGGGCCGAGAATCAGGTGTTGGGCTGCGTCAAATCCATTCCGCTGGGGCAGGTGGCGGGCCAGCGGCTGCTGCTGTCGCTGCGCCCGGAGATCGAAGAAGCTGGGCGTACCGCGCAATCGGTGGATGATGCGGACATGTCCAACTGGGCCCCCGGCTTGTCTTTACTGTCGATGCGGCACGAAGTGCAGCATGGCAGGCTTTACCGTTCATAAAGGAATTACTATGGCATCCAATCCCCTGCGCGTCGGCATCGGCGGCCCGGTCGGCTCCGGCAAGACCGCCCTCTGCGAAATGCTGTGCAAAGCCATGCGCGACGATTACGACATGGCCGTCATCACCAATGACATCTACACCCGCGAAGACATGGAGATCCTGCTGCGCGCCCAGGCGCTGCCGCCGGAGCGCCTGATGGGCGTGGAGACGGGCGGCTGCCCGCACACCGCCATCCGCGAAGATGCGTCGATCAACCTGGAGGCGATCGCGCGCTTGCAGGCGGACTTTCCGGCGCTCGACCTGATCCTGGTCGAATCCGGCGGCGACAACCTGGCCGCGACCTTCAGCCCCGAGCTGTCGGACCTGACGCTGTATGTCATCGACGTGGCAGGCGGCGAAAAGATTCCGCGCAAGGGCGGGCCCGGCATCACGCGCTCCGACCTGCTGATCATCAACAAGACCGACCTGGCGCCGCATGTGGGCGCCGACCTGGAAGTCATGGCGCGCGACGCCGCAAGGCAGCGGGGCGATCGTCCTTTCGTGTTCACCAACTTGCGCAGCGGGCAGGGCGTGCAGGACGTGGTGGGCTTCATTCGCGAGCAGGGTCTGCTGGGCATGCAGCGTTAGTCCTTGTGCGGTGAGCTGCTCGGGAGCGACATGCGGACCGTGGTGCCTTCGCCCGGCGCAGAATCGATCATGAGGCGGCCACCCATCACCGATTCTAGTATTTCCTTTAACGAGTAAGGGAACTGAAGAAAATGCTCGAAGACGGGTTCCTTCCGAAGGCAGGAAGTACCCGTGTGTTCAGGCGTCAGCGCGATGTAAATGGCTGAACTGCCACCTGGAAGGGCCTTCAAGGCGTGAATTACTGAGAATCCGTCTTTGGCGGGCATGTTGATGTCAACCAGTACGACGTGTGCTTTGAAGAAGGGAGCGAGCCGCAATGCTGCGTTGCCATTATGGACGCAAATTGCAAAGACTCCCTGTTCATTAAGATGTTCGGCGACCGCCTGCGCAGCGACGACATTGTCGTCAATGATGAGAACTCTGTGTGGTGGAGGTAACAATTTATTCGGTACTGCTTGGTGTAGGCTGGAGCGGCTGTGAGCGCCTTCAGGAGCAATCTGCCTCCTTGGTGATTAACCATGAGCGCATGAGAACGTTGAACGGCCAGGTATCAGCCAGTTCGTATGACTTCCTCAGCGGCACGTATCCCTGACTCATATGCGCCATGAACCGTCTGATAGTGCTTTTTGCTGGTCGCTTCACCGGCGAAATACAGGCGATGATTAACGCTGCTTGCCAAGTCATCCCGGTGCGCTGGTGTGGAGCCGACAATGTGGCAGGAATACGCTCCACGCGAGAAGGGGTCCGAGGCCCAGCGCGTAATTGCCGCGTCGACTGGCGCTGGAATGTCTCGACCAAACATATTGCGAAGATTGTCCATGGCGCTTTGGATAATTCTTGCGTTACTCCATTGTTCCATGGAGGTGCCAAATTCTGCTGCATTGAACCCCATCAGAACTGGGCGTCCTGTCGGCCGCAACAGGCTGACCCATTCGGCCCACTCGCCAGCACGTCCCGGACGGGGTATTTGGTTAAGCCAATCGATGCTGCGGTCCCAAAGGGCATGGGGGAACAGCAAAACACATTTGTTGA